>CAZBBB010000204.1:0-1559 GCA_964490005.1 uncultured Phycisphaerales bacterium | reverse complement strand
GGCCTGCTCCGCCCGCGCGGCACGCGCCTCGAGCTGCGCGAGGCGCTCCTCGGCGGCGTGCACGCGCTCGGCGGCCGCCTGCGCGCGCCGCTCGGCCTCGTCGGCCTGCCGCTCCTCGATCGCGACGCGCTCCTCGGCGGCGCGCTGCGCCTCCGCCGCCTGCCGCAAGCGGGCCTCGTGCCGCTCGAGCTGCGCGCGACGCGCCTCGTCGTCGCGGTCCCGCGCGGCGGCGACCTCCACGACGACCGGCGAGGTCGACTCGGCGACGGACTGCGCCGCGAAGGAGATCGTGAAGCTCGCCGAGCACACGCGGCAGCGCGCGCGCTTGCCTTCGTTCGCCGCCTCGACCTGGAACGATTGCCCGCACTGCGGGCACGCCGTCTGCCGCTTCGCCATCCGTCCCTCCCGACCGCTTCGCCACGCCCGGTCGGCACGCGCCGAGCGCCCGCCGACGTTCGCACTCTAGCGCAGCACGACGAAGGCTGGGAAGGGGGGTAGCACAGACGCGGCGCGGCGCGCAACGCGACGCGCGCGACGACGCCGACTCAGACGAGCCGCGCGCGCCGACGATGCGAGCGTCGCATCCCCTCGGGATCGATGAGTCGGCCGGCGATCGCGCTCGCGGCGACGACGGCGGCGCCGGCGACGATCTCGTCGTCGCGCGTCACGCTCGTCGCGACACGCCGGGCGCCGGTCGAAGCCGGCGGCGACTGCCCCGGTGGCAGCAGGATCGCGCCGGCGCGCACGAGATCGGCCGCCAGCCCCTCGTCGATCGCGTGCACGAGGGCCCTCTGGCTCGCTGGAACCACCAGCAGCACCAGCCCGCGCTTCACGTTGCGGTCGCGCAGGACCTCGGCGGCGACGCGCAGCTCCTCGACGCGGCCCTCGAGCAGCGCCTCGTCGACGGGCGGGCCGTCCTCGGCCTCCACGCGCAGGGCCGCGGCGCCGCGATCGGCCGCCAGTCGCACGCGCCGCGCGTCGATCTCGATCCACTCGGCCTGCGCCGGGACCTCGTGCAGCGCCGGCAACGGGCCGCTCGGCGGGCGCGCCTGCCGGGCGGCGAGCCAGGCCACCGTGCGCGCGTCGGGCGGCACGAGGGCGGAGAGGCCGCGGCGCGCCAGCGCCTCGCACAGCGCCAGCCGATCGGGCACGTCGCAGGCGGCGATCGTGTCGCCGTGGAATTCGTACGCCCCGCGGCCGTCGGCGGCGCGCGCGGCCAGCTCCCGGGCGAGGTCGAAGGGCCCCACCCAGCGCGGCAGACGCCCGGAAACGCGCACGAAGCGCACCGGCGGCAGCGCCGTGAGCATCTCGGGTGCGCGCCGCAGGGCGAGCAGTTCGGCCGGACCGACCTTGAGCGCGACCGCGCCCAGGCCCCCGAGGCCGCCGACGTCGGGGCCGGTGCCGACGACCAGGTCGTCGCGCCCCACCAGTCCCTCGTCGGCCGCCACGACGCCCGGCCGCCCGGCCCGGCTGGCATCGAGCGCCAGCGCCAGCGCCGCGCGGCGGCCCTGCTCGGCCACGGCGCGCTGGCCGGCGTCGAGCGGCCCGGCCGCCGCCAC
>CAZBBB010000203.1:0-1564 GCA_964490005.1 uncultured Phycisphaerales bacterium | reverse complement strand
CGCGCCGGCGGCGCGTCCCGGCGGGCGGCCGCGGCGGCGCGGCGCGGGCGGCACGTCGGCGGCCGGCTCCTCGTCGCTGCCGTCGAGGAAGGCGCTCGTGCGGCTGCTCCCCACCCACTCGATGAGCGCCTGCCGGCTGAACTTCCACTCGCGGCCGACCTTGCGGCCGGGCACGTCGCCCTCGCGCAGCACCTTGGCGAAGGTCTTGACCGACACGCCGAGGAACTCGGCGGCGCCGTCGATGTTGAGGATGTCGCGGTCGGGCATCGGCCGCGGCGTGGTCTTGCGGGGTGACGGGGCCATCGTCAGGCGCTCCCGGCGGCGGCGCGGCGGCGCGCGACTTCGCTGCGGATGTACTCGACGAGCTCCTTGAGCGTGGCGCCGGGCCCGAACAGCCGGCCGACGCCCGCCTTCGCGAGCGCGCCCATGTCTTCGGCGGGGATGATGCCGCCGCCCGTCACGAGCATGTGGCCCGCGCCGGCCGCGCGCAGCAGTTCGACGACGCGCGGGAACAGGTGCATGTGCGCGCCGGAGAGCACCGAGAGCCCGACGGCGTCGACGTCCTCCTGCACCGCCATCTCGGCGATGGCCTCCGGCGTCTGGTGCAGACCGCCGTAGATGACTTCCATGCCGGCGTCGCGCAGCGCCGAGGCCACGACCTTGGCGCCGCGGTCGTGTCCGTCGAGGCCGGGCTTGGCCACGAGCACGCGAATGGGTTGATCGCTCACGGGCATCTCCCTCAGAAGACCGCGGGTTCGCGGTAGGTGCCGAATTCGCCGCGCAGCACGTCGACCATCTCGCCCAGGGTGCAGTAGGCCGAGCCGGCTTCCATGAAGGCGGGCATCAGGTTCACGGAGGCGCGCGCGTCGGCGGCGATGCGCGCGAGCGCCGCCGCGACCTTGGCGGCGCTGCGCGTGCGCTTGAGCGCGGCCAGCGCCTGCACGCACTCGGCCTCGCTCTCGGGCCCGATCTTGAGGATCTCGAGCGGCGTGTCGTCCTCGTCGAGTTCGACGAACTTGTTCACGCCCACGATGATCTGCCGGCCGGCTTCGAGCTCGCGCTGGTAGCGGTAGGCCGCGCGGCCGATCTCGCGCTGGAACCAGCCCTTCTCGATCGCGGCGATCACGCCGCCCTGCTCGTCGATCGCGTCGAAGATCGCGTTCGCGGCCGCCTCCATGCGGTTGGTGGCGTCCTCGACGAACCAGCTCCCGGCGAGCGGGTCGATCGTGTTCGCGACCCCCGACTCGTACGCGATGAGCTGCTGCGTGCGCAGCGCGACCTTGGCGGCCTTCTCGGTCGGCAGCGCCAGCGTCTCGTCCATGGAGTTGGTGTGCAGGCTCTGCGTGCCGCCGAGCACGCCGGCCAGCGCCTCCCAGGCCGTGCGCACGATGTTGTTGAGCGGCTGCTGCGCGGTGAGCGAGCACCCGGCCGTCTGCGTGTGGAACCGCAGCATCATCGAGCGCGGGTCCTTGGCGCCGTAGCGATCGCGCATGCGGCGCGCGTAGATGCGGCGCGCGGCGCGGAACTTGGCGATCTCCTCGAAGAAGTCGACGTGGCTGTTGAA
>CAZBBB010000202.1:0-1704 GCA_964490005.1 uncultured Phycisphaerales bacterium | reverse complement strand
GCGCGCGCCCCGGCGGCGCCGACGGCCGCCGGGCCGCCGCTCCCGCCGACGCGCGCGACGGCCGCGCGGGTGGCGGTCGACGTCGCGCTCGTCCTCGTCGGCCTGGGGATGCTCGTGTTCGGCAGCCGCTGGCTGGTGCAGGGCGCCGTCACGCTCGCGCAGGCGCTCGGCGTGAGCGATCTCGTGATCGGCCTGACGATCCTCGCCGTCGGGACCTCGCTGCCGGAAATCGCGACCTCCGTGCTGGCGACGCTCCGCGGACAGCGCGAGATCGCGGTGGGCAACGTCATCGGCAGCAACCTGTTCAACCTGCTGGGCGCGGCCGGGCTGGCGGGGGCGGCGAGCGCGGGGGGGCTGCCCGTGCCGCCCGAGGCGCTGCGCGTCGACGTGCCGGTGATGGTCGGCGCCGCGCTGATCTGCCTGCCGATCTTCGCCACCGGCCTGCGCATCTCGCGCGTGGAGGGAGGGCTGCTGTTCGGCGGCTACGCCGGCTACGTGCTGCGCCTCGTGCTCGCCGGCGGCGCTCCGCCGGCGCTGCCCTGAACGCGCTCGTCGTCTTCGTCCCCGCGCGATGCGATCATCGCCGCGCATGTGCGGCATCGCGGGCAAGCTCTGGTTCGACCCCGGACGGGCGGGTGACGGCCCGGCCGCGGCGGCGCTGGGCGCGGCCCTCGCGCACCGCGGCCCCGACGGCAGCGGCATCGCGGTCGACGGACCCGTCGCGCTGGCGCACCGCCGCCTCGCGATCATCGACCTCTCGCCGCGCGCCCGGCAGCCGATGCGCTCGGTCGACGGCCGCGACCTGCTCGTCGTCAACGGCGAGATCTGGAACCACGCCGAACTGCGCGCCGAGCTGAGCGCGCGCGGGCACCGCTTCCTGAGCGACTCCGACAGCGAGGTGCTGCTGCCGCTGATGCGCGAGTGGTGGGACGCCGAGGGGCCGCGCTGCTTCGACCGGCTGGAGGGCATGTACGCCTTCGCGCTCTGGGACGGCGCGGCGCGGCGGCTGATCCTCGGGCGCGACCGGGTGGGCAAGAAGCCGCTGGTCTATGCCCGGACCGCCGAGGCGCTGGTGTTCGCGAGCGAGCTGGCGGCGCTGCGCCGCGAGCCGCTCGTCGACCGCACGCTCGACGAGCAGGCGCTCTCCGACCTCCTCGCGCATCGCGTCGTTCCGCATCCGGCCACGATCTGGAAGGGCGCGCGCAAGCTGCCGCCGGGCAGCGTGCTCGTGGCCGAGCAGGGACGCACGACCGTGCATCGCACCTGGCGGCTGGCGCCCGGCAGCGACGCGAGCGAGCCGCCGAGCCTCGACGAGGCCGCCGAGGAGGTGCGCGCGCGCCTCGCGGCGGCGGTGCGCCGGCGGCTGATGTCGGACGTGCCGCTGGGCGCCTTCCTCTCGGGCGGGCTCGACTCGGCCGCGGTCGTCGCGCTCATGGCGCAGGCCGGGGTGGCGCCGCTGCGCACCTACACGATCGGCTTCGCCGAGGCCGGCTACGACGAGCGCGTCGGGGCCCGCAAGGTCGCGCAGCTCTTCGGCACCGAGCACCACGAAGAGCTGGTGGAGCCCGACGCCGTGGCGCTGCTCGGCGACATCGTGCGCCACCACGGCGAGCCCTTCGCCGACAGCAGCTCGATCCCGATGTTCCTGCTGAGCCGCATCGCGGCGCGCGACGTGAAGGTCGTGCTCACCGGCGACGGCGGCGA
>CAZBBB010000201.1:0-1719 GCA_964490005.1 uncultured Phycisphaerales bacterium | reverse complement strand
CGCGGCTCCGACCCGCTGGGCCAGGCTGTCGAGGTCGGCGCCGATCGCGTCGTCGATCGTGCGCGCCGCGTCGCTGGCGCGGCCGGCGAGCTGCCGCGAGTAGCGGATCTTGTCCTCGACGCGCCCTTCGCGCAGGCCGCGCGCCGCGTCACGCAGGCGCTGCGAGGCCTGCGGCTGCTCGGTCTGGGCGTCGCGGCCGAGCCGCTCGAGCTCGTCCTCGAGCGCACCGACCTCCTGGGCCATGGCATTCTTGCGGTCGAGCAGGCGCTGGATGGACGCGGCCCGCGCCGCGCCGCTGCTGTCGAGCCCGGCCAGATCGCGGCGGTTCTGCTCCTGCTGCTGGCGCAGCCGCTCGGCGCGCTGCTGCGCCTGCTCGACGCCGCGCCGCAGGCCGCCCGACCGGCCGCGTGACAGGCTTTGTTCGGCCTCGCGCAGCCGGTCCGCCGCGGCCGACTGCGACGCGCCCTGGGTGGCCGCTGAGCGGCGCAGCTGCTGGGCCGCGTCGCGCAGCCGCTGGGCGGCGTCGGTGAGGTCGCGGTTCTGCTGCTCGCGCGACAGCCGTTCCAGCTGCCGGGCCAGCCGCTCGGCCTCCGCGGCCATGCTGTCCGCCGCCGGCCGCCGGCCGTCGGCCGCCTGGGCCTGCTGGCGCCGCGCCAGCTCGCGCAGCCGTTCGAGCGTCGAATCCACTTCGGCATCCGCCTGCTGACGCTGGTCCTGCTGGACCGACTCGTACTGACTGCGCATCCGGTCCAGCTCGAGCTCGAACAGGTCGGCCAGCTCCTGCGAGCGGGCCGAGCCGCCGCCCCCGCCCTGCGGCTGGCCACCGCGCGCCACCTGGGTCTCGCGGTTGAACAGCGTCTCGGCGCGCTGGAGGAAGGTGAGCGCCTGTTGTTCCGGCGTCAGGGCCTCCTGGGCGGCACGGCGTGCCAGCTCGGTCTCGGCGGCGCGCATCGCCGTCATGGCGCTGTCGAGCACGGCGGCGATCCGGCCCATGACGCTGTCGCGCGACGCCACGCCGCGCGAGCGCAGCCGGCCGAGCAGCGTCTCGACGTCGCCGCGCAGGCGGCCCTGCGCCAGCGCCAGCGTGGCCATGTCCTCGCGGAAGCGCGCCTCGCCGGCCTGGGCGCGGTCCTTCACCACGCGGAAGGTGCCCGCCACGATCTGTCGCTGCCGCTCCGACAGCTCGCCGGCGTCCACCTGCGCCTCGCCGGGCATGCCGTTCTGTTCCGCTTCGCGGAAGGTGCGGTCGAAGGGCCGGATGGTGAGGAAGTAGATGTCCGACAGCGCCTGCGCGGTGTCGGGCCGCCCGTCCACGGCGCGGGCGAAGTAGGAGATCACGTCGCCGGCACGCAGGTTCATCTCCTCGAGATACACGGTCTGGCCGCCCACCACCTCGCGCCGCGCACCGTCGAAGAGCCGCACCACGCGTTCGGGCCCGCCGTTGACGCGGTACACCAGCTCCAGGCGCCGCACGGCGATGTCGTCGGTGGCGCGCGCTTCGAGGAACACCTCGTCCACGGCGGTCGCGTCGGCGTCACGGCCGGGCCTGGTGAGCGTCACCACCGGAGGCTGGTCCGGGAGCACGTCGATCGCGTAGGCCGGCGAGCCGGGCGCCAGCCGGCCGTCGGGCCCCGGGAAGCGCAGGCGGTACTCGCCGTTCTCGCGCACGATGATGGTGGCGCGCAGGGTGCCGCCGGTGTCGGGCGGCCCCGAGTTGCT
>CAZBBB010000200.1:0-1784 GCA_964490005.1 uncultured Phycisphaerales bacterium | reverse complement strand
GAGCACGTCGAGCATCTCGAGGAAGGACATGTCCGGGCTGACGTGGGCGTGCTCGTAGGTCACGAAGCGGCCCGCGTCGGCGGCGTGCTTCTGGCGCCAGACCTTCAGCGTGAGTTTCATCGTCTTGCCCGGGTCGCTCATTTGTAGCTGCGCGTGGCGAGGTGCACGTCCTCGAAGGCCAGGTTCTCGACGTGGCGCTTCGGGGCCGAAGGTTCGCCCGTCCATTCCCAGACGGCGGCGTGGCAGAATCGCTCGTCGTTGCGGCGCGCCTCGCCGTCCTCGGTCTGGTGCTCCTGCCGGAAATGCCCGCCGCAGGACTCCTCGCGCACCAGTGCGTCGCGCGTGAGGACCTCGGCGAACTCGAGGAAGTCGGCCACGCGCCCGGCGTGCTCGAGCTCGACGTTGAGCGAGGCGCCGTCGCCGACCACGCGCAGGTTGCTCCAGAACTCCTCGCGCAGCGCGGGCAGCTTCGCCAGCACCGCCTTCAGGCCGGCCTCGTTGCGGGCCATGCCGACCTGGTCCCACATGAGGCGGCCCAGCTCGCGGTGGAAGCTGTCGGGCGAGCGCCGGCCGCCGATCGAGAGCAGCTTCTTCAGCCGCGCCTCGACGCGCGCCTCGGCCTCGCGGAAGGCCGGCAGGTCGGCGTTCACGGGGGCCAGCTTCGTGCTCGCGAAGAAATGGCCGATCGTGTACGGCAGCACGAAGTAGCCGTCGGCCAGGCCCTGCATGAGCGCGCTCGCGCCGAGGCGGTTGGCGCCGTGGTCGGAGAAGTTGGCCTCGCCGATCACGTGCAGGCCGGGCAGGCTCGACATGAGGTTGTAGTCGACCCACAGCCCGCCCATCGTGTAGTGCGGCGCGGGGTAGATGCGCATCGGCCGCTCGTAGGGGTTCTCGTCGGTGATGCGCTCGTACATCTCGAACAGGTTGCCGTAGCGGTCGGCGATGGCGGGCTGCCCGAGGCGCGCGATCGAGTCGCGGAAGTCGAGGTACACGCCGCGCCCGCCGGGCCCGACGCCGCGGCCCGCGTCGCAGGCTTCCTTGGCCGAGCGGCTGGCGATGTCGCGCGGCGCGAGGTTGCCGAAGCTGGGGTACTTGCGCTCGAGGTAGTAGTCGCGCTCGGACTCGGGGATCGTCTCGGGCGCGCGCGCGTCGCCCGGCTTGGCGGGCACCCACACGCGCCCGTCGTTGCGCAGCGACTCGCTCATGAGCGTCAGCTTGCTCTGGTGCTCGCCGCTCTGCGGGATGCAGGTGGGGTGGATCTGCGTGTAGCAGGGGTTGGCGAAGCCCGCGCCGTGCCGGTGCGCGCGCCAGGCGGCCGTGACGTTGCAGCCCTTGGCGTTGGTCGAGAGGTAGAAGACGTTGGCGTAGCCGCCGGTCGCGAGCACGACGGCGTCGGCCGCGTGGCGCTCGAGACGGCCCGTGACGAGGTGGCGCGTGATGATGCCGCGCGCGACGCCGTCGACGAGCACCAGGTCGAGCATCTCGGTGCGCGGGTGCATCGTGACCTGCCCCAGCCCGATCTGCCGCGAGAGCGCCGCGTAGCAGCCGAGCAGCAGCTGCTGGCCCGTCTGGCCGCGCGCGTAGAAGGTGCGGCTGACCTGCGCGCCGCCGAAGCTGCGGTTGGCGAGGTGCCCGCCGTACTCGCGCGCGAACGGCACGCCCTGCGCGACGCACTGGTCGATGATCGCGGTGCTCACCTGCGCGAGCCGGTAGACGTTGGCCTCGCGCGAGCGGAAGTCGCCGCCCTTGACGGTGTCGTAGAACAGCCGCCAGACCGAGTCGCC
>CAZBBB010000199.1:0-1842 GCA_964490005.1 uncultured Phycisphaerales bacterium | reverse complement strand
GGCCGGCCGGCGCGCGGCCGTCGCGCTGCGCGACGGCTCGATCGTCGTGCTAGACCTGCCGGGCGGCGCGCTCGTCGACGTGCTGCCGGGCGAGCCCGACTGGGCCGGCGAGATCGCGCTCGACGCCGCGGGCCGGCGCGTGGCGTCGATCGCCGACGACGACGCGGTCGCCGTCTGGAACCTCGAGCGCGGCGACGCGACGAGCGTGTTCGTGCCGACGGGCCGGCCGCTGGAGGCGCTCGCGCTCGGCGAGCACGCGCGCCGGCTGTTCTGGGCGGGGGACGAGCGCCTCGTGCACGCCGCCGAGCTGGCGGGCGTCGCGCAGGGGCCGACGCTCACGGCGGCCGGCCGCCGTCGGCAGCTGCCCGAGCCGGGAGCGCGCAGCAGCTACGAGGGCGCGCAGGCCTGGAACTCCGCGCTGGCCTGTTCGCGCGACGGCGCCTGGCTGCTGGCCGGTAGCCAGGACGGCCGCGCGCGGCTGTGGCGCGTGCCGGAGAGCGCGCCGCACGCGACGCTCGAGGGGCACGCCGGCGCGGTGGCGGCCGTGGCCTTCGGCGCGAGCGGCGAGCGGCTGCTCACCGGCTCGGCCGACCGCAGCGCGCGGCTGTGGCGCGTGCCGGACGGCGCGCTGCTGGCGGAATTCGTCGGGCACGAGCGCGCGGTGCGCGCCGTGGCCTTCGCGCCCGACGAGCGGCTCGTCGCGACGGGCTCGCTCGACGGCACGGCGCGGCTGTGGGAGGCGCGCGGCGGGCCCGCCGTCGCGACGCTCACGGCGCATCGCGGCGGCGTGCTCGCGCTGGCCTTCTCGCCCGACGGCCGGCGGCTCGTGACGGGCTCGGAGGACGGCACGCTGATCGTCTGGGGCACGGTCCGCGGCGAGGTGCTGGCCGAGTGCAAGGGACACGTCGGCGCCGTCAACGCCGTGCTCGTGCTGCCCGACGGCGCGCGCATCGCCTCGGCCGGCGACGACGGCACGATCGCGATTTGGGACCTCGCGACGGGCCAGCGCCTCTCCGAACTGCGCGCGCACGTCGGCCCGGTGCGCGCGCTGGCCTTCGCCGCCGACCTGCTCGTCTCGGCCGGCGCCGACGGCACCCTGCGCCTGTGGGACGGGCGCTGAAGCGACGGGCCCGCGCGGCGCGAGTCGCCGTTGGACAAGCCCGCGTGCGGCGCCTAACGTGGCGCGCCATGGGTCTGTTCGACAGGTTCTTCAAGGGCAAGGCGGCGGTGGCGTACTACACGTGGCACGTGGGGCCGCGCGAAGATCTGTGCGCGACCTGCAAGGCGCATGACGGCGCCTGCTGGGTGCCCGAGAAGGGCGATGCGCCGCGCCCGCCGCTCAAGACCGGCTGCCTGTGCCCTGGCGGCTGCACCTGCCGCGCGCTGCAGGTCATGCTCGACGAAGCCTGGGGCCCCGGCAACGCCGAGTGGATCCGCAAGCGCGGCGGCTACGTCACCGGCGCGCAGATGGCGAAGTTCACCGCGAGTTGAGCGACGGCGCGGACCTGCCGTCGCTCTCGACGCGTTCGTTCGCGCTCTGCCTCGCGATCACGCTGGCGATCTTCGTCGGCCTCCATCCGATCTGGCGCCCGCTCGACATGCCGTCGATGGACGCCAACATCGGCTGGAGCTACGCGCCGATCCCGCTGCTCGTGGCGCTGTTCCTGCGCGTCGAGCGCAAGTTGCGGCCCGCCTCGTGGCTGTTCGAGACGCTGCGCCTCACGCTGGTGAAGTTCGCGCTGACCTTCCTCGCCGCCAACGTCGTCTGGGCCGTGAGCGGGCCGCCCGGAGTCGCCGCGCCGCCGGCTGCCGGGGCCCAGCCGGCGGCCGCGCCGAGCGCCG
>CAZBBB010000198.1:0-1958 GCA_964490005.1 uncultured Phycisphaerales bacterium | reverse complement strand
CGCGCGGCGCGCGACGCCGGGCGGGCGCGCCGCGACGAGCTGGCGGCGGGCTTCGCCGCCGCGCACGGTCTCGACGCGCACGCGTGCCGCGACTACCTCGCGCGCTGCATCGGCTACGAGGCCGGCGCGCGCGAGATCGAGGGCCTGCGGGAGTTCGGTCGGCTGGCCCACCGGCACGGCCTCGTCGACCGCGCCGCGCTGCACGAGCCCGTCGCGTGAGCGCCCGCGCGCGTGCGCCGCTGGGCAGCCGCGCCCCGGCGGCACGGCTGCTGCTCGGGCTGCTGGCCGTCGTCGGCTGCGGCGAGCGGAGCGCGCCGCGCGAGGCGCCGCCGCACATCGTGCTCGTCATCTGCGACGCGCTGCGCGCCGACCGGCTGCAGACCTGGGGCGCCCCGCCCCCCGCCGCGCCGGCGCTCGACGCCTGGGCCGCCGACGCGCTGGTGTTCGAGCGCGCCACCGCGCCGAGCAACTGGACGCGCCCGTCGATGCTCGCGCTGTTCACCGGCCGGCACCCCGATCCCGACCGGCTGCTGCGTCCCGACGAACGCCTGCCCGACGACGTGCCGCTGCTGGCCGAGCGCCTCGCCGCGGCCGGCTACGAGACCATCGGCATCTCGGCCAATCCCTTCCAGAGCCGCGACCACGGCGCCGACCGCGGCTTCTCGACCTGGCTCGACCTCGGGCACAAGGGCGGCCAGCGCGCCGGCCACTGGAAGCACGAGATCGCCGCCCCCTTCGTGCTCGATCGCGTCGAGTACGTGCTGCGCTCGCGCGCACCCGACGCGCGGCCCGTCTTCCTCTACGTGCACCTGATGGACCCGCACCTGCCCTACGACCCGCCGCCCGACCACCGCGGCCGCTGCGACCCGAACTACGCGGGCCCCTTCGACGGCCGCGGCGAGGCCTTCCGCGCGCTGGCCGGCGAGCACGTCGCGCAACGCCTGCAGCCCGGCGACCTGCAGCAGATCCTGGCGCTGTACGACGGCGAGATCGCGGCGCTCGACGAAGGGCTGGCGCGCCTGCGCGCCCTCGTCGACGAGCTCCTGGGCGACCGGCGCGTCGTCACCGTCGTGACCGCCGACCACGGCGAAGCCTTCGGCGAGGGCGAGGGCGGGTACTTCATGCACGGCAACGGCCTGCACCCGGGACTGCTGCACGTGCCGCTCATCGTGCACGGCGCCGGGCCGCGCGGCCGCGTCGCGACGCGCGTGGGACTGGTCGACCTCGCGCCGACGCTGCTCGCTCTGGCCGGCGCGCCGCCGTCCGTCGGGGAGCAGGCCGAGGCGCGCGCCGACGGCCTGCCGCTGCTCGACGCGCACGGACTGCGCGCGACGGCCGTCGGTGCGGGGGCGCCCGCGCGCCCCTTCGTCGCCTACCGCGCGCTGCCGCCCAGGGACGATGCGCCCGACGCGCCCGGCCACGGCGAACTCGCGATCCTGAGCGGGCCGCTGCGCGCCGAGCGCCGCGGCACGGGGTGGGTGCTGCTCGACGACGCCACCGGCCGGCCGGCCGATGACGACCGGGCGCACGCGCTGGCGACGCTGCGCGCCGCGGCCGAGGCCTGGCTGGCGGCGCGCGGCGAAGCGTCGCGAGACGTCGACACCATCACGCTGAGCGCCGAGGCCGAAGCCGCGCTGCAGGCGCTGGGCTACGTCGAGCGCTGACGCGATGCGCGAGCCGTTGCGCGCCCTGGTCCGCGCCGACCGCTGAAGGCGCCGCCCGCGCGCTTGAATCGCCGCCGCCGGCCGCCTAGCGTTGGCGGTCGGCAGCCGTTGTGCCGCGCCACGCATCTTGCTGGAGCATCACCGCCCGTGTCCGGTCAGGCCGAATTGTTCGCCGCCCGCGTCTCGGGCGCCGAGGGCCCCGCGGCCGGCGAAGGAGAGCAGGCGGCGGGCGGCGCGGCCCCCGTCCGGCGCGCACGCTCGCGCAAGGCGCCCGCGGCGCGCCCCGCCGCCGAC
>CAZBBB010000197.1:0-2108 GCA_964490005.1 uncultured Phycisphaerales bacterium | reverse complement strand
TGGCTGCTGCCCGCGACGGTGTGGCGCAGGCCGACGACCGTGTGCGCGAGCGCCAGGAAGCCCTGCAGCGCCTGGAGATCGAGCTTGAGGCAGCCGATCGCGAACTGGCTGAGGTCGCGCAACGATCGGCCACGCTGCTGGCGGAGCACGGCGGCCTCGCAGCCGCCCAGCGCGACACGGCAGCGGCGCTGGCCGCGGCCGACGCTGCGCTCGCGGACGCCACGCGCAACTCGGCGCTCGCCGACGGGACAGTCGCCGAGGCGCAGCGCGCCGCGGCGCAGGCGCACGAATCCGAAGCCGCGGCCCGTGCCGACGCCCGGAGACTGGAAGAGGAACACACCGCGACGGCGGGCCGGGTAGATGGACTCGAGGGCCTCGAGCGCGAGCGCGTCGGGCTCGCCCCGGCGGCAGCCCGCCTCATGCGCGATCGCGACCAGTTCGGGCAGGGTGCAATTGTCGGCCCGTTGACTGACTTCATCGGCGCCGACCCGGCCGCAGCCGCACAGGTCGAGCGGTTCCTTGGCGCGACGGCGCACGCCGTGGTCGTTCGCGACGGAGAGACGGCCGAGCGCGTGCGCCGGTGGCACGCCAACACGAATCCGGGTGCGCTGCTGCTGCTGCCGCTCGATGCCCCGGCGGTTCGCAACGGCGATGCGGCGGACGAACTCGCGGCGCTGGTGACGAGCCAGGGAGCGGGGGCGGCGTGGGTTCGCGCGCTGCTCGGGCGGGTGCGCCCGGTGGATGACGGCGCCGCCTTCGTGGATGCGCGAGGCGCGGTCTGGCTCCCGGGGAGCGGCGCGTCGGCGGGACCGTTGCGCCGCCGTGCCGAGCTGTTCGCGTTGCGAGCAGAGCTGGCCGCGCTGGGCGTCCGCCGCGCGGAGGCCGCGCGCGCCATCGTTGCCGCGCAGGATGCGCTGACCGCCGCTGAAGGCAGCGTCGTTGCGGCACGCGAAGCAGCCGTTCGGGCGCATGGAGCGCGCGAGTTGGCCGCGCGACGGCGCGGCGATGCCGAACGCGCCGACCAGCAGGCGGCGCGCGCGCTTGCCGACGCCGTGGCGCTCAACGCGCAGCTGGGCGGACGTCGCGATGCCCTCACGGCACGCGTCGGCGAAGGGTCCGAGGAACTCAGCCGTGCCCGGGAGGCGATTGCGGCGGCCGCCCAGCTGGCCGCCGAGGCCCGCGTCGCGCTGCAGCAGGCTGAGCACCGCCTGGAGGCATCGCGCGACGCGCGGACAGCGGCACAGGTCGCGCACGCGCAGGCGGAAGCCCGGCGTTCCGTGGCGGCCGAACGCAGGGACCGGCTGGCGCGCGAGCGGGAATCAGCAACGACGAAACTCGAGTCTCTGGAACTTGAGCTCGACACGCTCACGCGCGACGATGCGACGTTGGTGAGCGAGATGACCCAGTGGCGCGCCGAACTCGACGCGCGCGCTGCGGCGCTCACCGCGGCGGAGGATGCTGCCGCGACGGCCGAGGCCGCCGTGCGCAGCGCCGACGCCGCGCTCATGGAGGCCGATCGCGCGCTTGACGCCGCCCGGCATGCCGCCGTGCAGTGTGCCGACGAACTGCACCGGGCGGAATTGCGGCACACCGACCTTTCGGGGCGGCGGACGGCGATCCGGGGCCGGCTCGAAACCGAGTGGCGGCGCCCGCTCGACGATCTCTTCGCCAGCTACACGCCGGTGGACGCCGATGACGAGGCGCTGCGCGCCGAGGCTGAGGCGCTGCGGGCGCAGATCGAGGCACTTGGCCCGGTGAACCCGCTGGCGATCGAGGAACATGTCGAGGAGCAGAAGCGCCTCGAACTGATCGAGACCCAGCGGAACGACATTGTCCAGGCGCGCGATGCGCTCCGGCTGGCGATCAAGGAGATCGACACCACGGCGCGCGAGATGTTCCTGAAGACGTTCGAGGAGGTGCGCGCGCATTTCCGTCACATCTTCCTCACGCTCTTCGGCGGCGGCGAGTGCGACCTCCGGCTCGAGAATCCGGAAGCACCGCTGGACTGCGACATCGAGATCCACGCCTCGCCACGCGGCAAGAAGACGCAGCGCATCCACCTGCTGTCGAGCGGCGAGCGCGCGCTGGTGGCGCTCTCGCTGTTGTTC
>CAZBBB010000196.1:0-2130 GCA_964490005.1 uncultured Phycisphaerales bacterium | reverse complement strand
GCCGGTGAGCCCGAACAGCCGCTCCTTGAGGATCGGGTCCTTGCCGTTCCACAGCGCCAGCGCGAGGCACAGCCGGCCCTGCCGGTCGGAGAAGCCCAGCAGTCCGTCCTCGCCCCAGCGGTAGGCGCGGCTGCGCGCCTGGTCGTGGCTGAAGCTGTCCCAGGCCGTGCCGTGCTCGGAGTAGTCCTCGCGCACCGTGCCCCACTGGCGCTCGGAGAGGTAGGGCCCCCAGCGCTTCCAGTGCGCGGCGCGCGCGGCCGAGGCCGCCAGGCGCTGGTCTTCGATCGTCGTCGGGCCGTGGGTCGTCATCGCGTGGCTCCTCACTCGCAGTGGATGCAGCGCTGGTCGTCGGCGTGGCGCAGCTTGGCGCAGTGCACGGGCGCGTTGCGGGCGGCGCGCACGTACAGTTCGGCCGCGAGCAACATGCCCAGCAGCGGCGCGCTCAGGTAGACCCAGAAGGCGGTCCACAGGCCGGCGGGCAGCGCCGAGCCGAAGCTGCGCGCGGGGTTGATGCTCATGCCCGACACCGGCGCCTCGAAGGCGATGTACAGCGCGACGAGCAACCCCGCGAACACGCCCGTCAGGCGCTCGAGCCGGCGGCGCGCCGTGCAGTACAGCACCATCCCCATGAGCAGGGCCGAGATGAGCAGTTCGGCGGCGAAGGCCGGCGCCACGCCCCAGCGGCCCGGCACGGTCGCCACGAAGTTCACGGCCGGATCGGCGAGCCAGTCGCGCGCGACGAGCGCGGGCAGCGCGATGCCGAGCAGCCCGCCCGCGAACTGCGCGAGCACGTAGCAGGCCGCGTCGATCGGCGCCACCTTGCCCAGGCGCAGGTAGGTCAGCGTCACGGCGGGATTGAAGTGCGCGCCGGAGCGCCGCCCCCAGGGGCAGTAGATCAGCGCGACCGCGGTCGCGCCCATCGCCAGCCCCATGAGCGCGCGCCGGGTGCCGGCCTCGGGCAGCGCGGCGCGCGCCGGCGAGGCGGGGTGCTCGAGCAGCACGCCGAACGCGGCAGCCGACACCATGAACAGGCCGAGCAGCGCGCCCTCCATGAGGTACTCGGGCCAGTGGCGGCGCAGCGTCGCGAGCGCGGAGGACATCAGCCGCGCCTCGCGGACGCCGCGGCCCCGCGGCCGCGGGTCGCGGTCGGGCGGCTCCTCGAGCGCTTCGACGGGGCCAGCACGACGCGCTCCAGGCGCAGCAGCTCGCCCAGGCTCCAGGCCTGGAAGGGGCAGCCGCGCGGAGCGTGCGGCGGGTCGGCGTCGGCGATCTCCGGCAGGTGGCCGAGGCCGCAACGCTCGAGCTGCTCGAGCAGCGGCGCGACGAAGAGCCGGCGCGCCGATCTCCTGGCGGCGGCCGTGCGGCCCCGTGTCGCGACCCAGGCCTCGACGAAGGCGCCCGCGAGCCACGGCCAGACCGTGCCCTGGTGGTAGGCGCCGTCGCGCTGCTCGGGTCCGCCGAGGTAGTGCGGCACGTAGTCCGGCTCGCCCGGCGCGAGGCTGCGCGGCCCGAGCGGCGTCCACAGACGGCGCTCGACGAGATCGACGACCGCGCGCGCCGCGGCCCCGTCCAGCAGCGCGTGCGGCAGCCCGCCCACCGCGAAGAGCTGGTTGGGGCGCACGCTGCGATCGACGCGGCCGGGCTCGTGATCGACGTCGACGACGTCGTGCAGGCCGCCGGACGCGGGATCGACGAAGCGCCGCGCGAAGGCGCCGCGCGTCCGTTCGGCGAGCGCCGACCAGCGCGGGCCTTCGACCGCGTCGTGCTCGGCGCCGACCCGCAACGCGTTGAACCACAGCGCCTGGATCTCGACCGGCTTGCCGATGCGCGGCGTGATCTCGCGGTCGCCGACGCGCGCGTCCATCCAGGTGAGCTGCCAGCCGCGCTCGCCCGCCGCGAGCAGCCCGTCGGCTTCGGCGCGGATGCCGTAGCGCGTGCCGCGCGCGTAGCCGTCCAGGATGGCGGACACGGCGCGGACGAGGCGCGCGTCGTCGGTCGCACGCGACGGCGCGCCGCGCGAGTCGGCGTCCCGCGCGCGCATCGCGGCGAGGTACTCGCCGACCGCGACGACATACCACAGCGACGCGTCGACCGAGATGTAATCGGCGCGGTCGCCCGCGTCGGTGAATC
>CAZBBB010000195.1:0-2228 GCA_964490005.1 uncultured Phycisphaerales bacterium | reverse complement strand
CCCCGGCGCCGCGCGAGGCGGAGCCGCCGGCGCCGCTCGCGCAACGCGCGCTCGTCGCGGGGCTGCTGCTGTTCGCGGCGCTCTCGCTGGGGCAGGCCGTCGTCTCGGCCGCGGTGCGCCCGGCCTTCCAGTTCGACTCGCTCACCCGCTGGATGTTCAAGACCAAGGTGCTGGCCCTCGACGGCACGCTCGTCGGGCCGCTCTCGACCGACCCGCACTTCGGCTTCACGCACCAGCGCTACCCGCCGCTCGTCAGCCACGTCTCCAACCTGCCGCTGCTCGTCTCGGGCGGCTTCGACGACCGCCTCGCGCAGGCGCCCTACGCCTGGTACGCGGTGGCGCTCGCGGCGATCGCCTTCGGCGCGCTGCGCCGCCGGGCCGGGGCGCTCAAGGCCGCGCTCGGCGCCGCGTGGATCGCCAGTCTGCCGCTGATCAGCTACGTGCCCTACCCGCCGCCGGGAGCGGGGGCGGCCTCGGCGATGGCCGACATCCCCTTCGCGCTGTTCCTGACCGGCGCGGCGCTGGCGCTGCTCGACGCGCTCGACGGTGCGCGCGATCGCGCGCACCTCGAAGTCGGGCTGCTGCTCGGCTTCGCGACGCTCACCAAGAACGAGGGCCTGCCGCTGGTGGTCGTCGCGGCCCTCGCGCTGCTGCTCTGCGCGCGGCGGGCGCGACTGCGCGCGGCGCTCGGCCCGGCGCTCGTCGCCGGCGCGCTGTTCTTCGCGCTGTGGGGCTGGCTGGCGGCCGGCTTCCCGGCGCTCGACGAGAACTACCCGGCGCGCCTGCACCTGGCGGCCGTGCGCGAGGGCCTGACCCGCGTGCCCCTCGTGCTGGGCGCCCTGGCCGACGAGGTCGTGACCTTCCGCGCCTGGAACCTCACCTGGCCGGCGATCCTCGCGCTGCTCGTGCTGGGCAGGCTCTCGCGCCCGGTGCTCGCGGCGCTGATCGTGGTGGTCGGGCAGCTGGCCGTCTACGTCTTCGCCTACGTGGTCACCTCGTGGAGCAGCCCGGCGGCCGAGTACCACATGCCCGACACCGATCCGGTCGTGTATCTGGTGACGATCACCCTGGCGCGCCTGCTGCTGCACGTGGCGCCGCTGGCGATCATCGCGGCCCTGCTGGCCGCGCCGCGGCTGACGGCCCCGCCGCCGGCCGTCGGCGCGTCCCGCGCGGCGCCCGCGCCGGGCGCTTGATCGGCGGGGCCGCCGCCCCGAGAATCGGCCCTTCGTCCCTTGCCGCGAAAGCGCCGTCCATGGCCAACATCTCGACCAACCAGTTCTCGACCGGCATCACCCTGCGCATCGAGGGCGAGCTGTACGACCTCGTGACCTTCGAATTCGTCAAGCCCGGCAAGGGCGGCGCCTTCGTGCGCACGCGCCTGCGCAACGTGAAGACCGGCGGCGTGAAGGACCTGACCTTCGACAGCAAGGACCGCGTCGAGCAGGTCATGATCGACAAGCAGGAGATGGAGTACCTGTACCGCGACGGCGAGAACTACGTGTTCATGCACCCGACGAGCTTCGACCAGATCATGGTCGGCCCCGAGTTCATGAAGGACCTGCTGCCGTGGCTCAAGGAGAACACCGTCTGCGCCTTCAAGCTGTGCGAGGGCCAGATCCTCTCGGTGTCGGTGCCCGACCACATGATCTTCCACGTGGTCGAGACGACCCCGTGGATCAAGGGCAGCACGGCGTCGGGCGGCAACAAGCCCGCCACGCTCGACACGGGCACGGTCATCCAGGTGCCGGTCTACCTCAACCAGGGCGAGTGGGTGCGCGTGGACACGCGGACGGGCAAGTTCGCCGATCGCGCCAAGGGCCCCGAGGGCTGAGCCGGGCTTGCGTCGGGGCCTGCGCCCGGCGACCATCGCCCGACTCACAGGGCCCCCTTCCGCTCGATTCCGCCACGGAGCCGCGACGTGCCAGCACGCAAGAAGACCAAGCGAGGTCGCACCGCCAAGGCGTCCGCCGCCAGGGGCCGGGCCCGGCCATCGGCCAAGCCCGCCCCGCGGCAGTTCCCCGACGTCGAGGAGCTCGTGCAGCTCATGGAGAGCCACGGGTTGAGCGAGGTCGACTACAAGACCAAGGCCGACGGGACGAAGCACATCCGCGTCTCGCGCGGCGTTCCGGTGGCCGTCGGCGCCCCGCACGGGGCCGCGGTCCACGCGGCGCCGCCCGCCCCGGGCCACCACGCCCGCACCGGTGGCGGCCAGCCGACCGTCTCAGCAG
>CAZBBB010000194.1:0-2372 GCA_964490005.1 uncultured Phycisphaerales bacterium | reverse complement strand
GGCGGCCCGCGAGACGCGCCGCCGGCGCGGCGTCCGCGAGCAGCCACAGCGCGTAGACGAAGGGCAGGCCGGTGCGCTCGGTCCACAGCGCGCCGAGGTCGAGCACGTCGCGCGCGCCGGGCGCGGTCGCCAGCGCCGGGTCGCCGATGCGCAGCACGGCGTCGGCGTCGAGCGTCTCGAGCGGCGCGTCGGGCGGCGCGTCGAGGACGCGCTCGATGCGGGCCCCGCAGAACTCGGCCAGGCAGACGCGCGCGAGCGCGGCGCCCGACCGGCTCGCCGTGTCGAGCGCCAGGCTGCGGGCGGCCTGCGGGCGCGCGCGCAGATACAGCAGGATGCTGCGCACCGGCCCGGCGCTGGTGATCGCGGGGCCGGCGATCCACGCCAGCGGCGGGTCGCGGAACAGTTCGACGGCCGAGACGAGGGCCGCGTCGAGGCGCCCGCCGCGCAGCTCGGCGACGAGCGCGCTCGGGACGGCGCGGCTCAGGGCCAGCGCGCGATCCTCGTCGAGACCGGCCACGAGCGGCAGCGCGTTGAGGTAGGGGACGATGCCGAGGCGCAGGGGGGCGGGCATGGCGCGCACAACGTACCGCGGGCGCGGGTCGAGCATCGACATCGGGCGGCCGACCCGGCACGATGGCGCGACGGACCTGCCCGACCCGTCGACCGCTTCCCCGGAGAACCCATGACCCACGTCGTCACGGCCCGTTGCCTCGACTGCCGCTACACCGACTGCTGCGCCGTGTGCCCGGTGCAGTGCTTCTACAAGATCGACGACCCGGCCATGCTGGTCATCGACCCCGGCACCTGCATCGACTGCATGCAGTGCGTGCCGGCCTGCCCGGTGCACGCCATCTACGCCGACAGCGAGCTGCCCGAGCACTACGCCGAGTGGAAGGAACTCAACGCCGCGCTGTGGGAGCACGGCACCAAGACCGAGGTCAAGGAGGAGGCCCTCAAGACCGCCCTGACCCTCGAGCAGGTCCACGCCCGCGAAGCCACCGCCGGCTGGACCTCCGTCGAACCCTCCAGCGCCTGAACAGGTGTCAGGCACAAGAGCGCGGTTTTTCGCACTTCCGGTGCCAGGTCGCCCGGCTCGGGCCGGCGGGCGCTGACACGCCGCGACCCGTCACGCGGGGCGCGCGCGTGGCAGAATGCCGGGATTCTCCAAGGCCGCGATGACCGACCCGCACGACTCCCGACCGCCGCTCGCTGAACTGCTCGCCCGCCGCATCGTCGTGCTCGACGGCGCGATGGGCAGCCTGATCCAGCGCGAGCAGCTCACTGAAGCCGACTTCCGCGGCACGCGCTTCGCGAAGCACGGGCACGACCTGCAGGGCAACAACGACCTGCTCGTGCTCACGCAGCCCGACCTGATCACCGAGCTGCACGAGCGCTACCTGAGGGCCGGCGCCGACCTCATCGAGACCAACACCTTCTCGGGCACCGCCATCGCGCAGGCCGACTACGGCACGGCCGACCTCTGCCGCGAGCTGAACCGCGAGGCCGCCCGCCTCGCGCGCGCCGCCGCCGACCGCTTCACCGCCGCGCGTCCCGACCGCCCGCGCTTCGTCGCCGGCGTGCTGGGGCCCACCAACCGCACGCTCTCGCTCTCGCCCAAGGTCGAGGACCCCGGCTACCGCGCCGTCACCTTCGACCAGGTCGCCGCCGCCTACCGCGAGCAGGCGCTCGGGCTCATCGAGGGCGGCTGCGACACGCTGCTCATCGAGACGATCTTCGACACGCTCAACGCCAAGGCCGCGCTGATCGGCTGCTGGCAGGCGATGGAGGAGCTGCACCGCACGCTCCCGCTGCAGATCTCGGTCACGATCACCGACGCGTCGGGCCGCACGCTCTCGGGCCAGACGCTCGACGCCTTCTGGACCTCGATTCGCCACGCCCGCCCGCTCACCGTCGGCATCAACTGCGCGCTCGGCGCCGCCGAGATGCGCCCCTACATCGCCGAACTCTCGGGCCTCGCCGACACCTATCTCACCGCCTACCCCAACGCCGGCCTGCCCAACGCGATGGGCGAGTACGACCAGAGCCCCGACGAGACCGCCGCGCACCTCTCGGAGTGGGCGCGCGAGGGCCTCGTCAACCTCGTCGGCGGCTGCTGCGGCACGACGCCCGCCCACATCGAGGCCGTCGCCGCCGCCGTGAGCGGCCGCCCGCCGCGCCCCGTGCCGGCGCCCGCCGAACGCTACACGCGCTACGCCGGCCTGCAGACGCTCGAGCTGCGCCCCGACAGCAACTTCCAGATGATCGGCGAGCGCACCAACGTCACCGGCAGCAAGCGCTTCGCCAAGCTCATCAAGTCGGGCGACTACGCCTCCGCCCTGCAGGTCGCGCTCGACCAGGTGCGCGGCGGCGCC
>CAZBBB010000193.1:0-2374 GCA_964490005.1 uncultured Phycisphaerales bacterium | reverse complement strand
CGACGGGAGGCTCGGGCGCGGCGGCGCGCGCGCGCGGCGGCGCGGCCCGCGCGGCCGCCGCGGACGGCCAGCGCCTCGAGCCGTCCTACACCTCCGGCGCGGCGCAGGACGCCTGGTGGACCTGGTGGGAGTTCAACAAGCTGCGCTTTCTGGCGCCGCGGCCGCTCGAGGACGGCAGCCCGGCGGTCGTGGGCCGCTACGCCTTCGGCCAGCGCGTCGACCGCTTCTCGCTGGGGCGCGCGCGGGCCGAGGCGCAGCCGGTCTTCGAGCGGCTGCTGTCGCACGCCGACGGCCTGGTGCGCGCGCGCGCCGCCGTCGCGCTCGGCCGCAGCGGCGGGCGCGCGGCGCTGGCGGCGCTGCTGCCGCTGCTCGAGGACGGCCAGTTCGTGGTGCGGCACGCCGCGCTGCTCGGCATCGGCGCCACCGGCACGATGGAGGGCGCCGCCGAACTGCTGGGCGTCGTGCGCACCGGGGAGGCCTCGAGCGGCGTCGCCGTCTCGCCGTGGGCGCGGCAGATCGCGCTCGTCGGCCTGGGACTCGGGCGGCGTCACGGGCTGGGCCCGACGCTCGACGCGCTGGTGCGCTCGGTGGCCGACGATCTGCCGCCCGAGGAGCGCGCCGACCTCGCGCCGGCGCTGCTGGCCTACCAGGCGCTCGCGCCGGCGGCGGACCTCCAGAGCCACGCCCTGGCCTGGCTGTCCGACGCCGAGGTCGAGACGAGCGTGCGCTGCCGCGCGGCCGAGACGCTGCCCGTCTCGGGCGACCCGGCGATGCTCGCGGCGCTCACGCGCGCCCTCGGCGATGCCGACGTGGAGGTGCGCCGCTCGGCGGCCCTCGCACTCGGCGCGCTGCCGCATCCGCTCGTGGAGGCCGCGCTCAAGACGGCCAGCGAACTCGAGAGCGAGCCCGTGGCGCGGGGCTACGCGCTGCTGGCGCTCGGCGAGCAGGGCGGTCCCGACGCGCGCGCCTTCCTGCTGAAGGCCATGCGCGAGGGCGACACGTCGATGCGGCCGTGGGCGGCGCTCGGGCTGGGGCTGAGCGCGCGCCGCGACGGAAACGAGGAGGTGCGGCGCGAGCTGCGCGAGGGCCTCGGGCGGCAGGCCAATCACGAGGTCGCCGGCGCGTGGACGCTTGCGCTCGGCCTGTCGCGCGACAGGGACGCGCTGCCCGCACTGCTCGAGCAGGCCGGCTCGGCGGCCGACCCGCGCCAACGCATGTTCGCGGCGCTGGCCGTGGCGCTGGTCGGCGATCCCGGGACGCGGCCGGCGCTGGCGGCGCTGCTCGCCGAGGAGGACTCGCCGCTCGCCGTCGTGGGCCTGGCGCAGGCGCTGGGCAGTTTCGGCTCGTACGCCGACGCCGAGATCCTGCTGGCGACGATCCGCGACCTGCGCGAGCCGCAGCTGCAGGGCGTGCTCGCGGTGGCGCTCGGCTTCCACGGCAGCCAGCCGGCCCTCGACGGCCTGCAGCGCCTCGTGGCCGACGACAGCCTGCCCGCCGCCGCGCGCGCCGCCGCCGTCGACGGCCTGGGGCTGCTGCTCGACCGGCAGCCCGGGCTCGCGCTGGCGGTCCTCGGGACCTCGTCGAACGTCGACGCGCTGCCGCCCTGGTTGGGCCATCTGCTGGCGACCTTCACGCTCTGAGCGCGTCGCGGGGCGGAGCGGCCGGTACGATCGGCCGCGTGATCGAGTTCGTCGGCATCGGCAAGCGTTTCGGCGGCGTGACCGCGCTGCACGACCTGACGCTATCGATCGCGCCGGGCACCTGCCACGCGCTCGTCGGCGAGAACGGCGCGGGCAAGAGCACGCTGGGGCGCGTGCTGGCGGGGCTGCACGCCCCCGACGCCGGCGAGCTGCGCCTCGACGGTCGGGCCCGCCGCTTCCGCTCGCCGGCGGACGCGCTCGCGCACGGCATCGCGATGGTGCACCAGGAGCTGTCCTTCTGCCCCGCGCTGTCGGTGGCCGAGAATCTCGCGCTCGGGCGCTGGCCCGTGCGCGGCGTGCGCATCGACCGCGCCGCGATGCACGCGCGCGCCGTGCGGCTGCTGGGCCAGGTCGGCGCCTCGATCGACGTGCGGCGGCCGATGGCCGAACTCTCGACGGCGCAGGAGCAGTTGTGCCAGATCGCCGCGGCGCTGGGCACCGGCGCGCGCACGATCGTCTTCGACGAGCCGACCAGCTCGCTGCCGGAGGCCGACGCGGCGCGGCTGCTGGCGCTGGCCGGACGGCTGCGCGATGCGGGCACCACGCTGCTGTGGGTGAGCCATCGGCTGGCGGAGGTCTTCGCGCTGGCCGACACGATCTCCGTGCTGCGCGACGGCCGGCTGGTGCAGAGCGGTCCGCGCGCGGCCACCTCGCCCGACGCGGTGGTGGCCGCG
>CAZBBB010000192.1:1397-2465 GCA_964490005.1 uncultured Phycisphaerales bacterium | reverse complement strand
GCCGCCGGCGCCGGCGCGCTGAGCGAGGGGCCGCGGCGCGACGCGGGCGCGGCGGGCGGGCCGGGCGCCGCGCTCCGTTTCGTATGCTGACCCGCGGCGCGGTCGCGCCGTGCCGGGAGGTGCCGCGTGCAGAAGTTCAAGGCCTGGATGCTCACGACGCTCGTCGTGCTCGCCGTCGTGGTGATCTTCCAGAACACGCAGGAGGTCGAGACGAAGATCCTGTTCGTCACGGTCAAGATGCCGCGGGCCTTCCTGCTGTTGCTGACCTGCGCGATCGGCTTCGCGGCGGGGTGCATCGCGACGATGCGCACCAAGTCGAAGTAGTCGCCGCGCGCCGGCAGCGGACCCGGCGGTCAGGACGGGCGCGACGCGACGGCCGTCGTGCGGGGCGACAGGAGCGCGCGCCATCGGCGATGATGGGCCGATGAGCGACACCGCGCAGCGTCCCGCCAACCGTCTCGCCGACGAGACAAGCCCCTACCTCCTGCAGCACGCGCACAATCCCGTCGACTGGTATCCCTGGGGCGAGGAGGCGCTGGCGCGCGCGCGCTCCGAAGGCAAGCCGATCTTCCTGTCGATCGGCTACAGCGCCTGCCACTGGTGCCACGTCATGGAGCGCGAGTCCTTCGAGGATGCGCGCGTCGCGGCCTTCATGAACGCGCACTTCGTGAACATCAAGGTCGACCGCGAGGAGCGGCCCGACCTCGACGACGTCTACATGAAGGCCACGCAGGCCCTCTCGGGGCACGGCGGCTGGCCGATGTCGGTGTGGCTGACGCCCGAGCTCAAGCCCTTCCACGCCGGCACGTACTTCCCGCCGCTGCCGCGCTGGGGGCAGCCGGGTTTCTCGCAGGTGCTCGAGGGGCTGGCGCGCGCCTGGGAGAGCGGACGCGCGCAGGTGCTGGCGCAGGCCGACCGCGTGGCCGAGCACGTCGCCAAGCTGTCGCTCTCGGGCGAGCACCTGCCCGCGGTGGCCGACGACGCGCGCCCGCCCTCCCCGGGGCTCGTCGACGAGGCCGCGCACCAGTTGCTCTCGCGCTTCGACCGCGAGCACGGCGGCTTCGGCGG
>CAZBBB010000192.1:0-1387 GCA_964490005.1 uncultured Phycisphaerales bacterium | reverse complement strand
TTCCCGCACGCCGACGACCTCCGGCTGCTGCTGCGCCAGCACGTGGCGACCGGCGACGACGCCGCGCTGCGCGCGGCCGAGCACACGCTCGACTGCATGATGCGCGGAGGCATCCACGACCAGCTCGGCGGGGGCTTCTCGCGCTACTCGACCGACGAGCGCTGGTGGATCCCGCACTTCGAGAAGATGCTCTACGACAACGCGCTGCTCGTGCCGGCCTATCTCGAGGCGCACCGCATCACGGGGCGCGGCGACTTCGCCGAGGTCGCGCGCGGCTGCTGCGAGTGGGTGCTGCGCGAGATGAGCGCGCCCGAGGGCGGGCTGTACAGCACGCAGGACGCCGACAGCGAGGGCGTCGAGGGCAAGTTCTTCGCGTGGCAGCGCGACGAGGTGCTCTCGATCGTCGGCTGCGAGCACGCGGCGCTGGTCGACGCCGCCTGGAATCTCGGCGACGAGCCCAACTTCGAGGGGCACGCCTGGGTGCTCGTGCGGCCGCGGCCCGACGCGCAGATCGCGGCCTCGCTGGGGCTGAGCGTGCCGGCGCTGTTCGCGGCGCTCGAGCCGCTGCGGCGCAAGCTGTGGGAGGCGCGCGAGCGGCGGGTGCACCCGGCGACCGACGACAAGGTGCTCGTGGCGTGGAACGGCCTGATGATCTCGGCGCTGGCGCAGGCCTCCGTCGCGCTCGACGAGCCGCGCTTCCTGCAGGCCGCGCGGCGCGCGGCGCGCTTCTGCCTGACGACGATGCGGCCCGACGGGCGGCGACTGCTCGCGACCTGGCGCGCCGGCAAGGCGCACCTCAACGGCACGCTGGCCGACTACGCGTATCTGGCGAACGGGCTGCTCGACCTGTGGGAGGCCGACGGGGACGTCGCGTGGGTGGACGGCGCGGGCGAGCTGGCGCGCGAAGTGCAGGCGCGCTTCGCCGACGGCGAGCGCGCCGGGTGGTACTTCACGAGCGACGACCACGAGCGGCTCATCGCGCGTCCGCGCGACCTCTTCGACGGCGCGCTGCCGAGCAGCAACGGCGTGATGGTCGAGGTGCTGGTGCGGCTGGCGGAGCTGACGGGCGACGCCGGGCAGCGGCGGGCGGCCGAGCGCGGCATGGCGGCCGTGGCGCCCGTGATCGGCGCCTCGCCGAGCGCCTTCGCGCGCATGCTGCTGGCGTTGATGCGCAGCGAGTCGGCCACGAGCGTGGTCGTGGGCGGCGGGGCGGGCGAGCAGGCGCTGCACGCGGTGCTGGCGCGGCAGCCCGACGCGTCGGTGGCGGTGGCGCGCGTGCCGGCGGCGGGCGTGGCGCGGGACGTGGCTGCGCGCTATCCGCTGCTCGCGGGCAAGGTGCCGGCCGGCGGGCGCGCGACGGCCTGGGTGTGCCGGCGCGGCACCTGCG
>CAZBBB010000191.1:0-2811 GCA_964490005.1 uncultured Phycisphaerales bacterium | reverse complement strand
CAAGATCCCGGTGGCCGCCCACGACTCGCCCGGCTTCGTCAGCAACCGCGTGCTCATGCCGATGATCAACGAGGCCGTCTACTGCGTCGCCGAGGGCGTCGCCGCGCCGGCCGCGATCGACTCGATCATGAAGCTCGGAATGGCGCACCCGCTCGGGCCGCTCGCGCTGGCCGACCTGATCGGCCTCGACGTGTGCCTGTCGATCCTCGAGGTGCTGCAGCGCGACCTCGGCGACGACAAGTACCGCCCCTGCCCGCTGCTGCGCAAGTACGTCGCCGCCGGACACCTGGGCCGCAAGACGGGGCGCGGCTTCTTCTCCTACTCCTGACGGCGTCGCCCGGCGCGCACGCGCGAGACCCACGATGAACTTCGAACTCGACGACGAACTCCGGCTGCTGCGCGACACGGCGCGCGAGTTCGCGCAGCGCGACGTGGCGCCGACGGCCGATCTCCGCGACCGCGAGCACCGCTTTCCGCGCGCAGAGCTCGACAAGGCGGCTGCGCTGGGCCTGTGCGGCCTGCTCGTCGGCGAGGAGTACGGCGGCTCGGGGCTCGGCGCGCACGCGCTCTCGATCACGATCGAGGAGGTCAGCCGCGCCTGCGCGAGCACGGGCGTGACGCTGTCGGTGCACAACAGCCTGGTCTGCGGACCGCTCATGCGGCACGGCACGAGCGCGCAGAAGCAGGCTTGGCTGCCGCGGCTGGCGACGGGGGAACTGCTCGGCGCCTATGCGCTCTCCGAGGCGGGCGCCGGTTCCGACGCGGCGGCCCTGCGCTGCAAGGCCGTCCGCAAGGGCGCGGGCTGGGTGCTCGACGGGGCCAAGCTGTGGATCACGTCGGGCAACGAGGCCGACCTGATGATCGTGTTCGCGCGCGCCGAGGAGGGCGTGACGGCCTTTCTGGTCGAGACCGCCGCGCCCGGCTTCTCCGTGGGCAAGGTCGAGGAGAAGCTCGGCATCCGCTCGAGCAGCACCGTCGAAGTCGTGCTCGACAAGGTCGAGCTGCCCGCCGATCGCGTGCTGGGCGAGGTCGGCAAGGGACTGCACGTGGCCTTCGACACGCTCGACGGCGGGCGCATCGGCATCGCCGCGCAGGCCCTCGGCATCGCGCAGGCGAGCCTCGACGCCGCGCTCAAGTACGCCGGCGAGCGCGAGCAGTTCGGCAAGCCGCTCGCGCGCTTCCAGGCGGTGCAGTTCAAGCTCGCGCAGGTCTCGGCCGAACTGCACGGCGCGCGCCTCGCGACCTGGCACGCGGCCTGGCTGCGCGACCAGGGTCGGCCGCACACGCTGCAGGCCGCGCAGGCCAAGCTGGTCGCCAGCCAGATCGCCAACCGCGCCGCGGACGAGGCGGTGCAGATCCACGGCGGGGCGGGCTACACCACCGAGTTCCCCGTCGCGCGCTACTTCCGCGACGCGCGCATCACCGAGATCTACGAGGGCACCTCGGAGATCCAGCGGCTCGTGATCGCCCGCAACCTGCTCGGCGCGCGATGAGCCCCATGGCCGCCATCGACCTGCTCGAGGGGCTGCGCGCGGGGGACGACCTCGCCTGCGCGCGCCTGATGAGCCTGGCCGAGCGCGGCGACCCCGAGTGGGGACGCCAGCACCGTCGCCTGTTCGCGCGGCTCGGCGCGGCCCGGCGCTTCGGGATCACCGGCCCGCCCGGCGCGGGCAAGAGCACGCTCGTCGAGCAGCTCGTGCTGCACTGGCGCCGCGCCGGACGCACGGTCGGCATCGTCGCCGTCGACCCGACCAGCCCCTTCTCGGGCGGCGCGCTGCTGGGCGACCGCGTGCGCATGTCGCGCCTCGCGCTCGACAAGGGCGTGTTCATCCGTTCGATGGCGACGCGCGGCGTGTTCGGCGGGCTGGCCCGCGCGACCGACGACGTCGTCGACGTGCTCGACGTCGCCGGACGCGACACGGTCGTCGTCGAGACCGTCGGCGTGGGGCAGAGCGAGGTCGACATCGCGCGCTCGACCGATCTCACGATCGTCGTGCTGCACCCCGGCGGCGGTGACACGATCCAGGCGATGAAGGCCGGCCTGATGGAGGCCGCCGACGTCTACCTGGTCAACAAGGCCGACCTGCCCGGGCTCGACCGGCTCGTGCAGCAGCTCACCGACATCCTCGATCTGCGCGACGTGCCGCACGACGCGCGCCCGCCGATCCTCACGGCGCAGGCCAGCGCCGGCCAGGGCATCGCCGAACTGGCCGACGCGCTCGACGCGCTGCACGCCGCCCGCCTCGCCGACGGCGCGCTCGCGCGGCGTCGGCGCGCCAACCTGCAGTCGCGCATTCGGCGGCTCGTCGAAGGCCGCCTGCGCCACGACGCCTGGCGCGTGGCCGGGCTCGATCACGAACTCGACCGGCAGACCGCCGGCGATGCGCCGCTCTCGGCCTGGGCCGTGGCGGACGACCTGCTGGGCCTGTACCAGGCCCGGCGCCCTCCGGAGACGACGCGATGAGCTCGATCGATGCCGGCCGCGACGCGGCCGCCCGCAGCCCGGCGCACGACCCCGGCCGTCGCCCGACGGCCGGCGCGGGCGAGCGCGACGCCGCCTTTCAGACCGTCTCGAGCGAGCCGGTGCCCGCGCTCGTCACGCACGAGGCCGTCGCCGACCTCGATCCCGTGGCCGACATCGGCCTGCCCGGGCAGTTCCCGTACACGCGCGGGCCCTACGCCACGATGTACCGCACCAAGCTATGGACCATGCGCCAGTTCTCGGGCTTCGGCACGGCCAAGGACACCAACGAGCGCTACAAGTACCTGCTCAGCCACGGGCAGGACGGCCTCTCGGTGGCCTTCGACCTG
>CAZBBB010000190.1:0-2922 GCA_964490005.1 uncultured Phycisphaerales bacterium | reverse complement strand
GCCCGCGCTCCTTGTCGAGCAGGCGCATCACGACCGTCTCGCCGTGGCTGCTCGGCAGCACCGACGCGCGGATGTCGATCGGGCGCCCGGCCACCGAGAGGCCGATGCGGCCGTCCTGCGGCTTGCGCTTCTCGGCGATGTCCATGCCCGCCATGATCTTGAGCCGCGAGGTCATCGGTCCGAGCAGGTTCGACTCGTGGCTGGCGACCTCGCGCAGCACGCCGTCCTTGCGGAAGCGGATGCGCACGCGGCCGTCCATGGGCTCGACGTGGATGTCGGAGGCGCCGCGCTTGACCGCGCAGCCGATCATGCGCGTCACCAGGCGGATGACGGGCGCGTCGTCCTCCTCGCCGGCGGCGGCGCCGACCGCCGCGTCGACCGTCTCGCCCCCGCCGGCCGCGACGCCGTAGTAGTGGCGCAGCGCGGCGCGCAGCGCGCCGAGCGTCGCGAGCGCCGCGGCGAGGTCGCGGTCGAGCAGGAACTGCAGCGTGTCGAGCGCGTAGCGCTTGAGCGGGTCGTCGACGGCCAGCACGAGGCGGCCGTCCTTCTCGGCCACGGGCACGACGCGGTGCTCGGCGGCCACCTCGGCCGGAACCGCCGCGATCTGCTCGGGCCGCACCCGCCCGCCCTTGGCGACGTCGGCGGCGAGATCGACGAAGGGCAGCTTGTGCTGCCGGGCGAGCGTGCGCCACACGGTCGCCTCGTCGACGTACCCGAGGGCGACGATGGCCTCGCCGAGCGGCACGCGCCGCGTCCTGGCGGCCGTGAGCGCCTTGCCGATCTGCGCCTCGTCGAGCAGCCCCTGCGCGGCGAGCAGGTCACCGAGTCGATCGGTCATGGCCCTCCCGGGGTGCCCGCGACCGCACGCGCGGCCGCGAACGCGCATTCTCGGGAGCGACGGCGCCCACAATCAAGGCGCGTTGACAGGCCGCGGAGTGCGTGCGAGGCTCCGCGCCCCGTGTTCCTTTCGCGCGTCCTGCTGCTCGTCCCGCTCGCCTGCGCCTGTCCTCCCGAGCGGGTGTCCTGGCAGACGCCCGACGAGACGCTGGCCACCTGGCAGGCGCGCTTCTGCCGCGACGACGTGCAGGGCGAGTACGCCTGCCTCTCGGCGGCCTTCCAGCGCGCGATGCAGGGCTTTCCCAGCTACCACGCGGCCCGGGGCGCGCTGCTCGAGGAGCATCCGGTCGTCGCGCGCCTGCTCGCACGCGCCGATCTGGCCGAGCACCTCGTCGAGACCTCCTTCGACCTCGACGGCCGCCGCGCCTGGCAGACCTTCCGCGTGTCGGGCGACGAACTCGAGATCGGCTACGAGCGCGAGACCTGGATCACGCTCGAGTTCCGCGACGGGACGACGCTGGCCGGTCGTCAGGACCGGCCGCTCGCCGCGCTGCTCGGCGTGCAGTTCGGCCGGCAGTGGCTCGACATCGCGCGGCCCGAATTGCCGCCGCGCGAGCGGCTCGCCGAGCTGCACTCGCTGCACGTCGACGAGCGCTGGAAGATCGCCGACATCGCCGGCCTGGCGCCGGCCTCCGGAGGGCTTCCATGACGCGCTGGACCTGGTTCTTCGGCGACGGCAAGGCCGACGGCAGCGGCCGCGACCGGGCGCTGCTCGGCGGCAAGGGCGCCAACCTGGCCGAGATGACGCGCCTCGGCATCCCCGTGCCGCCCGGCTTCACGATCTCGACCGAGTGCTGCGCGCAAGCCTCGGCGCTCGGCCGCTGGCCCGAAGACCTCGGGGTGCAGATCGACGAGCAGCTCGCGCGCCTCGAGGCGCTCACCGGCCGCCGCTTCGGCGATCCCGATCGACCGCTGCTCGTCTCGGTGCGATCGGGCGCCGCCGTCTCCATGCCCGGCATGATGGACACGATCCTCAATCTCGGGCTGTGCGAGGCCACGCTGGCGGGCCTGGCGAGCGGCGGCGAGCCGCGCTTCGCGCTCGACAGCTATCGGCGCCTGATCCAGATGCTCGGCGACGTGGTGCTGGGCGTCGACCACGACCTGTTCGAGGCCGAACTGGAGTCGACCATGGCGAAGGTCGGCGCGCGCAGCGACAGCGAGCTGTCGGCGGCCGACCTCAAGGCGCTCGTCGCGGCCTACAAGGCCCTGGTCAAGAAGGCCACCGGCAAGCCCTTCCCCGACGAGCCGCGCGAGCAGTTGCGCCTCGCGATCGACGCGGTCTTCCGCAGCTGGGACAACCCGCGGGCGCGCACCTACCGCCGCCTGAACGACATCCGCGGACTGAACGGCACGGCGGTCAACGTGCAGGCGATGGTCTTCGGCAACCGCGGCGAGACCTCCGCCACCGGCGTGTGCTTCACGCGCAATCCGTCGACCGGCGAGAACGCCTTCTACGGCGAGTTCCTGCTCAACGCGCAGGGCGAGGACGTGGTCGCCGGCATCCGCACGCCGCGGCCGATCGCCGAGATCGACTCCGTCCTGCCCGGCATGCTCGGCCAGCTGCTCGACGTCAAGGACCGCCTCGAGCACCACTTCAAGGAGATGCAGGACATCGAGTTCACCGTCGACGACGGCGTGCTCTACCTGCTGCAGACGCGCTCGGGCAAGCGCACCGGCCCGGCCGCCGTGCGCATCGCCTGCGAGATGGTCGACGAGGGGCTGATCGAGCCCGAGACGGCCGTCGCGCGCGTCGCGCCCGAGGCGCTCAACCAGCTGCTGCACCCGGGCTTCGACCCGGCCGCCGAGCGCCACGTCGTCGGCCGCGGCCTGCCGGCCTCTCCCGGCGCCGCCTGCGGGCAGGTCGTGTTCGACGCGGCGGCGGCCGAGGAGGCCGCGGCGCACGGGCGCCCCGTGATCCTCGTGCGCCACGAGACCTCGCCCGAGGACATCGGCGGCATGCACGCCGCCAAGGGCATCCTCACGGCGCGCGGTGGAGTCAGTTCCCATGCCGCCCTTGTGGCCAGA
>CAZBBB010000189.1:0-2961 GCA_964490005.1 uncultured Phycisphaerales bacterium | reverse complement strand
CGCGCGCCGCCGCGAGCGCCGGGCGTGCGCAGCCGGGCGCGAGCGCGGCGACGGCCGCCGCCGCCTGCAGCCCGAGGAAGTCCCTGCGCTTGAGCATGGCCGGCTCCCGCCCGGAGGTGGGGGCCGAGTGTAGCGCGCCCGGGCGGTCCCCGCTCAGCGCGGCGGGTCGCGCATGCGGTACAGCCGCACGACCCAGCGCTGTCCGCCGAACTCGGCGACCACGCGCCGGCGTTCGAGCGCGGCCGCCGCGACGTCGTTCTCGATCGGACTCGGCTGCGGACCGAGCACGATCCAGTCGACCTCGGGGCTGCCGGCCGGCCAGGCGCCCGGCAGGTTGCGCCAGGTGTAGGTGCGCCGTCCGCTGAGCACGGACATGATCGCGCCGCGCTCGTGCAGCACGAGCGCCTCGGGCGGCGTGTGCTCGGCCAGCCAGCGCGCGGCCGCGCCGTCGGCGACGCGGTTGAAGGCCTTGTGCTCCACCGGAGCGAGATCCTCGCGCAGGTGCGTCGCCGACACGAACAGCAGCAGCAGGCCCAGCGCGCCGCAGGCCGCGAGCGCGCGCTCGGCGCCGCGCGGCCCGGCCATGCGCGCGCGACAGACCCGCTCGATCACGTGCAGCAGCGCCGAGATCAGCAGCGGCAGCAGCGGCAGCAGCAGCCGATCGGCGAAGGTGAAGTAGCAGAGCAGCAGGGCCGCGCAGGCCAGCGCGTACGCGTCGAGCAGCGAGCGGCGGTCCCACCACGCGTACGCCAGCGCGCCGGCGAGCACGAGCGCCAGCAGCGGCGGCAGCGGGCCGCTTCCCGTCCCCAGAAAGGCCTCGCCCAGCGCCGGCACGATCTGCGCGACGTTGTCGGCCACGCGCGCGGCCCAGCCGTCGAGGTCGACGAGCGCCGAGTCGGGGTCGCTCGGGTCGACGCGGAACATGGCCGTGCCGTAGTCGAACATGAGCAGTTGCGTGGACGGCCGCGGGGCCTGCTCGGCGGCCCGGGCGGCCCACGCCATCCACGGCAGGTGCAGGCCGAGGATCAGCGCGGCGGGCAGCAGCACCGAGGCGAGCGATGCGCGCGCCGCCCCGCGCCGCGGCCACAGCGCCGTCAGCGCCAGGGCCGGCAGGATGAGCAGCCCGGTCGAGCGCAGCCAGAGCGAGGCGGCCACGAGCAGCGCGCCGCACAGCAGCCGCGCGCGGCCCGCGGGCCGGCCCTCGCGGTCGGGCAGCAGCAGCGCGACGCCGCCGAAGAACAGCGCCAGGAACCCGAACTCGGCGAAGACCTTGTTGAAGAGCTGCACCGTGAGCCGGTTCGTCGCGAACAGCAGCGCGCCGAGCAGACCGAGCGCGGCGCCGTGCAGGCGCCCGAGCGCGAGCGCGACGCCGGCGAAGGAGAGCACCGCCGTGACCTGCACGAAGCGGTTGAGCGCCAGGTGGTCCCAGGGCGCCTCGGCGAGCGGCGCGAGCAGCCAGGACAGCCCGGGCGGTCGCACGAAGAACGGCTCGCCGAGATAGCGGTAGCCCTCGCCCTCGGCCAGGCTGCGCGCCGTGAGCAGGTAGATCGCGCTGTCGACGAACTCGCCGAAGGACTCCGAGACGAAACTGCCCAGGCAGGCGATCGACCACCCGACCAGGCCGGCCAGGCAGAGCAGCGTGAAGATGCGGCGCGGCGCCATGTGCGGTCGCGCAGTCTGGCCGCCGACGGCGCGCTCGGCAACCGCGCGTCGGCTCAGGTCGCGGCGCCGGGGCGCGCGGCGTCGCCGCCGCCGGCCAGCCGCCCGGCCCACGCGAAACGCGTCGGCGCGGCGCGGTCCCGGTCCTCGACGCGGTCGGCGACGAGCGCGCCCAGCACGGGCGCGAACTTGAACGCGTGGCCGCTGCCGCCGCCGGCGACGACCAGGCCCGAGCGCCCCGGCACGCGGTCGATCAGGAAGGCGCCGTCCGCGGTGTCGGCGTACAGGCACAGCCGGCGGGATGCGAGCGGCGCCTGCGCCAGGCCCGGGACGGCCTCGGCGAGGAAGGCGCGGAAGCGGCGCTCGGCGTCCTCGGGCACGCGGCGCGGCGCGTCGGGGTCGATGGGGAGGCCCGCGCCGTGGTTGGCGATCTTCACCGTGCCGTCGGGCAGCGCCGGAAAGCCGTAGAAGCCGGTGCTCGCGATGTCGGCCGTGAAGGCCGGAAAGCTCGGCGGCGCGAAGTCCTGCGGCCGGCGCGGCGCGAACCACAGCACCGTTTGCCCGACGACCCGGATGCGCGGCGCCAGCTCGGGGAGCAGCTTGCCGCTCCAGGCGCCCGCGGCCAGCACGACGGCGTCGGCGCGCAGCCGCTCGCCGCCGCTCGTGCGCACGCCGACCACGGCCTGCCCCCGCTCGAGCAGGCCGGCCAGGGCGCAGTGCTCGCGCACGAGCACCCCGGCCGCGCGCGCCTCGTCGAGCAGGCGCGCCATGACCGCGCCGCTCTCGGCCCAGCCGGCCTGCGGGTCGAAGCAGGCTTCGGTGAAGCGCGCGGCGCCGAACGCCGGGTGGCGCGCGCGCAGCTCGGGCGCCGTCAGCTGAGCCACCGGGTGTCCGAGGCGGCCGAGCAGCGCGCGACTCTCGTACTCGAAGTCGCCCGGGCCCATCGCGGTGCCGCGCAGCATGAGCAGGCCGTCCTCGTGGTAGAGCGGCGCGCCCCAGCGCGCGTTCCAGGCGCGCCAGCCGGCCAGCGCCCGCAGCATGAGCTCCGTCCAGCTCCGGTCGGAGCCGTAGGCGGCGCGCACGATCTTGCTCGTGTCGGTCGAGGCGGCCTCGGGGCGCGGCAGGGGCCCGGCGTCGAGCAGCGCCACCCGCCATCCGCGCCGCCGCAGTTCGAGCGCCGCGCCCGCGCCGAAGACGCCGCCGCCGACCACGATCGCCGCGGACGGCCGGCGCGCGGCCGGCGCGCGGCCGCCGCTCCGGACCGCGCTGCGCCTCGGGCTGCTCACGCCGCGATCATCGCCT
>CAZBBB010000188.1:0-3009 GCA_964490005.1 uncultured Phycisphaerales bacterium | reverse complement strand
GGCCGCCAATTCTTCGGCGGCGACCCGCTCGGCCATCTGCTGCGCCTGCGCCGCGGCCTGCCGCGCATCTTCGCCGGCCTGCCGCGCGGCCTCGGCCGCCGCCGCGGCCTGCGCGGCCGCCTGCGCCGCCTCGCTGTTCGCGGCGAGGCCGCCCGCCATCACGGCGGCATCCTGCGAGGACATCGTCGCGCACGACGCGCACAGCGCGAGCGGCACGATCGAGAGCAGCACGCGGAACGGAACGATCTTGGCGGACATCGGGGGCGACCTCCTGAGTCGGTTCGGCGGCCGCGCGCCCTGCGCCGTCCAACGGACGGGCTCGCGCGCCGCGGGTCGCGCAGGTTAGCAGCCCGGCGCCGCGCCGGTCCACGCCACGCGCCACGCGCCACGCGCGGCGCGTCGCTCACCCGGCCGCCGCCCGGCACCACGCGCCACGCGCCACGCGCGGAGCCGCGCACCGGCCGCGCGCGGCGTACGATGCCCGGCCCCGCCCGGAGACGCCCGCGATGGATGGCCGCGCCTGGCTCGACGACATGCTGCTCACGCTGCGCAAGACGCGCGCCCTCGGCGAGCGCGCGCTCGCCCAGCTCCCGCCCGAAGCCCTGCACGTGCAGCTCGGCGCCGACGAGAACACGCTCGGCCTGATCATGAAGCACGTGGCCGGCAACATGCGCTCGCGCTGGACGGACTTCCTCACCCGCGACGGCGAGAAGCCCGACCGCGCGCGCGACACCGAGTTCGAGCACGCGGCCGCCGACACTCCCGCCGCCCTGCGCGCGCGCTGGGACGCGGGCTGGGATCTGTGCCTCTCGACGATCGGCGCCCTGAGCCCGGCCGACCTGCAGCGCGTCGTGACGATCCGCGGGCAGCCGCACACCGTGATGCAGGCCGTCCATCGCCAAGTCAGCCACTACTCCTATCACGTCGGCCAGATGGTGCTGCTCGCGCGCCACCTCGCCGGGCCCGCCTGGGTCTCGCTCTCGATCCCCAAGGGACGCTCGGCGGACGTCGAAGTCGCGCGCGACGGCCGCCCCTACCGCGCCTGAGCGGGCGCCGGCACACTCGGCGCGACCGCATCGAGCACGCCGAGCGCCTCGAGCGCCTCGCGCAACGCGCGCCAGGCGGCGTCGGCCTGCACGTGCCGCGGATCGCGCGACGGGAACAGCTCGGGCCCGGGATCCATCCACGCCAACCGGCCCTGCGCGTCGACGAGGAAGCTCGCGCTCGTGGCGGGCAGCGCCCCCTGCCACGGATGGATGGCGCGCAGCTCGGACCAGTCGTCGTCGCGCGCGATCTCCCCGTGCCAGCCCAGCGCGGCGGCGGCCGCCCGCACTTCGGCGTCGCTCACCGCGCGCGGCGGCTTGGGATGCCAGACGGCGACGATGCGCAGCCGGCGCGGATCGACCTCCGCGCGCAGCGCCTCGAGCGCCGGGAGCGAGCCGGCGCAGAACGGACAGCCGTCCGTCCACCAGCGATAGAGCGTGGCGCGCGGCGCCTCGCCGGGCTCATCGCGCTCACCAGCGTGCAGACCGGGCGCGGCGCCGGCATCGCGCGCGGCCGGCAACCAGGCATCGAAGCGCAATGCAGCCGTCACCGCCGCCGCGGCGCGGTCCGTCGGCGCCGCAGCAGGTTCCGTCGGCGCCACCGCCGCCGCCGGCACGGCCGTCGCATCGCAACCCGCCGCGCCGAGACACGCGACGAGCAGCGCCGCCGCGCGCAGCGCCGCCAGCGGCGAGGCGCGCAGCGCACGCCGACCGGCGGCGAGGCCGGCGAGCACCGCCAGCAGGGCCGTGCCGCCGACCGACAGCGCCAGCGTGAGCGGCGGCGCCGTCCAGTCCAGCTCGAGCACCTCGGCGAAGACCGCGTGCGCCAGCAGCCAGGCGCCGGCCGTCCCGATCGCGCCCGCCAGCAGCCCCAGCAGCGCGTACTCGAGCGCGTGGCTCGCCGCGACGTGCCCGCGCGAGGCGCCGAGCGCGCGCAGCAGCGCCACCTCGCGCGCGCGCCGCACCGCGCCCGCGGCGATCGCGCCGGCGAGGATCAGCAGCCCGGTCACGACGCTGAACAACCCGAGCGCCCCCACGCCCGCGCCCGTCGCCTGCAGCGCGCCGCGCACCTGCGCGAGGATCGCCCGCACGTCGAGCAGCGTCACGTTGCTCGCCCGCGCCGCGAGCGCGTCCTGCACGCGCTGCGTGCCGTCCGCGTCGAGCTGCGCGGCCGCAAGCACGACGTGCGGCACGTCCTGCAGCGCGCCGGGCTCGACGAGCAGGTAGAAGTTGATCCGGAACGACTCCCATTCGACGGCGCGCAGGCTCGTCACGGTGAACTCGAAGGGCGCCCCCTGCACGTCGTAGCTCAGGCGCGCGCCGAGGCCCACGCCGAGCTGCTCGGCGTAACCCTCCTCGATGCTGATCTCGGCCGTGTCGGGGAGCGACCAGAGCGCGCCCGCCACGATGCGGTTGTCGCCGGGCAGCTCCTCCCGCCAGGTGAGCCGCTGCGTGCGCCCGGCGGCCCAGTGCGCGCGCCGCCGCTCGACCGGCTCGCCGTCGATCGCGGTCAGGCGCGCGGTCACGACCGGCACGCGATCGACCGGGCCCGCGCCGGCCGCGCGCAGCTCCGCGTGCACGTCCTCCCACTGGTCGGGCTGCACGTCGAGCAGGAAGGTCGTCGGCGCGTCGGGCGGCAGGGCGCCGGCCAGCGCCGCCGCCAGGCCGCTCTGCACGAGCTGCAGGCCGAGCACGACGAGCACGCCCAGCCCCAGCGCCAGCAACCCGCCGACGGTGCCGGCCTGCGGACGCCCGAGCGCCGCCAACCCGTGGCGCAGCGCGAGCGGCAGGCGGGCGCGGGGCACGCGCGCGACGAGCGCCACGACGGCGCGTCCCGCGAGCGCCAGCAACCCGGCCGCGAGCGTCAGGCCGCCGGTGAAGACCGCCGCGTGGTCCCAGCGCCCCGACTGCACGCGCGCGGCGGCCAGCACGCCGGCCACGAGCAGCAGCGCCGCGAGCGCGCGCG
>CAZBBB010000187.1:0-3018 GCA_964490005.1 uncultured Phycisphaerales bacterium | reverse complement strand
CGCCGCGCTGGCCGAGGCGGAGGCGGCGGCCGCGGCGCGCGCCGCGCGTCCGGCGCCGATCGTCAAGGGGCCCTCGCGCGACGAGCCGGTGCAGCTGCAGCTCTACGGCGAATCGGCCGGCCCGACGCCCGCCGTCGGCGGCCCGTGGGTCTTCCCCGGCGAGGAACTGCTCGACGAGCAGACCTCCGTCGACCAGGCCGAGCTCGACGAGCTGCTGGCCGAGAAGACCTCGACGCTCGAGCGCACGCTCGAGTCCTTCAAGGTCGACGCGCGCGTGGTCGAGATCCAGAAGGGGCCGGTCATCTCGATGTTCGAGATGGAGCTGGCGCCCGGCATCAAGGTCGAGAAGGTGCGCAGCCTCGAGGACGACCTGGCCATCGCGCTGCGCGCGCGCACGGTGCGCATCGTCGCGCCGATCCCGGGCAAGAACACGATCGGCATCGAGGTGCCCAACCCGCTGCGCGAGACGGTGCGCCTCAAGCCGCTGCTGCGCTGCCGCGAGTTCACCGACGGCAAGTTCGCGCTGCCGATCTTCCTCGGCCGCGACTCGGCCGGGCGGCCGATGGTCGTCGACCTGGCCAAGATGCCGCACCTGCTCGTCGCCGGCGCGACCGGCTCGGGCAAGTCGGTCTGCCTCAACTCGATCCTGGTGTCCTTCCTCTACACGCGCAGCCCCGAGCAGGTGAAGCTGATCCTGATCGACCCCAAGATGGTCGAGCTGACGCAGTTCGGCGCCGCGCCGCACCTGGCCTGCCCGGTGATCTCGGACATGAAGCGCGCGCCCGGCATCCTCGACTGGGCCATCGTGAAGATGGAGGAGCGCTACCGGCTGCTCAACCAGGCCGGCGTGCGCAACATCTACAGCTACAACAAGCTCGGCAAGGAGGGCCTGCGCGGGCACTTCGCCGAGCGCGTCGAGGACCCCGACTTCCCGGTCTTTCTGCCCTTCATCGTGATCGTCATCGACGAGCTGGCCGACCTGATGCTCACGGCCGCCAAGGAGGTCGAGACCTCGATCACGCGCCTCGCCGCCAAGAGCCGCGCGGTCGGCATCCACCTGATCGTCGCCACGCAGCGGCCCTCGACGAACGTGATCACCGGCCTGATCAAGGCCAACCTGCCGACGCGCATCGCCTTCATGGTGTCGAGCAAGATCGACAGCCGCGTGATCCTCGACGAGAACGGCGCCGAGCAGCTGCTCGGCGAGGGCGACATGCTCGTCATGACCCCGTCCAACTCGACGCTCGTGCGCGGGCAGGGCACCTTCCTCGGCGAGGAGGAGGTCCGGCGCGTCATGGAGCACGCGCGCTCCTGCGGCGGGGCCAGCTACGAGGCCGATCTGGTGCAGCGCCGCAGCGACACCGAGCGCGACCCCGACGCCGAGGACGAGCTCTACGACGCCGCGACGCGCTTCATCTTCGCGACCGAGCGCGGCAGCGCCTCGCTGCTGCAGCGCAAGTTCGCCATCGGCTACACGCGCGCCTCGCGCCTGATCGACATGATGGCCGAGGAGGGCGTGCTCGGCGAGTACAAGGGCAGCCAGGCGCGCGAGCTGACGATGACGCTGCCGGAGTGGATCGCCCTCAAGCCCGAGGCGCGCGGCTCCGGCGAGGGCGAGACCGAGGCCGGCGCGGCGGGCTGAGCGCGCCGCGGCGGCGCGGCGGCCGTCTCACCACTCGTCGATCAGCCAGCGGCCGCTCTCGATCCGCACCTGGAGCGAGCCCACGAGGCGCTCGCCGTCCAGCAGCGTGATGACGCCGCGGTCGGCCTCGCCCTCGTACCGGAACGCGACCGTCGCCGCGAGCTCGTCGAGACCGAAGGAGCGCATCGCCGCGCGCATGGCGCCCAGGTAGGCGTCCCAGCCGCGCTCGTCGATCCGCGTCCGGACCGAGACGGTGAAGAGCGGCGGCAGTTCGGAGACGTCGCCCTGCTTCGCGACGAGCAGGAACTGCGCGACGGGCCAGGCCTGCTCGCGCGTCGTGCCGTCCAGCAGCCGCCCGTCGAAGGCGTCGTCCGGCGCGAGCGGCTTGGGCGTCGCGGAGTCGACGCCCGGCAGCGCGCGCGTCGTCTCGTGCGTCGCGTCCGGCGGCCGCATGAGCGGCGCGTCGGAGCGCGGTGCGTCCGCACCCGACGGCACGAGCGCGACGGGCGCATCGTCGTGTCCCTCCTCGGCGCGGAGCGTGAGCAGCAGCAGCGCGGCCGTCGCGATCGCCCCGACCAGCAGCAGCGCCGCGCGCACGCCGCCCCCCCGCGCTCAGAGGCTGGCCGCGAACTCGCGGATGCCGTTGAGCAGCATCTGCGTCGCGAGCGTCACGAGGATCATGCCCATCAGGCGCTCGAGGGCCCGCGAGCCGCGCGTGCCGAGCAGGGCCATCAGCCGCGGCGAGGCCAGCAGCAGCGCCGCGCTCCCCAGCCAGGCGAGCGCCAGCGCGAGCGACCACTGCCCCAGCCTGTCGGGCCGGCTGGAACTCAGCAGCAGCAGCACCGCGATCGTGGACGGTCCGGCGAGCATCGGGATCGCGAGCGGCACGATGAAGGGCTCTTCGTCACCCTGTTCCTCGGCCGCCTCGACGCGCCCGGGGAAGATCATCCGCAGCGCGATGATGAACAGCAGCACGCCGCCCGAGATGTTCAGCGAGGGCTGCGACAGGCCCAGAAAGCCCAGCACCGCGTTGCCGGCGAACAGCACGCCCAGCAGCACGACGAGCGCGACGCACAGCTCGCGCGCCAGCACCCGGCGGCGCCGCTGCGGCGGGACCCGCGACAGCAGCGCATGGAAGATCGGCACGTTGCCGAGCGGGTCCATGATCAGGAACAGCGTCGCCGCCGCCGAGCTGACCTCGTTCCAGTCCACGGCTCCTCCGCGCGGTTCGTCCGTCGATCCTGAGCCTGCGCTGCGGGGCGCCCCTGATGCAAGGGCTCGCGGCGGCACGCGCGGTGCGGGGCGGGGGGGGGGGGGGTGGGCACCCAACCCCCCCCCAAACGCAGCCGCACAGGGACCCCGCATCAACCCCCCCG
>CAZBBB010000186.1:0-3025 GCA_964490005.1 uncultured Phycisphaerales bacterium | reverse complement strand
TCCAGAACTCGGTCAGGTGCCGGCGCGTCTTGCTCTTCTCGGCGCGGAAGGTCGGGCCGAAGACGTAGATCTTCCCCAGCGCCATCGCGGCCGCCTCGCCGTAGAGCTGCCCGCTCTGCGTGAGATAGGCCGGGTCGCCGAAGTAGTCGACTTCGAACAGCGTCGAGGTGCCCTCGCAGGCCGAGGGCGTGAAGATCGGCGCGTCGACGCAGACGAAGTCGCGCCGGTCGAAGAAGTCGCGGATCGACTTGATCACCCGCGCGCGCACCCGCAGCGTCGCGGCCTGGCGGCTGCTGCGCAGCCAGAGGTGGCGGCGCTCCATCAGGAAGTCGACGCCGTGCTCCTTGTTCGTGATCGGATAGGGCTGCGCGACGCGCTCGACGCGCACCGCCGTCACCTGCAGCTCGTGCCCGCCGGGCGAGCGCGCGTCGACGGCGACCGTACCTTCGACCTCCAGCGCGCTCTCCTGCGGCAGCGCGTCGAGTTCCTTGAACAGCTCCTCGCCGATCTGCGCCTTGGCGGCCACGCACTGCACGACGCCGCTGCCGTCGCGCACGATCAGGAACAGCAGCTTGCCCGACGAGCGCCGGTTCGCCAGCCAGCCCTGCACGCGCACGACGGCCCCGACGTGCTCGGACAGGCGGCGGATGCGGACGGGCGGCGCGGTCATCGCGTTCATGGACACCTCACGGAGCGTCGGAAACCGACCACTCTAGGGAAAGGCCGCCCAGGCCGTCTGCACCTGCTCGCCCGAGCAGTCGCCGTCGGCGTACACGACGCTGCCCTTGTGCACGACGCCCTGCCGGCGCGCCTCGAAGACCACCTTGCCGCCCTCGGGCGGCAGCGTGCTCAGGTCGGTCAGCACGTGGATGTCGGCGTAGCCCTGCGCCGCCAGATGACGGCGCACGCTCTCGGCCGGGCCCGGCGCGCTCCGCTCGGAGGGCCCGCTCGCCGGCGCGAGCAGCTCCGAGCGCAACTCCGCCACGGCCGCCGAGAGCCGCTGGCTCGACTCGGTCAGGCTCGTGAGCCGGTTCTCCATGCCGGCGCCGCCCTCGATGCGCGCCGCGACGGCGTCGAGGTGCCGCTCGAGGCCCTCGAGCCGCGCCAGTTCGCGCAGCGAGACGGCCAGCGCGTCGACGCGGCGCAGCAGCGCCCAAGCCAGCCCGCACACGGCCAGCACCAGCAGCAGCACGGCGACGGCGAGCGTTTCGAGCATGCGGGCATGATCGGGTATGCCCGCGCGGAGCTTCAAGCCGGGGCGCCCCTCGTCTGGAATCGCGCCGGCGCGTACGACATCCTCCGCGCGTGCGCCCGTCCCGCCTGCTCGGCCCGCTGCTGGGCGCCGCCCTGTGCGCGGCGCTGCTCGGTCCGCAGGTCGACCGCGACGCGCTCATCGGGCAGATCGTCGCGCGCGCGCTCGCCGAGGATCTCGACGCGACCTGGCCCGATCCGGCGCTCGCGGGGCCCGGCGCCACGCCCGCCGTGCCGGGCACGATCTTCGCGGCTCTCGTGGAGGTGTCCGGCGAGCGGCCGCCGGCGACGGTCGCGCTCACGACGCACCTGCAGGGCCGGCCGGCCCATCTCTCGCCGCCGCTGCGGCGCGGACTGGCCTCCTGCCTGAACCGCTGGGCCGCGGCGCGCGGCGTCGGCCCGCCCGTGCTCGTGCCGGACGGCGCGCCCGCCGAACTGCAGCTGACGCTTCGCATGGCCGAGACGGCCGGCCGGCTGGCCGTCGCCGCCGAACTGAGCGGACCTTCGGGCACGCGCGAGGCGCTGCCGGCGGGCGCGGACTCGCTGGCGCTGCCCGCGCGCGGCGCGCTGCTGCCGCCGCTCATCGCGATCCTCGTCGCGCTCACCCTGCGGCGCGTGCTGCTGGCGCTGTTCCTCGGCATCCTCAGCGGCGCCGTGCTGCTCGCGCTGGCCGCCCACCCGGAGGCCTCGCTTCCCGAGGCCTTCGGCCGCGGCCTGCTCGACGTCTTCGCCGTCTACCTGCGCCGCGAACTCGTCGACACCTTCCGCATCGAGATCATCGGCTTCGTCGTCGCGCTCGTCGCGACCGTGGGCGTGATGAGCCGCTGCGGCGGCATGGCCGGGCTCGTCGACCGGCTGCTGCGCTTCGCGCGCAGCGTGCGCTCGACGCTGGCCGTGACCTACGCCATGGGCCTGACGATCTTCTTCGACGACTACACCAACTGCCTGCTCGTCGGGAACACGATGCGCCCGCTGTGCGACCGCCTGCGCATCGCGCGCGAGAAACTGGCCTGGATCGTCGACAGCACGGCCGCGCCGGTCGCCGGCCTCTCGCTGCTCTCGACCTGGATCGCCTTCGAGGTCTCGACCTTCGAAGCGCAGCTCCCCGGCGTGGGCATCGCCGAGAGCGGCTACGCCGTCTTCCTGCGCACGGTGCCCTTCCGCTACTACTGCTGGTTCACGCTGCTGTTCGTGGCGCTGGTGATCTTCTCCCGCCGCGATTTCGGGCCGATGCTCGCCGCCGAGCGGCGCGCGCGCACGACCGGCCGGCTGGTGCGCGAGGGCGGCCGGCCGATGGTCAGCCGGGAGGCCACGCGCATCGAACCGAAGCCGGGCGTGCCGCACGACTGGCGCGCCGGCGCCGCTCCCATCGCGACCGTGCTGCTGATGACGCTGGTGCGCATCTTCCTCGACGGCGGCGGCTGGGAACTGCTGCGCGACGATCCGGCTCGCCTGCTCACGCTGCCGGGCATCACGGGCCTGCTCGACGCGGGCAGCGGCGCGGGGCCGATCTTCGTCGGCGCGCTGTGCGGGTACGGCGTGGCGCTGTACCTGGCGGGCGGCCCCGCGCTGCGCGCCGGTCTGCTCGGCGGTCTGGCGCTCGCGGCGCTCCTGCGCGGGGTCGTCCACCCGTGGCTGGCGGCGCGCGTCGGCGAGGTCGGCGCCGGCTACCTCGCGTGGACGGCGCCGATCGCGCTCGCCGTGGCGCTCGCGGCGGCGCTCTCCGCCGGGCGCGCGCGGACGTCGGGCGCGGCGCGCCCCGCCGCGCCCGACG
>CAZBBB010000185.1:0-3120 GCA_964490005.1 uncultured Phycisphaerales bacterium | reverse complement strand
CGCCGCCCCGGCCGGCGGCGCCCCGCCCGCCGCGCAGGCCCCGTTGCGCGTCATCGCGACCGTCCCCGCCTGGGGCGCGCTGGCGCGCGAGATCGGCGGCGAGCTCGTCGACGTCGTCGAGCTGTGCCGCCCCACGCAGGACCTGCATGCCGTCTCGGCCACGCCCGCGCTCATGGGCCGCGTGCACGACGGCGAGCTGCTGCTGCACACCGGGCTCGACGCCGAGCCCTGGCTCGTGCCGCTGCTGCGCGGCGCGGGCGCCGTCGAGCTGCTCCCCGGCGGCGCGCACGCCGTCGACCTCTCGCAAGGCGTGCCGCTCAAGGACGTGCCGGTCGAACTCTCGCGCCGCGAGGGCGACCTGCACGCGCACGGCAACGTGCACATCTGGACCGACCCGCTGGTGATCCGCGGCGCCGCCGTGCGCGTGCGCGACGCGCTCGTCGAACGGCGGCCGGCGCAAGCCGACGTGCTGCAGGCGCGCTGGGCCGCCTTCCACGAGCGGCTCACGCGCGCGCTCATCGGCTGGCTGGCCGACGAGCGGCACCTGAAGGGGACGCGCGTCGTCGTGCACCACGCGAGCTGGACCTACTTCCTCGACCGCTTCGGCCTCGTGCAGGCCGGCACGATCGAGCCCAAGCCGCGCGTGGCGCCGACCGCGGCCCACCTCGCGCAGCTCGCCGCGTCGATGCGGGAGCAGGGCGTGCGCGTCGTGGTGCGCGAACCCTTCCAGGCGCCCGAGGCCGCCGAGCACGTGGCGGCCGCCACGGGCGCGCGCGTCGTCGTGCTATCGACGCATCCGGCCGACGGCGACCTCGTGGCGCACTTCGAGTCGCTGCTCGACGCGCTGGCCGAAGCGGCGCATGCGCACGATGACTGAGGCGCCGCGCACGCGCCTGTCGGGCGTTGCCTGCGGCTACGGGCGCCGCGTCGTGCTGCGCGAGGTCGACCTCGACCTGCCCTCGCGCGGCCTGCTCGCGCTCATCGGGCCCAACGGGTCGGGCAAGACGACCCTGCTGCGCACGCTGCTGGGGCTGCTTGCGCCGCTCGCGGGGCGCCTCGAGCATCCGCGGAGCGGCCAGCCGCCGCGCGTGGGTTACGTGCCGCAGACCGACGTCTCGGAGCTGCGCTTCCCGCTGAGCGCGCTCGATGTCGCGCTGCAGGGACTGCTGCCCGGCGCGCCGGCCTGGCGCGCGCCGTCGGTCGCCGATCGCGCGCGCGCCCGCGCGGCCCTGCAGCGCTTCGACGTCGCCGCGCTCGCGGGCCAGCCCTTCCGCAGCCTCTCGGGCGGCCAGCGTCAGCGCGTGCTGCTCGCGCGCGCCCTCGTGGGCGAGCCCGAACTGCTCGTGCTCGACGAACCGGTGCGCGGGCTCGACTTCGCCTCGGCCGCGACGCTCGTGGCGCTGCTCAGCCAGCTCGCCGCCGAGCGCGGCCTGTCGGTGATCGCGGCGACGCACAGCCTCGATCTCGTCGCCAACCACGCCGATCATGTCGCGCTCGTCAAGGACGGCCGCGTGCGCTCGGGCCCCGCCGCGCAGCTGCTGAGCGACGAGAGCCTGAGCGCGTTCCACGGACGGCCGGTGATCGTGCGCGAGGTCGACGGACGGCGCGTCGTGCTGCCGGGACGCGCGCCGGCCGACGGAGCGCCGCCATGAGCGACTGGCTCGACGGAACGGCGCTGGCCGCGATCCCGAACGCGGCGGCCTCCGCGCTGCTCGCCGGCGCGCTGCTGCCGCCGCTCGGCGCGTGGGTCGTGTTCTCGCGCGTCGTGTTCCTCGGCATCACGCTCGCGCAGGTGGCGGCCGCCGGCGTCGCGCTGGGGCTGTTCCTCGGCGGGCCGGCGCTGCCCCTCGGGCTGGCGGGCTGCGCGCTGCTGCTCGTGCCGCTCGTGCGGCGCCTCGCGCAGGGCGGCTCGAGCGGCGACAGCTCGCTGGGCGCGGCCTTCTGCGCGGCCTCGGCGCTCGCGCTGCTGTTCATCTCGCGCTCGCCGGCCGATCTCGACCGCGTCGAGCACATCCTGCACGGCAACCTGATCTTCGCCACGCGCGCGCAGGTGCTCACGACCGGCGCGGTGCTGCTCTCTGGCCTCGCGCTCGTCGCGCTGTTCTTCCGGCGCATCCTGTTCTGCGCCTTCGATCCCGAGACCGCGCAGGCCCTGGGCCTCTCGCCGCGCGGCTGGCTGGCGCTGCTCTACGGCGTGCTGGCCCTCGCGCTCACCGTCTCGATGCGCACGACCGGCGCGCTGCTGACCTTCGCGCTGCTCGTGCTGCCGCCGCTCGCCGCCCTCGGCTTCGGCCGCGGCCTGCGCGCCACGCTCTGGCTCGCCTCGGCCTTTGGACTGCTCGGCGCCGCCGCCGGCCTGGCGCTGGCGGTCGTCGCCGACCTGCACGTCGAGTCCTCGATCGTGACCTGCAGCTTCCTGCTGCTGCCGCTCTGCCGCCTGTGGCGGCGCGCGCCGCCGCTCGCGCTGCTCGGCGCCGGCCTGCTCGGCGCGCTCGCCCCGCAGCTCGCGCCCGACCCGGCCGCGCCCTTCGACCTGCACGATGCCGCCGACCCGCCCGCGCACGCCGACCCCTGGCACGCCGACGTGCACCTCGACCCCCGGCGCTCCGCCGACGGCCGCGACCTGCTCGTGAGCTGGTCGCTCGAGATGCACAAGGACGCGCCGGACGCGCGCATCCCCTCGCGCCTGTGGCTGGTGCTCACCGGCGACGGCGTGGCCGCCGACGCCGCGCTGCTCACCGACACCGCGCACCTGCCGCTCGGCGTCAGCCACCACGAAGGCCGGCTCGTGATCGCGGGCGCCGGCCGCCTCGCGCGTCTCTCGGGCCAGGTCTGGAGCGGCCCGCCCACCGCCCTCGACGCGCTGCCGGTTGACGAAGCGCACGTCACCGACGGCATCGTGAGGTAGCGCGCGCGAAGAACACGCGACGTCGGTGGCGGGCGGCTGGATCGAGGGGCTGCTCGCCTCCGGCCACGTGACGCCTCCGGCTCAGAGGCCCTCGGCCGCGCCGCCCGGGAGCCCGCCCCTTCCCCCCCGCACGGCGCGTGGCGTCGGGCGGCACGAGGGAGGTGCGCGGCGGCGAGCTTCGTAGTCGTTTGGGCTGTCGACGGCGAAGCCGT
>CAZBBB010000184.1:0-3252 GCA_964490005.1 uncultured Phycisphaerales bacterium | reverse complement strand
GGGACCGCGCGCGCGTGGCGGGCGTGCTGGCCGGGCACGGCCTCGCCGGCGAGGAGGCCGCGCGCGCCGAGCTGGTCGACGTCCTGCTGCTCGAGGGCGCCGAGCTGCTCGTGTTCGAGACGATCACGCGCATCGAGGACGCACGCGCGGCCCTGCAGGCCGCCGCGCGCCGCGCACCGCGCCTGCCGGTGGTGCTGTGCGCGACGACGACCGACGGCAGCAGCACCGACCGCCACGCGGTCGAGTCGGTGCTCGCGCTGGCCGTGGCCGAGGGCGCCACCGCCGGCCTCAACTGCTGCCGCGGCCCCCACGAGACCTTCAAGCTCGCGCTCGCGCTGCCCGTCCTGCCCGCCTGGATCAAGCCCAGCACCGGCGCCCCCGCCGACCCCGTCGACGACAACGTCATGGCGGCCTTCGCGCGCGCCGCCGTGCAGCGCGGCGTGCGCTGGGTGGGCGGCTGCTGCGGCACGAGCCCCGAGACGCTGCAGCTCATGTCCGCCGCCGTGGAGAACAGCCTGCCGTGAAGCGCGCCTACCCCGACTCGGCCCCGCCCCCCATCCGCTGGCGCCCGTGGATCTGGACGATCTTCGCGCTCGTGCTGGCCTGGACGATCCTCGGCTCGCCGGGCGAGCGGCGGATCGACGTCTCGGCCGACCTGCTCGCGGGCCGCCCCGACGCGGCGCTGCTGGTGCTCGCGCACGCGGCCGACGAGCTGCCGCCCGACGCGGCGGGCACGCCCTGGTGGCCGGAGGTCGCGCGGCGCGAGGCGCTGGCCGAGCTGCGCGCGCGCGCCGACAATGACCTGCTCGAGGACCTCGCCGCGCCGACGATCCTCTCGCCGCTCGACGCCTGGCTCGAACCGCCCGTCGAGCTGCGCCTGCGCGAGCCGACTGTCCGTCCGCTGCGCGCCGACCTGCTGCACCTCGACTCGGGCCTGCCGGTCACGAGCCTCCCGCTGTCCGTCGGCGTCGACCACGCGCCGCTCGCGACGAGCCTGCTGCCCGGCGCCAGCTACGCCATCTCGCTCGTCGACGACGAGACGGGCGCGGTGCTCGCGCTGGCCGGCTTCCGCGTCCTGGGCGGCAGCGACGGCCAGGCCGCGAGCCGCCGCATGACCGCCGCCCACGACCTCGGCCTGCCCAGCCATCCCGGCGCGACGCTGCTCTCGGCCCTCGCCGCCCTGCACGCCGACCTCACCGACGAGGCCCTCGTCCGCCTCGCCGACATCCAGGACGAACCCGGCTACGAACGCGTCGCCCTCGAACTGCGCGCCCTCGTCCTCGCCCGCCAGGGCCTCGACGCGAGCGCCCGCGCCCTGCTCGAAGGGCGCTGAAGGGCGCCGCGCCGGCCGCGGCTCAACCGGCCGGCGTCCGCCGCGAGGCCGGAAAGGCCAGCGTGATGATCGTCGGGAAGATGAAGCCCTTGAGGTACGAGAGCGGGTGCCGTCCGGCGGTGAAGTCGACCGGCAACTCGCCGAAGTGCGCCCAGTAGTGCGTCGCGACGAGCCCGGTGATGCCGGCCCACATGCCCCACAGCGCGCGCCGCACGCCGCAGACGACGAGCACCAGACTGATCACGATCGCCGCGCGCAGCACCGACTGCAGATGATCGAAGCCCGTCGCCGCGCGCGCAGCTTCGCTCAGATACAGCTCGTGCAACGTATAGCAGTGATAGAACACCAGCAGCCCGGCGAGCCCCGCGATGAGCAGCCGCCGCGCCCGCAACGCCGCACCGGACCCGCCCTTCACGAGTTCGTGTCCGCGGCACGATTCATCAGGTCGGCCTCACGACAGAGACCTGCGAATCGAAGACAGCCTGGGCCGCAAACAACGCAAGAAAGTGTCACCCATGCCCTCGGACTGATCTGTCACTCATGTGCCCGGCCGGACAGCTTGCCATGGAATGAACAACCGCTGGCCGGACTCGCCGGTGAGACACCGGGCGGCGAGGAGAGACCATGCCGTGGGAACTAACCACAACACGAACTTGGCCCAGTTGCGCCCGGGCCCGTTGACAACGATGAGGGTGAGCAGAACGAGCGCGAGAACGCCCCCCAGCCGCAGGCCCAGGAGTTGCCATCGGCGGAGGCGTCGTGACTGCGATCGGTTGAGGACTCGGGGAACGAGCGCGCTCCAGAGCGCGGCAAGGCCCCACCCTGCGCACACCAGCGTGCTGAGGAAAGCCACAAACAGGCCCAGGTCGCTCACGATGCGCAGGCTGTTGCGGTATGCCCAGAACTGCGACTCGTAGTGGAGAAGCGAGCACGCGGCGAGAACCCCGTACACCAAACCCACCGAAAGGGGGAGAAGGCAGAACACGATCGTGATCCACGCGGCCGGACGCCGCCAGCTCTGGGACAAGCCGATCGCTTCGCCGAGGCACTCGCTGCTCATGTTCCAAGCCCGCTAACGCCCAGGCGCTCAGCGGCGGGCGGCGTAGCCGACCGTCCGCTGCAGCGGCTTGTTGGGCAGTTGGTCAAGAGTCGCCTCGCCGATTGCGCACGAGCCTCACCGAGAAGCCGACTGCAAACAAGAGCGCAACCCCGAGGACGTAGACGTACGGAAGTTCTGGATTGAGTAGCCACCCGGCTCCCGGTCCGATGTACGCGAGACTCACTTGCCTGTTCCGGAAACACTGCTGCGACGCGTCGCAGCAGCCATCTGCCCAACGCCCAGGCCTTCAGCCGCGGGCCGCGGCCAGAAGGCGCGACGAGTTCGAACGCGCCGCGCCGCGGCCCGTCGGCTGCAAGGGCTGGTTAGGCGGACTTGCGTGCGAGCTTGACCGCTCGGAACCATGCGTTGGCCTCGGGGACAAAGAGCAGGATGAGCGCAGCGAGCTGCAGGAGCGACTGCAGCAACATGAGAACCGCTCGGGTCGGCCGATCGTGCAACCAGGCGGAGAGTTGAGTGGCGACGGCCAGCATGGTCGGGACGCCAAGCACGAAGAAGACGGCGAAAAGCCAGCGGGCCCAGTTGCGGCCGTTGCGGATGAGGAGGGCGATGGCGACGACAACGAGGATCGAAAAGCTGGCCACGACGGGCCCGAACCAGCTGGGCTGGCCAGTCGCCGGAGGGAGCGTGCCACGCACGAGGTCGACGACGCCGGGGACAACCGACGCACCCACTAAGAGCACGCTCCGTCGAACAGACCGTGGGAGCGGTGGTCGCTGGATGGACATGATCGACGTCATGCGTTCCGCCTAACGCCCATGGCCTTCAGCCGCGGCGCGAAGCGCCGTCGGCTGCAAGGGCT
>CAZBBB010000183.1:0-3336 GCA_964490005.1 uncultured Phycisphaerales bacterium | reverse complement strand
GCCGCGCGGCGCGCGACGTCCGCTGCCGACGCCCGCCCCCGCCCCGTCCGGCGCGCCGCTCGCCGACGCGGCGGGCGCGCCGCGCATCACCGTCACGGCCGACGGGCGCAGCCTGCAGCTGCGCTCGGGGCCCGTGGTCCTGCTGCTGCCCACCGATCCCTCCCCCCGTTCCCCGCAAGGAGACTCATGATGTCCCGCATGCTCCGCCTGCCGTCGCCGTCGCCCGCCGCGGCGTGGCTCGCCGCGCTCGTGCTGCTCGGCGCCCCGGCGCGTCCGGCCCGCGCCCAGCAGGCCGACGGCCCGCCCGCCGGCGCCGTGTCGGCGCCCGAACTGCCGGCCCACCGCCACGACGAGCTGGTCATGAAGTACGTCGAGGCGCAGAACACCGACGTGCACGAACTCACCGAGGTGCTCATGCGCTTCCACAGCCGCGAGTTCATGGTGCTCAACGACGACGGGACGAAGACCGGCCCGGTCGAGAACGTGCTGCGGCTGAGCCGCTGGGTGCTGCTCTACGACCTGCCCGGCAACGTGGCGCGCATGCAGCAGACCCTGGCGCAGCTCGAGGGACTCGGCGAGGACGAGCCGGACGGCGCGCCGTCCGAGACGACGCTCACGACGCTGCGCTACGTCCCACGGCACGTCGAGGTCGGCAGCCTGGCGCGCTCGCTGCTGTCCTGGGAGCGCATGATCCCGGTCGGCACCGACGGCCGCATGCTGACCTGGGCCTCGCCCAACGACGCCGTGCAGCGCATCCGCAACATCTCGATGGTCGAGTCGCCGCCGCACCTCGTGCTGCGCGACACGGCCCAGAACATCGAGGCCATGCAGGCCTTCATCGCGTCGCTCGACGTGCCCGTTCCGCAGGTTTCACTCAGCGCCTTCATCCTGGCGCCCGCGAAGGAGGGCGAGGCCGACCCGCGCGTACCGGCCGAACTCGCCGAGCACCTCGGAAGGCTCGTCCCGTGGAAGCAGTTCCGACTCGCCTCGATGGCGATGATCCGCGCCGAGGTCATGCCCGGGCGCCGCCACGAGCTGAGCGGCGACATCGACGGCGGCCAGTTCGAGCTCAACATCATCTTCTCGAACCACGACGTGTCGTCCGGAGAACTGGGCCTGGCGAGCTGCGCCTTCAAGGCGAACTTCCCGCACGTGAGCAACAACCAGGAACTGCAGACGAGTGCGACCATCCGCGTGGGCGAGTACACGGTGCTCGGCGGCAGCGGCACGGAGCCCTACTTCCTGGCTCTGCAGGCGCAGCAACTCGAGCGCTGACCGCCGCGCGAGGCACGCCGCCCCCCTTGACGGCCCGACGGGCGGCGTGCTTCGCTGGAGCGCTTGATGTCCGCGATCGTGAAACGCCGACTGGCCTGCGCCCTGCTGGCGCTCGCCGTGCTGTTCACGGCCGGCGGCCTGCACGAACTCGCGCACCTCGACTTCGACGGGCACGGCCCGACGCCGGCGCCGCTCGCGGCCGCCGGCGGCCCCGACGAGGCGCACGGCGGCGACTGCGAACACCACCCCTCGCAGCCGGCGCACCCCGACCACGACTGTCCGACCTGCAAGCACGGCGGCACGGCCACGATCGCGCCGCCGCGCGGAGCGCCCTGCGTGGCGCAACCCGCTTGCGGCCTGCCGAGCGCGCGCGACGTCCGTGCGCCGCTCGCGCAACTGCTGCTGACCTCCGGGCTCGGAGCCCGCGCTCCGCCCGTCGCGTTCGCCTGACGATCGCCGTGCCGCCGCCTCGTGCGGCGCGCGCGGCCCGCTGTTCCCGTCACGCCATCGAACGCCGATTCTCCGAGGTCCCGTCATGCACCGCCGTTCCGAGCGCGCCCGTCGCGCCCCGTCCGTGTCCCTTGTCGCCCTGCTCGCCGCGCTCTGGCTGGGCAGCCCCTCCCTCCGCGCGCAGGACGAACTCCAGTCGCTGCGCGCCGAACTCGCCGCCGAGCGCGCCGCGCGCCGCGCGCTCGAAGAGCGCCTGTCGCGTCTCGAGCAGCGGCTCGCCGAGCCGCCCGCCGACGATCTCGAGGCGCAGCTCGCGGCGCTGCTGCCGCGGCAAGCCGCCCCGCCGCCCCGCGCGCCGGTCTCGCCGAGCGCCTTCAACCCGCGCATCGGCGTCTTCATGGACGCCGTGCTCGAGGGCGGCGACTTCGACGACAAGTTCGGCGAGGACAGCGACCGCGCCTCGCTGCGCGAGACGGAGATCGACTTCCGCCTGCCGATCTCGCCCTTCGCCGACGGCGTGCTCGTCTTCGCCGCCGAGGACGCCTCGGAGGGCGAGTTCGAGACCACCGTGGAGGAGGGTTACGCCGACATCTCGCTCGCCGCGCTCTTCGACACCGACACGGCCGCGACGATGAAGGTCGGGCGTTTCCGCCCGGTCTTCGGCCGCGCCAACGCGCTGCACCTGCACGACTGGATGCAGGTCGTGCAGCCCCCGGCCTTCCGCAACCTGGTCGGCGGCGAGGGCGTCGTGGGCGACGGTCTGGCGTTCCGGCTGCCGCTCTCGGCCGGCGGCGAGGGCCCGGGCACCGGCCACGCGACGACCGTCGATGTCGCGCTCGTGAACGGCGAGATGGTCACCGGCGAGGAGACCTTGCTCGGCGGCCTGACCGAAGGTCTGCTCGACCCGCTGGGCGACCCCTTCGACCTCGACAGCGACGGCTCGCTGCTCGCGGCGCGCGCCAGCCACTTCGTCGAGCTCGACCCGCTCTCCGACCTCGAGTTCGGCACCTCGCACATGCGTCGCATCGACAACGACGCGGTCACGACGAGCACGGGCACGCGCATCGATCCGAACTGGACCGGCGTCGACGTCACCTGGCGGCAGCGCGACGACGAGACCGGCGTGGGGAGCTGGCTGCTGCAGAGCGAGTGGGTCCGCGCCGACGTCGACTTCGAGGACGCCGGCGTGGCGGGCTTCCCCACCGGCGCGAGCCGGCAGGGCGGCTGGTGGCTCACCGCGCAGCGGCAGCTCGATCCGACGACTTACCTCGGCCTCGTCGTGGGCCAGAGCGACGTCCTCGGCACCTCCGACCACGAGACGTCGCTCTCGCCCTACATCACCTGGTACCCCGACGAGTTCTTCCGCATCCGCGCGCAGATCGAGCACCTCGCGCGCGACGTGTCGGGCGGCTCGGACGAGGACGCGCTGCGCGCCATGCTGCAGTTCACCTGGAACTTCGGCGCGCACGCGGCCCATCCCTACTGGGTGAACCGCTAGGAGGCGCCATGAAGACACTCTCGATCTTCACGACGTTGCTCGTCGCCGGCGGCGCGCTGGCCGCCCTCGCTCCGGCCTCCGCGCAGGACGGCGGCGCGCCGCTCGCCGCCCCG
>CAZBBB010000182.1:0-3450 GCA_964490005.1 uncultured Phycisphaerales bacterium | reverse complement strand
CGCGCTCTGCACCTTGGCCGGCGCGCGGTTGATCTCGTCGGCCAGCACGAGGTTGGCGAAGACCGGGCCCTGGCGCACCGAGAACTCGCCGCTGGCGGGGTTGTAGATCTGCGTGCCCGTCACGTCGCTGGGCAGCAGGTCCGGCGTGAACTGGATGCGGTGGAAGGAGAGGTCGAGCGCCTTGCCGAGCGTCGAGATCATCAGCGTCTTGGCCAGGCCCGGCACGCCCTCGAGCAGCACGTGCTGGTCGGTGAGCAGCGCGATGACGAGCCGCTCGACCAGCCGGCGCTGGCCGATGACGACGCGCTCGACCTCGGCCGTCAGGTCCTGCAGGAAGCGCGCCTCGGCCTCGATGCGCGCACCGCGTTCCAGGATGTCGGACACCTCGCCTGCCTCCACGACCCAAGGGGACCGGCCTCGCCCTGCCGGCCGGAAAACGGCCGATCCTAACGATCCGGCCGGGCCGATGTTGGCGCGGGCGCCGCAGCGGCGTGCGGCGCGGCACGAGCGGCGGTCGTGGCCCCGCGGGTCAGGGCAGCGTGGATTGCAGGGCGTTGCTGAGCGCGACGCCCTGCACCGCCCCGCCGTCGACGATCGCCGTCTGGTAGTACACGTCGAAGCCCGACGGCCCGTTCGCGGGCCAACTCGGCCAGGGCAGGCTCCAGCCGCCGGCCGGACTCGTGATCAGCGTGAGCTGGAAGACGATCGGCAAGGTGACGAGCAGCCCGCCCTTGAAGGGCGTCGGCGTGTTCGCGAAGGAGGTGAACAGGATCGACGTCGCCGAGGGCGCCGCGTTGCTCAGCGTGAGCGCGCCCGGCGACCCGAAGAGCAGCAGACCGCTGCCGTCGAGCTGCGGCGCGCCCGAGGTGCCCGCGAGCGCGCCGCCCAGGTCCGTCCACGCCCCGTCGTAGTCGAAGACGTAGACCGAGCCTGCGTCGGTCGTCGCTCCGGGGTCGTCGTAGCGGCAACCCGCCGCGATCGTGTCGCCGGCGAGGCCGATCGAGTGCCCGAGCCCGTCGCCGAACACCGGCACGCTCGCGATCCAGCGGCCGTACTGCGCCCACGTGCCTCCCGAGTTGATGAACAGGTAGGCGCTGCCGGCATTGATGGGCGTCCCGATGCTCTCCCGCATGGCGCCGACGGCGACGCGGTCGCCGTCGAGACGCGCGGCCCAGCCGAACCACGCGCTCGTCGTCGGCGAGGCCGCCGTGAGCCGGGTCTGTTCGGTCCACACCGAACCGGAGCGGTCGTAGACCCACACCGCGCCGGCCTGCGACACGCCGCTCACGGTCGAGGCGTATCCGCAGGCGATCAGCCGATCGCCCTCGATGTCGAGGCCGGGCTTGCCGCGGCCGAGCTGGGTGGAGACGCCGCTCAGCGCGGGATTGAGCTTCTGCTGCTGCACCCAGCCCGTGCCGGGATCGGTGAAGACGTAGACGGAGCCGCCGTTGAGGCCGACGGTGTTCTCGAAGGGCGCGCTGCCGACCAACGTCGTGCCGCTGATGGCCGCCGAGTAGCCGAGCCGGTCGTTCGTCGCGGCGTCGCTCGCCAGCAGGAGGGCGACCTGCGACCAGACGCCCGCGACGCGCTGGAAGACGTAGAGCGTGCCGACGTCGGTGCCGACGCCCGTCACGTCGTTCTGCGGCGCGCCGACCACGGCGTAGTCGCCGTCGATGTCGACCGACGCGCCGAACCAGTCGGTGTTCGAGCCGTCGGAGGCGACCAGCTTCTGCACGAAGTTCCAGGTCGTGCCCGTGCGGCGGTAGACGTATGCGGCGCCCGCGTCGGTCTTCGTCGGCTGGTCGTCCTGATAGGCGCCGACGATCAGGTCGTCGCCGTCGAGCGACAGGGTCTCGCCGAACAGATCGCCCGTCGCGGCGTCGAAGGCGGTGAGCTTGGCCTGCAGCGACCACGAGCCGCCGCTGCGCACGTAGACGTAGACCGAACCCGCGTCGACGGCCACGTCGTCGTCGAAGGGCGAGCCGACCGCGAGCGTGTCGCCGTCGAGCGCCATGTGCAGCCCGAAGTTGTCGAAGCTCTCCGCGTCGGGCGCGACGACGATCGTCTCCGTCGCCGGAAAGCCGGTGAAGGCGCCGTCGCCCTGGCCGGGCGCGGCCTCGACGAGGAGCAAGCAGGCGAAGACGCAGGCGGACGACAACCGAACGGAAGGCAGCATGGGAAGGAACTCACGGGGAGGCGCGGCGGAAATCTAAGCGAGCCCAGGCGAATTGCCTAGCCCCCCGGGCCGCGGGCGGCGCGGCGCGGCTCAGCCCCCCGCCAGCAGGTGTTCGGGGCGGCGCGCGACGCTCGGGAAGACGCGCTCGCGCAACGCGCGCAACCGTCGGTCCGACAACGACGCCGCCGCCGCGAAGGCCGCCGCCCGCGTGCCCGCGAGCAGTTCCACGTCGCGCACCGGGTCGAGCGCGAGGAAGTCGGGCAGGCCGCTCTGCGCCGTGCCGAGCACTTCGCCCGGGCCGCGCAGCGAGAGGTCGAGTTCGGCGAGCAGAAAGCCGTCGTCGGTGGCGAGCAGCGCCTCGACGCGCGCGCGCGCCGGGCCCTCGGGCACGGGGCCCAGCAGCACGCACAGCCCCGGCCGCCCGCCGCGCCCCACGCGTCCGCGGATCTGGTGCATCTGCGCCAGCCCGAAGCGCGCGGGGTCGGGGATCACCACCCAGCTCGCCTCGGGCACGTCGAGGCCGACCTCGACGAGCACCGTCGCGACGAGCACGTCGAGCGCGCCCTCGCGGAACGCGTCGAGCACGGCGTCGCGCTCGGAGGCGGCCAACCGGCCATGCACCGCGCCGACGCGCACCGCGGCGCCCAGCGCGCGGGCCACCTTGGCCTTTGTCGCGGCCACGGAGTGGTCCGGTGCCTCGTCGTCGGCGGCGGCTCCGGAACCGCCGATCGACGGGCACACGACGTAGCCGCGCTCGCCGCGCGCGACCGCGGCGCGCAGCTCGGCCCACAGCGCGCGGCGGGCCTCGCCCTCGACCAGGCGCGTGGTGCGCGGCGCGCGCCCCGGCGGCAGCTCGTCGATGACGCTCACGTCGAGTTCGCCCCAGGCCGTGAGCGCCAGCGTGCGCGGGATCGGCGTGGCCGTCATCACCAGCAGATGGCCGTGGTCGCCCTTCTCGCGCAGCCGGCCGCGCTGCACGACGCCGAACCGGTGCTGCTCGTCGATGATCGTCAGCGCCAGGTCGGCGAACTTCGTGCGCGCCGTCTGCAGCGCGTGCGTGCCGATCGCGAGCGCCGCCCGCCCGCTCGCCAGCGCCGCGCGCGATTCGGCCCCGCCCGCGCCGCCGGTGAGCAGCACGACGCGCGGCGCCTCGCCGCGGACGGCGCGCGCGAGCAGCGCGCGCAGCGCGGCGGCGTGCAGCGCGGCGAGGATCTCCGTCGGCGCCATGTGTGCCGCCTGCCGCCCGGCCGCCAGCGCCGCGAGCAGCGCGTAGA
>CAZBBB010000181.1:0-3456 GCA_964490005.1 uncultured Phycisphaerales bacterium | reverse complement strand
GCGCGTCGGGCGCCGCGCGGAGTGGCACGACGCGCGGCCGGAGTGCAGACTCGATCCCGTGCCCGCGCCCGAGCATTCCGCCGCGAACGCCAGACCGCCCGGCTGGGCCCCCTCGCGCCGCCTCGTCGCGGCCTGGGTCGCGCTGTGCTGCCTCGCGACGCTGCTGGTGAAGTTCTCGGTCAACGCGCCGCGCACCGCCGTCAATCACGGCGACATCTCGTTCTACTGGGCGGTCGCGAAGAACCTGGCCGAGGGGCGCGGCTTCGTGATCGACTACATCTGGAACTTCTGGAACCACCCCGAGTCGATCCCCACGCCGGCCAACGTGTGGTGGATGCCGCTGGCCTCGATCATCGGCGCGATCGGCATGCGCCTCGGCGACATGGACTACGTCTCGGCGCAGGCGGCGATGATCGTCGTCACCTCGGTCCTGCCGCTGGTGGTGTACCTGCTGGGGCGCGAGCTGTTCGGCTCGGCGGCCGTCGCGCTCACGGGCGCGACGCTCTCGGTCGGCTTCCACCTGTTCCTCGACCAGCCCTCGGCGCTGCTCAGCCACGGCCCCTACGTCGTGCTGGCCTCGCTGTCGCTGTGGCTCGTCGCCCGCACGCTGCGCGCGCCGGACAGCCTGCCCTGGGCGGGCGCGGCGATCGCGCTCACGCAACTGGCGCGCAGCGACGGCATCGTGCTGTTCGGGCCGCTGGCGCTCGCGGCGCTGCTCGCGCGCCCGCGGCCCGGCCTGCGCCATTTGGCCGGCGCGCTGCTCGGCTACGTCGCCGTCATGGCGCCCTGGTGGATGCACAACCTGCCGATCCACGGCGCGCTCATGCCCGGCGGCAGCTTCCGCGCCGTGTTCCTGCGCAACTACGAGGAGTGGTACAGCCTGCCCGAGACGGTCACGGCGGCCAACTGGCTCGCGCAGGGCTGGCCCGCGATCTGGAAGGCCAAGTGGGCCATGGCGCAGACCAACGCCTGGGCCTTCCTCGAAGGCCTCGTCGTCGGCGCGCCGATGCGCGACAAGGCCTACGCGTACCCGGCGCTGGTCGGACTGCTCTGGCTGGCGGCGCCGGGCGCGCTGTTCATGCTGCGCCGGCGCTTTCTGCCCTTCTGGTCGCTGGTGCTGGCCGAGTGGGTCTTCTACTCCTTCGTGTTCACGGCCGTCGGCATGGAGTCCTTCCGCACGGGCATGTACAGCCTGTACCCGACGCTGCTGCTGGCGTCGGCGGCGGGCCTCGTCGCGCTCGTGCGCCTCGCGCAAAGGCTGGCGGAGCGCCTGCTGCCGCGGGCGCGGGCCGCGCGGGCCGCGCCCGTCGCGCTCGCGGCGCTGTTCGTCGGCTGGACGCTCGACGGCCAGGTGCGCTTCGCGCACCTCTCGATGGCGCAGAAGGTCGCCGGCATCAACGACCTCAACGAGGTCTACACGACCATGCGCACGCGCATGTTCGACTTCCTCGGGCTGTCCGACGAGATCATCATGGCGCGCGAGGTGCACCAGCTGAACGCGATCGCGGGCATGCAGGGCCTGATGATCCCGTTCGAGCCCGAGCCGGTGATCCGGCAGGTCGCGGCCCGCTACGACTGCCACTACCTGCTGCTGCTCGGCGAGCCGGGCGAGCGCTCGATGCGCCCGGCCCTCGACGACATCGACGACAACCCGCACTTCGAGCGCATCTTCGACGCGAAGATGAAGGGCATCCGCTGGCGGCTGTACCGCATCCTCGACGGCTGAGCCGGCGCGCCTGCCGCCAGGCGGCGGCGCGCCCCGCGGTCGCGCGGCGCTCGGTCGCTCAGAAGCCCTTGACGGCCGCTCCCTTGCGGTAGCACCAGGCGCAGAACCACCAGCCGACCAGGATCGACAGCGGCAGCGAGAGCGGCACGTCGACGCCGCCCACGGCCACCGCGTACGGCCAGCTCGAGAACGCGGTCGTGTGCGCGTTGAGCATCATCCACACGAGCGGGATCGACATGTAGGTGTTGTGCTTGGAGCGCAGGCCCGCCAGACCGGCCAGCGCCGCGTCGGGCGCCTGGCCCGCCTTGATCGCGGCGATGATCTTCTGCTGCGCCGGCCAGATGCGGTACCAGACGTTGAAGGCCATGAGCGTGCCGAAGGCCATGCCGACGTGGATGACCGCCGCGCGGTAGGCGAACTGCCCCACGACGAGGTAGGCGGCGAACAGCGCGGTCGCCAGCAGCGCGCCGACCCAGTACATGAGCGAGGCGTTCTTGGCCAGGCCGCTGTTCGCGATCGGGTCGTACACGATCGGCGACGCGAAGGTCAGCACGACGAGCGCGATCGAGGCCGCGCCCCAGCCGCCGCCCGTGCCGATCGTGAGCGCGTCGAACATCAGGCCGCCGTGGTAGTAGACCGCCATCGCCAGCAGCAGGCCGGTGATCCAGGTCCAGGCGGCGCCCCAGCGGAACCAGAACAGCGCGCGCGGCATGAGTTCGGGGACGACCTTGGGCTTGGTGTCCTTGTCGAGGGTCGCGGCGAAGGGGCCGTTCACCCAGTTGAAGAAGTACAGATGGCCGATCCAGACGATGCCGGCGATGACGTGCGCCCAGCGCAGCAGGGCCTGCCCGATGTCCTGGAAGTCCATGGATCGCATTCCTCGACGGGAAACGGGGGACGACGCATAGCGAAGGGGACCGGGACGCCGAAGTCAAGCACGACGCGTGCTTGCGAGGCGCGGGTCAGGTGAGGAGCGGGCCCCCCGCTCAGGGCGCCGGCCAGGAGATCTCGCCGGCGGCGACCTCGGCCCCCGCGCGCACCTCGACCTCGATGCGCTTGGTGCCGAGCCGCTCGTGCCAGATCTCGAAGGCGTGGCGGCCCTCGGGGATGCCCGCGATGCGGAAGGCGCCGTCCTCGCCCGTCACGGCGAACAGCGGGTGCGGCACGACCGCCACATGCGCCGACATCCACGGGTGCACGTCGCACACGAAGGGCACGGCCACCTCCGCGCGGCGGAACTCGAAGGTGCGCGGCGCGCTGCCGGCCGTCATGGCGACGTTGCTCCTGGAGTTGCGGCGCGCCTTGCAGTTCACGTTGTGCATGACCTCGTCGCCGTTGCGCACCTCGAGCGTCTGCCCGAGCTGCAGCGCGAGCACGTGCGGCACGTACCGGCAGCCGACCTGATCGAGGACGACGGCGTCGCTCCGCTCGGGGAAGATCCACTGCGGCAGCTCGTCGGCCAGCCAGACGACGGCGCCGGCGAGCCGGCCGTCGGTGACGCGCAGCGACTCGTCGGGCACCGAGCCGCCCGAGTGGCCGGCGCACCAGGCCTCGGCGCTCGTCGGCAGCGGCGCGCGCGGCGCCACCGCGCCCGTCACCGTGACCGTCCCGACGAGCGTGCCGGTCGCGGCCGGGTCGACGGGGCGAGGCTGGACCTTCTCCGTCGCCGCGGGAGCCTCGGGCGCGGCCGCGGCGCCGCCCGGCGCGGGAGCCTCCTGCGAGCCGCAGCC
>CAZBBB010000180.1:0-3533 GCA_964490005.1 uncultured Phycisphaerales bacterium | reverse complement strand
CGCCTGGCGCTGCTGGCGCTGGCGGCCGCCGTCGACCAGCGGCTCGTGCCCGACGACCGCGAGCTGCGGCGCGGCGGCGTGTCCTACAGCCTGCTCACCGCGCTCGAATTGTCGGCCGAGCATCCCGGCCTCGAACTGTGCTTCGTGATCGGCGCCGACATGCTCGTCGATCTGCCGAACTGGTGGCGCATCGAGGAGCTGGCGCGGCTGGTCTCGTTCTGCCCGGTGGCGCGCCCGGGCTTCCGGCTCGACCTTGCGCCCGTGGCCGCCGTCCTCGGCGAGGAGTCGGCGCGCCGCATCGCGGAGCGCACCGTCACCATGCCGCCCCACCCGGCCTCGTCGAGCGCCGTGCGCGCGGCGCTGGCGGCCGGCGGCCCGGCGCCCTGGCTGCCGCCGGGCGTCGAGGCCGAGATCCGCCGGCGCGGCCTCTACGGCGCGGGCGGCGCGACGTCGATCGACAGTTCGGGGAGCCGGCGCTCGTAGCCGTAGGCGCGCAGCAGGTGGCCCTGCGCGGCGAGCAGCGCCGAGCGCGCCAGCTCGAGGTCGAGCTGCGCGCGCGTCTGGTTGTCGAGCGCGGTGAACAGATCGCGCTGCGACTGGCGCACGAGGAAGGGCGTCGAGAGGTCGTTCTCGAGCCGTCGGCGCTCGCCCTCGTAGACCTCCTGCTGCAGGCGCGCGGCCTCGGTCGTGGCGGCGACGCGCTCGCCCTGCAGCAGCACGTTGCGCACCGCGCCGCGCACCTCGGTCACGACCGTCAACTCGACGTCGCGCAGCGAGACGCCGGCGCGCTGCCGCGCGACCTCGTTGCGGCGCAACTCGTAGCCCGCCGTGCGGTTGCCGATCGGGACCTCGTAGGACAGGATCAGCGCGCGGTCGTTGTAGGTCGTGTCGTCGAGCGCGCCGAGAGCCGCTCCGTAGCTCTCCTCGTTGCTGTTGAGGCCGTAGCGTCCGGTGAGATCGAAGCGCGGCTCGACCTGGTTGCGGGCGCGGCGCAGCTCGATCTCGGCGCGCTCGACCTCGAGCCGCGCGCCGGCGACGTTGGCTCGGTCGGCGAGGGCCGTGTCGATCGCGGCCTGCAGGTCGATCTGCGTCACCTGCGCGGGCGTGGCTTGCGTGACCGGCTCGAGCGCGCGTCCCCACTGCTCGGCGTTCTCCGGCGCCAGGATCAGGCGCAGCAGCTCGTCGCGCGCCGCCTCGTGCGCGTTGCGGGCCTGCAGCAAATCTTGCCGGTAGGTCGCCAGCTCGGCTTCGACCTCGGTCACGTTGATGCGGTTCTGCAGTCCCTGCTCGAACTTGCGGCGCGTGATCTCGAGCAGCTCCTCGCTGAGTTCGACCGACAGCTCGCGCGTGCGCAGCGCCTGGGCGGTGAAGACGAGGTTCCAGTAGGCGACGGTGACCTCCTGGATCGTCTGGGTGGCCAGGCTCTCGGCCGCCAGCGTCGCGATCGTCGCGTCGGCGCGGGCCAGTTCCAGGCTGCTGACCGCGTAGTCGCCGCCGCCCTTCCACAGGGGCTGGGTGACCTCGAAGGACCAGTTGCCGGTGTAGCTCTTGGTCGTGAAGGCGCCCTGCTCGATCTCGGTCGAGTGCGGGACGAGCGAGAAGCTCCACAGCGTGCCGCTGAGCAACGTGCCGGAGAAGCCGGTGCTCAGGTCGACGATGTTGCGCTGCGTGGGCGCGGAGGCCGGGGCGACGAAGCCGCCGAACACGGTGGCCGGCGCCGGCGCCGTCACGGTGCGGCTCGCCGTGCCGGTGGCGAAGAAGCGCGTGTCGAACACGCCCCAGGCCGCGTTGAAGCCCTGCACGGCGGCCTCGGCGTCGAGCCGCGCCCGGGAGATGGCGAGGTTGCGCTCGCTGGCCATGCGGACGGCGTCGTCGAGCGTCAGGCGCAGCGGCTCGTCGTCGGGGGGCGCCACGGCGGCGCAGGCCAGCAGCAGGAGGGCGAAGCTCATCGCTCGGATTGTCGCGATCCTTCGGCCGCCATGCCACGGGCCTCTGCCGCGCGGAGCAGCGCCGCCACCCTTTCGACACCCGCGAGCACGGCCTCGTCCTGCAGCCCGGCCACGACGGCCTTCAGTCCCTGGCGCCGCGCGTCGGTGAACAACGCCGGGTGCCGGGTCGCGAGCGACTGCAACTCCTCGAGGGCGTGGCCGCGTACCCACGGGTCGGCGGAGGCCAGCGAGCGGAACAGCAGCAGGAAGGTGAGGTCGATGCGCCGCTCGGGATCGGGCTCTTCGAGCAGCCAGACCTGCCGGCGGGTGAGCGCGAGCTTGGCCTCGTAGTGCGCGTCGCTCGAGGGCACCTGGAAGACGAGCCGGAAGCGTCCCGCATCGCCCTGCGGCTCGAGGAAGGCGAGCAGTTCGTGGCCGAAGGCCAGCTCGGACGGCGGAGCGAACACGCTCAGGACGCTGTCCGGCGCAGCGTCGGGGCCCAACATGCGCTCGACGACGCGCAGCGAGAGCAGCTGCGCGCTCAGGCCGGCGCGCCGAACGGAGATCACGCGCGCCACGACCACGACCGGGCAGCGCGCGAGCAACTCCTCGCCCAGGCGCGTCGACGGAGCGGCGGCGACCGTACCGCGCTCGACGGAGGCGGCGGCCGGCGCGCCCGACGGCGCGACGAGCTGTCCCAGCGCGAGCAGCAGTGCCGGCAGCAGGCCCGTCACGCCCGGTGCTCCGCGGTGCGCGGCTCGGCGAGCAGCGCGCGGCGCGAGCCCGGGCCGCTCTCGCCCTGCTCGAGCGTCACGCGCAGCACTTCTCCGGGCAGCGTCTCGGCGAGCCGGTCGGCCCACTCCACGACGATCAGCCGGCCCTCGGCGCGCAGATCGTCGTAGCCCGCGCGCAGCAGGTCGTCGATGTCGCCGAGGAAGTAGGCGTCGACGTGCGCCAGCGGCAACCGCCCCCCCGAGTACAGCTGCATCACGAGGTAGGAGGGCGAGACGACGGCCACGTCCGGGGGCACGCCCAGGGCCCGCGCGATGCCGCGCGCCAGCTCCGTCTTGCCGGCGCCGAGTTCGCCGCACAGCGCGATGACCTCGCCGGCGCGGCGCGGCGCGGTGATCCGCGCGGCGAGGCGGTGCGTCGCGCCGACATCGGCGAGCGTGACGAGGCGCTCAGAAGGCATGTTCGTAGCCTCCGTCGGGCAGGGGCTCCTGCCGCCCGTCGTGCAGCAGGCACAGCGCGGCGTCGGCCGTGAGTGTACCGATGAGCCGCAGGCCGGGCGCGACGGGGCCCTCGGGCGGCAGCGCCAGAAGCAGCTCGAAGTCCTCGCCGTCGAAGAGCGCGGCCCGCAGCCCGTCGCGGCCGGCGCCGACGTCGGCGTGCACGGGGATGTCCCGCGCGATCAGGCGCGCGCCCGTGCCGCTGGCGGCGCACAGCAGGCGCAGGTTGCGCGCCAGGCCGTCGGAGATGTCGATGCAGGCGTGCACGTCGGCGCGCCGCCCGCGCAGCTGCGCCACGACGTCGGTGCGCGGCGCCGGGCGCAGGTGCCGACCCGCGCCGGCCCCGCCGAGCGGGCCCGTCAGGGCCAGGCGGTCG
>CAZBBB010000179.1:0-3722 GCA_964490005.1 uncultured Phycisphaerales bacterium | reverse complement strand
CGCGCCCCCGCCGCGGCCCGCGCGGGGCGGCCCGGCGATTGTAGCGGCGCGCGGCCCCGGCGGGGGATTGCGGCTTGGCGCGCCGGGCCGCTCGCGCGAGACTGGGCGGCGTGGACCCCGCGCTGTCGCACGTCTCGCCGGTCGTCGCGGCCTGGTTCGCCGAGACGCTCGGCGCGCCGACCGAGCCGCAGGCACGCGGCTGGCCGGCGATCGCCGCCGGCCGGCACTGCCTGATCGCGGCGCCGACCGGCACCGGCAAGACGCTGGCGGCCTTCCTGCACGCGCTCGACGGGCTGCTGCGGCAGGGCGCGGCGCTGCCCGACGCCACGACGGTGCTCTACGTCTCGCCGCTGCGCGCGCTCTCCAACGACGTGCGCAAGAACCTGGCCGGCCCGCTGCAGGAGCTGCGCGCGCGCGACCCCTCGCTGCCGGAGGTGCGCGTGCTCGTGCGCACCGGCGACACGCCGCAGCGCGAGCGCGCCGCGATGGGGCGGCTGCCGCCGCACGTGCTCGTGACCACGCCCGAGTCGCTCTACATCCTGCTCACGAGCGCGGGCGGACGAAAGCTCCTGGCCGACGTGCGCACCGTGATCGTCGACGAGATCCACGCGCTGTGCCGCGACAAGCGCGGCAGCCACCTGGCGCTCTCGCTCGAGCGGCTCTCGGCGCTGGTCGAAGCGCGCTGCGGCGCCGAGGAGATCGACGGCCGCCCGGTGTTGCAGCGCATCGGGCTCTCGGCCACGCAGAAGCCGCTGGCGCGCGTCGCGCGGCTGCTCGTGGGCGCGGGGCGGGAGTGCACGCTCGTCGACGCCGGGCACCTGCGCGAGGTCGACCTCGACCTGCTCGTGCCCGACGCGCCGCTCGCGGCCGTGTGCAGCCACGAGCAGTGGGGCGAGCTGTACCGGCAGCTCGGCGAGCACGTCCGCGCGCACCGCACGACGCTGGTGTTCGTGAACACGCGCAAGCTGGCCGAGCGGCTCTCGGCGCGCCTGAGCGAGGAGCTGGGCGCGGCGCGCGTGGGGTGCCACCACGGCAGCCTCTCGCGCGAGATCCGGCAGCGCGCCGAGGAGCGCCTCAAGAACGGCGAGCTGTCGGTGCTCGTCGCGACCGCCAGCCTCGAACTGGGGATCGACATCGGCGACATCGACCTCGTCGTGCAGGTCGGCAGTTGCCGGTCGATCGCCACGCTGCTGCAGCGCGCCGGCCGCGCCGGGCACGGCGTGTCGCGCCGCCCCAAGGCGCGCCTGGTGGCGCTCACGCTCGACGACGCGGCCGAGGCGCTCGCGCTGCTCGCGGCGGTGCGCGAGGGGCTGCTCGACGCGACGCCCGAGCCGCCGGCCGCGCTCGACATCCTCGCGCAGCAGATCGTGGCCTGCGCCGTGGCCGGCGAGTGGACGCTCGACGAGCTCTTCGGGCGGCTGACGCGCGCGGCGCCCTACGCCGACCTGCCGCGCGCGGACTTCGACGCGCTCGTCGCGCTGCACGCCGCGGGGCGGCACGCGCTGCTGCACGTCGACGGCGTGGGCGGCCGGCTGCTCGCGACCAGGCGTGCGCGCCTGCCCGCGCTCACCTCGGGCGGCGCGATCCCCGACAACGCCGACTACTCGGTGCTGCTCGAGCCGGAGGGCACGCTCGTCGGCACGCTCAACGAGGACTTCGCCATCGAGGCCAACGTCGGGGACATCGTGCAGCTCGGCAACACGAGCTGGCGCATCCTGCGCGTCGAGCCGGGCGTGGTGCGCGTGGCCGACGCGGCCGGCAGCCCGCCCACGCTGCCCTTCTGGCTGGGCGAGGCGCCCTCGCGGACGACCGAGCTCTCCGAGCGGATCGGCGCGCTGCGCGAGGGCTGCGCGCGCGCGATGGGCTGGAGCCCGCAGGCGCCGGCCGCGCCGCTCGACGTCGCGGCCGGCGCGGCCTGGCTGTCGCGGGCCACCGGCGGCGCGCTGCCCTCGGCCTGCGAGCAGGTCGCGGCCTGGATCGCGCAGGGGACGGCGCTGCTGGGCGCGCCGCCGACGCAGCGGCGCGTGATCCTCGAGCGCTTCTTCGACGAGAGCGGCGGCATGCAGCTCGTGGTGCATGCGCCCTTCGGCGGCCGCATCAACCGCGCCTGGGGCCTGGCGCTGCGCAAGCGCTTCTGCCGCGGCTTCGGCTTCGAGCTGCAGGCGGCGGCCAACGAGGAGGCCATCCTCATCTCGCTCGGCGCGCAGCACAGCTTCCCGCTCGAGTCGGTCTTCGGCTACCTCGACCCGGCCGGCGCGCGCGAGCTGCTGGTGCAGGCGCTGCTGGCCGCGCCGATGTTCAACGCGCGCTGGCGCTGGAACGCGCTGCGCTCGCTGCAGCTGCCGCGCCTGCGCGACGGCCGCAAGGTGCCGGCCGCGCTGCAGCGCATGCGCGCCGAGGACCTGCTCGTGGCCGCCTTCCCGCAGGCGCGCGCCTGCGGCGAGACCCTGCCGCCCGGCGACATCCCCGTGCCGCTCGAGCACCCGATCGTGCGCCAGACCGTCGAGGACTGCCTGCACGAGGCGATGGACGTCGACGGCCTGCTCGGCGTGCTGGAGGGGCTCAAGAGCGGCGCGATCGAGAAGCTGGCGCGCGACCTGCCGGCGCCGTCGGTCTTCGCGCACGGCATCCTCACGGCGCAGCCCTGGGCCTTCCTCGACGACGCGCCGCTCGAGGAGCGCCGCACGCAGGCGGTGCTCGCGCGCCGGGCGCTGCCGGCGGAGAGCGCCGACCGGATCGGCGCGCTCGACCCGGACGCGATCGCGCTCGTGCGCGAGCAGGCCTGGCCCGCGCCCGAGTCGCTCGAGGAGCTGCACGAGGCCCTGCTGTGGGCCGGCTTCTTCACCGATGCCGAGGCGCGGCGCGCCGGCTGGACGACCTGGCTCGACGCACTGGCGGCGCGCGGCCGCGCCGTCGCCGAGAGCCACGCGCGCGACGGGCGCCGCTGGTTCGCCGCCGAGTCGACGCGCGAAGGGCGCGCGCTGCTCGCCGGCCGGCTCGAGGCGCTCGGGCCCGTGCCCGCCTCCGACCCGCTGTTCGAGGAGTTCGCGAGCGAGGTCTTCGAACTCGAGGCGGCGGGCGACGTGCTCGCCACGCGCATCGACGGCGCGCCGGCCTGGTGCAACCGGCGGCTGCTGGCGCGCATCGCGCGCGCGACGCTCGAGCGCCTGCGTCGCGAGATCGAACCGGTGTCGGCGGCCGACTTCGTGCGCTTCCTGGCGCGCTGGCAGCACGTCGCGCCCGGCTGCCGGCTCGTCGGGCCCGAGGGCCTGCTCGAGGTCGTGCGGCAACTCGCCGGCCACGAAGCGCCGATCGCCGCGTGGGAGCGCGAGATCCTGCCGGCGCGCGTGACCGACTACCGCCGCGCCTGGCTCGACGAACTGACGCTCTCGGGGCGCGTCGCGTGGGGACGGCTGTGGGGCACCGGCGGCGGCGCGCTCGGGCAGTGCCCCGTGGCGCTCGTGCCGCGCGAGGACCTCGCGCTCTGGACGGGGCTGGCCTCGCCGGGGGATGTCTGGGCCTGCAAGGGGCCCGCGCGCCTGGTGCTCGACGTGCTGACGCGCCGCGGGCCGAGCTTCGCGGCCGACCTGCAGGCCGAGACGCGCCTGCTGCCGGCGCAACTCGACGCGGCGCTGGGCGAACTCGTCGCGCAGGGCCTCGCGACCTGCGACGGCTGGGCCGGCCTGCGCGCGCTCGGCGGGCGCGCCGCGGCGCGGCGCCGC
>CAZBBB010000178.1:0-3836 GCA_964490005.1 uncultured Phycisphaerales bacterium | reverse complement strand
GCTGCGCGCCGCGGTGAGCGGCGCAGCCGCGCTCGGCCGGCTCGCCGGCGCGTTCGGAGCCGCGGGCGGGGGGCGTTCGGCCGGCCAGCGCCTGCTGCGCTTCGCCGAAGCGCTCCCGCTGTCGCCGCGGCGGCGCAATCACCACTGGCGGCTGGGCCTGTCGCCCGGACTGCGCGAGCGGCTGCTCACGCCCGACGCGCAGCGCCGCCTGCCGCCGCCCGGCTTCCACGGGGCCGACCTGCCCGGCGCGCTGCCGCTCAACGAGGCGCTCGTCACCGACGTCGAGCGCTACCTGCCCGACGACCCGCTGGTGAAGGTCGACATCGCGACCATGGCGTCCGGGCTCGAGGCCCGCTGCCCGCTGCTCGACCGGCAGCTCATGGAGTACGTCGCGGCGCTGCCGGGCCGCTACAAGCTGGGCCGCGCCGACGGCGCTCCCGCGGCCGGGACGCGCGCGCAGTCCAAGCTCGTGCTGCGCCGCGCGCTCGCTCCGCTGCTCCCGGCCGACGTGCTCCACGGGCCCAAGCGCGGCTTCGGCGTGCCGCTCGACGCCTGGTTCCGCGGGCCGCTCGCCGAGCACGCGCGGCAACTGCTGCTCGCGCCGCGCGCCGTGCAGCGCGGCTGGTTCCGGCCTCAGGCCGTCGAGGAGCTCATCGAAGGCCACGCGCGACGGAGGTTTGCCGCGCACGAGCCGCTGTATACCCTGCTGGTCCTCGAGACCTGGTTCCTGCAGCAGGAGAGCGCGGCGTGAGCACCCCCGATCGGCCCCCCGAGCCGCGCAGCGATTTGCTGTGCTGGATCGACCTGGAGATGACCGGGCTCGACCCCGTGCAGAACGTGATCGTCGAGATCGCCACGCTGCTCACCGACCACGAGCTGAACGTCGTCGCCGAGGGGCCCGACCTGGTCGTGCACGCCGACGAGCGGCAGCTCGGGAAGATGATCCCGATCGTGCGCGAGATGCACGACAAGTCGGGGCTCACCGAGCGCGTGCGCGCCTCGACCGTCAACGTCCGGGACGCCGAGCTGCAGACGCTGGCCTTCCTGCGTCCGTGGTGCAAGCCGCGCACGATCCCGCTGTGCGGCAACTCGATCTGGTGCGACCGCATGTTCCTCAAGCTGCACATGCCCGGCATCGACGAGCTGCTGCACTACCGCACGATCGACGTCAGCTCCTTCAAGGAGGTCGCCACGCGCTGGAACGTCGAGGCCGCCGGCGGCGCGCCGCGCAAGGGCGACAAGCACCGCGCGCTCGACGACATCCGCGAGTCGGTCGCCGAACTGCGGCATTACAAGGAGCGCTGGCTGGCGCCCGCCCGGGTTCCGCGCGGGGAGGCCACGGCATGAGCGCGGCGCGCGGGGCGAAGGGCCGCGCCTGGCTGGTGAAGAGCGAACCGGAGAGCTATTCGATCGCCGACCTGCAGCGCGACGGCGTGACGCCCTGGGACGGCGTGCGCAACTACCAGGCGCGCAACACCTTGCGCGACGAGATGGCGGTGGGCGACCCGGTGCTGTTCTACCACTCGAGCGCCGATCCGCTGGCGATCACGGGGCTGGCCGAGGTGGCGAGCGCGCCGCGCCCCGATCCGACCGCCTTCGACCGGCGCGATCCCCACTACGACCCCAAGTCGAGCCGCGAGGCGCCGACCTGGTATCTGGTCGACCTGCGCCACGTGGCGACCTTCGCCGAACCGGTCACGCGACAACGGTTGGCGGCCGAGCCCGCCCTGGCGAAGATGGCGCTGCTGCAGCGCGGGTCGCGGCTGTCGGTGCAGCCCGTCACCGCGGGCGAACTGGCGGTCGTGCTGAAGCTGGCGGGGGCGGCCCCGCGCACGCGCAAGGCCGGGCCGAGCCGGTCGGCCGCACGGAGGTCCTCACGATGAGTCATGGTCCGGTGCGTCTCGTGGGTTGCGCGCTCGCTCTGGTGGCCGCGCTGTCGTGTTCCGGCGACCAGGACGCCGCCGCCGCGGCGACGGAGGGCTCGGTCGCGCCGAGCGCGTCGAGCGCGTCGAGCGCGCCCACCGGGGACGAACTCGACCGCGCCAACCCCGTGCAGCCGCTGCCCGGCAGGCTGCTCGGCCTCGACCAGGGCGTGGCCGACCTGAAGAACGCGCCCAGCCCCGAGCAGGTGCGCCTCGGGCGCTGGCTGTTCTTCGACACGCGCCTCTCGGCCGACAACTCGATCTCCTGCGCCACCTGCCATCGCCCGGCGCACGGCTTCTCCGAGCCCACGCCGGTGTCGACCGGCATCCGCGGGCAGAAGGGCGGCCGCAAGGCGCCCTCCTTCCTGAATGCGGCCTTCGCCTTCTACCCCGAGACCTTCTGGGACGGCCGCGCCGGCTCGCTCGAAGAGCAGGCGGTGGGGCCGATGGCCAACCCGATCGAGATGGGCAACACGCACGAGGCGGCCGTGGCGTCGATCGCGGCCGTGCGGGGCTACGCGCCCTTCTTCGCGCAGGCCTTCGGCGACGAGGCCGTCACCCTCGACCGCATCGCCGCGGCGATTGCCGGCTACGAGCGCACGCGCAACTCCGGCAACTCCGCCTGGGACCGCTGGCGCGACGCCGACGAGGACGACGCCGCCGGCCAGGCCGCCGTGAGCGAGCAGGTCAAGCGCGGCCACGAGCTGTTCTTCGGCGAGGCCAAGTGCGCCACCTGCCACGTGGGGACCTCCTTCACCGACAGCAAGTTCCACAATCTCGGCATCGGCTGGGATGCGGCCAGCGGGACCTTCGCCGACCAGGGACGCGGCGCCATCACCGGCCTCGCCGAAGACGTCGGCGCCTTCAAGACGCCGGGCCTGCGCGAGGTGCACCTGCGCGCGCCGTACATGCACGACGGCTCGCTCGCCACGCTGCGCGACGTCGTCGAGCACTACCGCAAGGGCGGTACGCCCAACCCGCTGCTCAGCCCCAAGATGTTCAAGCTCGAGCTGAGCGAGGCCGACGTCGACGCGCTCGTCGCCTTCATGGAGGCGCTCGCGGGCGAGGGCTGGCAGGACGAGCCGCCGGCGCTGTTCCCGCAATGAGCCTGCGCGCGCTCGCCGTGCTGCTCGCCGCCGCGGCCGCCCCGGGCTGCATGGAACGCCCGGCCTACCTCGGCGATCTGGCCGAGCAGGGCGCGGCCCTCGCCGGCCCGGCCGGCGCGCGCACCGTCAGCGTGACGGGCACCGGGCGCATCGCGCTGGCGCCCGACCAGGTCGTGCTGCGCTGCCTCGTGAACGCCGACGCGCCCTCGCCGGGCGAGGCCTGGACGGCCGGCGCGGCGCGCATGGCACAGCTCAGCTCGGTGCTCGCGCAGTCGGGCGTCGCGACGACCGACATGGCGGTCGTCGACGCGCGCCTCTCGCGTCCCGTGGCGGGCGCGGGCACTTGGCGCCTGACGCAGGTGCTGGCCGTCAGCTCGCGCAAGCTCACGACGCTCGCCGACCTCGTGCAGACCATCATCGGCCCGGGCGGCGCGACCGACGTCGAGGACGCCCGCTTCGGCTTCGCCGAGCCGCGCATCGCCGCCGACCGCGCCCGCGAGCGCGCGCTGCTCGCGGCGCGCGACAAGGCCCGGCAGCTCGCCGCCGAACTCTCGCTGCAACTCGGCGAAGTGCTCTCCGTCAGCGAGCTGCCGCCCGAGTCTCTGCCCGCCGACGCCGTCCCCGCCGGCCGCCTCGAGACCGTCGTCACGCTGCAGGTCGTCTGGCGTCTCGTCGACTGACGGGGAGCGAGGCGGAGCGGAGCGCTCAGGGCGGCCCGAGGGAGGTGCGCGGCGGCTCGGACAGAAGCCCTCGCCGTTTGGCCAAGTCGACGGCTTCGCCGTCGACAGCCCAAACGGCTACGAAGCTC
>CAZBBB010000177.1:0-4001 GCA_964490005.1 uncultured Phycisphaerales bacterium | reverse complement strand
AGCTCGGCGACGAGCCCCGGCGCGTGCAGGTTGGCCAGCGTCGTGGGCTGCCCGGCGGGCCAGCCGCGGGCCAGCAGCTCGGCGCCGCAGGCGCCGTCGAGCAGCACCGCGCGCTCGGCGCCGAACAGCGCGTCGAGTGCGGGTCTCGGGCGGGGACGGGGGCCGCCGCGCGCCATGGCCGTCAGCGCCGCAGGCCGTCGAGCGCCGACCGCAGGCTGGCCGCCACCGTCGGGCTGCCCTCGACCGCGGCGCGCGCCTGCGCCTCCAGCCGCGCGCGCTCGGGGGCGTGCGCGGCCAGCGCCCGCGCGGCGGTCTCGCGCACGCTGAAGCTGGCCTCGTTCAGCGACTCGCAGAGCTGCCGGAAGATCACCTCGTGCGGGTCGGGCCGGCCGGCCAGCGCCGCCACGGCCGCGCGACGCGCCATCGGCGCCGGGTCGAAGCGCGCCGTCGCGAGCAGCACGGCCAGCACGCGCTCGTCGTCGAGCGCGGCGAGCACGTTCACGATGTCGCGGTCGAGCCGGGGCTTGTCGGTCGCCGCCGCGAGCTGCACCGCCAGCGTGAAGGTGCCGGGGAAGTCGCGCGCGGCCAGCGACCACAGCGCCTCGGCCGCGACCGCGGCGTTGTCGTCGTCGACGGCGGCGGTGAGGACGGCCAGCACCTCGTCGCCGCCGTGCTCGGCCAGCGCCGCGACGGCCCGCTGCCGCACGCGCGGGTCGAGATCGGCCGCCAGCGCGACGAAGGCCGGCGCCAGGCGGGCGTCGTCGGCCGCGCCGAACTCCGCCAGCGCCTCGAGCGCGTGCGTGCGCACCTCGTGGAAGGCGTCGTGGCGGGCCGCGTGCAGCAGCGCGTCGACGGAGGCGCTCTCGGGCGCCCAGGCCTCGTCGAGGTCGGGGCGCACGAACGCGTCGCCCGCGAACCACTCGGCCGCGATGCGGCGGACGACGGCGTCGTCGGCGTGCTGCAGTTGCGCGCGCCACATGGCCTCGGTCTGCCGCACGTGCACGCGGCCCGGCACGAGCTGGGTCGCATCGAAGCAGACCCAGTCGAGCGGCGCGTCGCCGCCGTCGCCGAAGACCAGCGTGCCGCCCTCCCAGTCGATGCGTCGCGTGCGCTGCTCGCCGCCGCGCGACCAGGTGAGGTCGACCGGCAGGTGGAAGTCGCGGCGCGGGCTGCCCGCGCTCGCCCGCTGCTCGATGCGGGCCACCGGGCCGTCGACGACCTCCGGGCCGGCCGGCGCGCCGGCCCCGCCCGCCGCGACCACGGTGAACACCGGGTAGCCGGCGCCGTGGAACCACTCGTCGAAGAAGCGCTGCAGGTCGACGCCGGAGGCCCGCTCGAGGCAGCCCTGCAGGTCGGCCGTGACGGCGCTGCCGTGCGCGAAGCGCTGCAGGTAGTCGCGGCAGCCGGCGCGCAGCGCGTCCTCGCCGATGAGCGCCTCGAGCAGGTGGATGCGCGCGCTGCCGCCCTCGTAGGACAGCCCGTCGAACATCTGGTCGGGGTCGCTCCAGCCGCTCCACACGATCGGGCGCGAGAAGCCGTCCTCGGCGTCGAGGCCGATGCGCGCGTGGTCGAGCGCCATCGAGCGCGCCGAGGCCCCGCCGGCCCGCGCGCGCTCGTAGACGATCTCGCCGAAGGTCGCGAAGCTCTCGTTGAGCCACAGGTGGTCCCAGCTCGCCGCGCCGACGAGGTCGCCGAACCACTGGTGGAACAGCTCGTGCGCGAGCAGGTCGGTCGAGCGCACCTGCGGCTCGTCCTCCGGCTCGTGCAGCGTCTCGTGGAACAGCGTCGTGGCCGAGACGTTCTCCATGCCGCCCGCGGTGTAGTCGCGCACGCAGGACTGCGCGTACTTGGGCCAGGGATAGTCCAGGCCCGTCCAGCGCTCGAAGGCCGCGAGCATGTCCTGCGTGTCGGCGAAGTTGGCCGCCGCGAGGTGCAGCGAGTCGGCCTCGGCGACGATCGGCAGCGGCAGGCCGCTCGTGGGCAGCTCGCCGTGGGCCAGCCCGCCCGTCACGAGCGTGATCAGCTCGACCGGGTGGGCCGTCTCGATGCGCCAGGAGTCGGTGCGGCGCCCGGTGCGGTCGCTGACGCGCGAGTCGACGAGCGTGCCGGCCGCCATCGTGGTGAACGAGGCGTCGACGGTCACGCGCAGCGAGTGGCGGGCGGTGTCGTCGAGGCGGTCGACGACCGGGATCCAGCGCGGCGTGTCGTGCGGCTGGCCCTGCGACCATACGTGCCAGGGGCGGCCGGGCTGCGTGCGGTCGGGCGCGATGAAGTGCAGGCCCGCGCGCGGCCAGGCCTCGTAGTCGATGCCGACGACCTCGGCCTCGCCCGGCGCGACGGGCGCGGCGAGCGTGACGTGCAGGCGCCCGCCCTCGTGCTCCCAGCGCAGGTCGCGGCCGAGGCTGTCGCGCACGTCGTGGATGCTCATGTCGAGCGCGTCGATCTCGAGGCGCCGCGCGGGGCGGTCGGGCAGGGCCCGGAAGGTGATGTCGACGTGGCCCGCGACGCGCCCCGCGAGGTGGTCGACGTCGATGTCGATGTCGTAGTCGAGCACGTCGACCAGCGCCGGCCGCTCGGGCACGGGCCGAGCGTGCGGGCCGGCGCAGCCGGCGAGCAGGGCCAGGCCGAGCAGGGCCAGCGTGGCGAGGGTGGCGTGCATGGTCGGGCTCCGGGCGTGGACGCGTTGCCGGCGGATCATAGCGACGGCCCGACGGCCGCGCGCCGAGCCGATATAGTGGCGGCGTGAGTGCGCCGCCGACAGCCACGTTCGCGCGCGACCCCGCGCGCGGGGCGGGCGAGCCGCGTCGCGCCGAGCCCGCCGTCGAGGAGGCGACCGAGGCGCTCACCGCGCTCGGCCGTCCCTGGAACGTGATCGTCTGGGACGACCCGGTCAACCTCATGGACTACGTCGTCTACGTGTTCCAGAAGCTGTTCGGCTTCTCGCGCGAGCTGGCGACCAAGCACATGCTCGAGGTGCACCGCGAGGGCAAGTCGCTGCTGGCCTCGGTCGACCGCGAGAAGGCCGAGTACTACGTGACGCGCCTGCACGGCTACGGGCTGCAGGCGACCATGCAGCGCGCGGACGCGGGCTGAGCGGCATGGCGAGCATCGAAGCGGCCGGCAGCGACGCCCGCGGCGGCCCGCGCTGGCACCTGCACCTGCCGCAGGCCGAGGCCGCGCTGATCGTCTCGCTGCCGGCGCAGCTGCAGGCCGTGCTCGGCGATCCCGACAAGAACCGCCGGCTCGTCGAGCGCCTCTTCCCGCCGAGCTACGACGACGCGGACCTCGAGCGCGAGAACCGCCGGCTGCTCGGCGCGACGCTGCTCGACGAGCGCCGCGCGATGCTCGCCGACGTGGCCGCGCTGCTGGGCCGCGGGCGCGCCTCGCCGACGGGGCTGCGCCTGACCCTCGACCCGGCCTCGCTCGACGCGCTGCTGCGCTTCCTCAACGACGTGCGCCTGCTGCTGGCCACCGAGCTGGGCGTCGAGAAGAACCTGGGCGAGATCACGATCGACGCCGGGCATCCCGACGCGGCGCGCTTCTCGCTGCTGGTCTATCTCGGCGGGCTGCAGGCCGCGCTGGTCGGCGCCGTCATGGGCGGCTGAGGAGCGCGGCCGGCCAGGCGGCGTAGCCCGCGTCGAAGCTCGCTGCCGGCGGCGGGCTGTCGGGAAGCGGCGCGCGGCGCGAGACGACGAGCCCGTCGGGATGCGCGGCCAGCCAGGCGCCCTGCGTCTGCGCGTCGAGCACGTCGGGCGGGCGCTGCAGTCGGCCGGCGAACTCGAACTGGCCCTCGTAGCGTCCGTAGAAGGCGACCGCGCGGCCCTGCGCCTGCCAGTCTGCGATGGCCGCGGCCGCGCGCGCGACGTCGCGCTGCGGCTGGTAGCGCGGCACGAGCGCCAGCAGCACGACGATCAGCGCCGCGCCGGGCAGCGCGGCGATCGTCGCCAGCCGGCGCGGCGCGGCGCGTCCGTCGAGCGCGCGCGCCGCGAGCAGCGCGCCGG
>CAZBBB010000176.1:0-4072 GCA_964490005.1 uncultured Phycisphaerales bacterium | reverse complement strand
CAATGCTCAGACTAGCACGCGATGTCCGGCCGCCCCGACGCACCGAACGCCATCGCCCCCCCGCGCTGGGTCGACGCCCTGCTGATCCTCTGGTTGGGCCTGGTGCTGCTCTCGCCCACCCCCGACCTGCCCCGCCAGGGCTACCTGTACGGCGACGGCCTGCACTACGCCGCCATCGCCAAGAGCACGCTGCAGCACGGCGATCTGCTCGCGCTGCGCCTCGGCGACGAGCCCTACTTCAACAAGCCGCCGCTGCTGTTCTGGATGCTCATGGCGAGCTTCTCGGCGCTGGGCGCGAACACCTGGACCGCCCAGCTGGTGGGCATCGTCTTCGGCCTGGCGCTGCTGCTCGGCACCTGGGCCCTGGGCTGCCGGCTCTTCGACCGGCGCCACGGCCTGCTCGCCGCGGTGATCCTCTGCACGACCTACGTGTTCCTGAAGAACTCCTCCGTGCCGCGCATGGACGCGCCGCTCGCCGCCTTCACGCTGCTGGCCCTGGGCTCGGTGCTGCTCGCCGAGCGCTCGCGCGCGTGGCTGCCGCTCTTCTGGGTCTGCGCCGCGCTGGGCGTCGTGCTCAAGGGCGCCGCCGGTCTGCTCGCCGTGCCGGTGCTGCTGCTGTGGTCGGCGCTGCGGCGGCGCTGGGACCCGTGGAAGGACCCGCTCTTCTGGAGCACGCTGCCGCTCGTGCCGCTCGGCGTGCTGCCCTGGGTGCGGCACAACCACGAACTCTTCGGCGAGCGCTTCGTCGCCGCCTACCGGTCGGACGTCGAGCGCATCGTCGAGCAGCAGACGGCCGAGACGGCGGCGATCGTGAAGTACGTCGGCGACCTGTTCACCGAAGGCTGGCCGTGGGTGCCCTTCGTGCTCTACGGCCTGTGGCTGGGGGGACGCGCGCTGCTGGCCGGCGAGCGCGACGATCGCTGGACGCTGCCCTGCGCGATGGTGCTCGGCGTGATGGGCTGCCTGCTCACGCTCTCGGGCGCCTACTCGCGCTACGTGCTGCCGCTGCTCCCCGGATCGGCGCTGCTCACGGCCGCCGCGGTGCTGGCCGTCTGGCCGCGCTTCGCGGGGCGCGCCTTCCGCGCCGTGCTCGCCGCCCTGCTGCTGGCGGCGACGGCCACGCTCGCGTTCACCGACATCGACGTCAACGGCGACCGCGTGCCCGACGTGATCGAGTTTCGTCCGGCGATCGCGCGGGCCAACGGCCCGGGCGCGCTCTACCAGCTCGGCGACTCGGTCGCCTGGCACCTGCAGGCGGCCTCGATCTTCTACCTCGACGAGGAGGTGCGGCCGCTGCCGGTCGCCGAGGTGCCCGCGCGCCTGCGTCCCGGCGCGACGCTGGCCGTGCTCTCGCGCCGCGACGAGCACCTCTCCCTGCCCGACGAGATCGCCGTCGAGATCGCCGCGACCGGCAAGCAGTGGACGCTCATGCTCCTGCGTCGACGCTGAGAGGCCCCGCCGCGCGCGGCGGCGCGCGGCGCCCGCCTCAACCCACGACGACGATGCAGGCGCCGACCAGCAGCGGCAGCAGCGCCAGCAGCGCCAGCCCCAGGCATCCGGCCTTCTTCGGCGGCGCGGCCGAGGCCGGATCGAGCGGCAGCGAGCACTTGGTGCAGTTGGGCCGCAGGTTCTTGCGCGGGTCGCCGAGCGGGTTCTCGTGACCGCAATGCGGGCAGTACCAGGTCGAACCCGGCTCGGGCGGCGTGTCGCGGAAGTACACCCGCTCGGACAGGTGCTTCTTGCAGGCCTCGCTGCACACGACGTTGCCGTAGAAGGTGAGCGCCTTGCCCGCCGTGTCCTTGCCGCAGTCCTGACAGTAGACGTTCATGAAGACCTCGTGAATTCCCCGGGCGGGGCCGCGAGCGCGCAGGATACAGGGTGGACAGCGACCGAGACAGCCTGACATCTTGGTCGGGCGACGATGAGCCGACGCACGCGCCCGACCCTCGACCTCGCCGCACCCGAGCTGCATCTCAATCGCGAGCTCTCGGCGCTCGCCTTCCAGGAGCGCGTGCTCGCGCACGCGGCCGACCCCGAGGTGCCGCTGCTCGACCGGCTGCGCTTCCTCGGCATCTGCAGCACGAACCTCGACGAGTTCTTCGAGATCCGCGTCTCGGGCCTGCGCCAGCAGATCGCCTACGGCGTCGAGCAGCCGGGCGCCGACGGCCTGTCGCCGCGCGCCGCGCTGGCCGCCGTCACGGCGCGCGCGCGCCGTCTCGTCGCCGCGCAGTACGCGCTGCTCAACGACGAGCTGCTGCCGGCGCTGCGCGAGCAGGGCATCGCCATCCGCCTGCTCGACGAATGGACCGCCCCGCAGCAGCGCTGGGTCGAGCGCTTCTTCACCGAGCAGGTCGCGCCCGTGCTCACCCCCATCGGCCTCGACCCGGCGCACCCCTTCCCGCGCGTCCTCAACAAGAGCCTCAACGTGATCGTCTCGGTGCAGGGCGGCGACGCCTACGGCCGCGACAGCGGCCTGGCCGTCGTGCCCGTCCCGCGCACGCTGCCGCGGCTGCTGCGCCTGCCGGCCGACCTGAGCGGTTCGGCCACCGAGTTCGTGCTGCTCGGCTCGGTCGTGCGCGCGCACGTCGACCGGCTCTTTCCGGGCATGCGGGTGACGGGCTGCCACCAGTTCCGCGTGACGCGCAACAGCGACCTGTGGGTCGACGAGGAGGAGACCGAGGACCTGCTCGCCGCGCTCAAGGGCGAGCTGCCCAACCGCAACTACTCCGAGGCCGTGCGCCTCGAGGTCGGCGCCGACTGCCCCGACGAGGTGGCGCAGGACCTGCTCGCGCGCACCGCGCTCGGCGCCGACGGCCTGTTCCGCTGCGACGGGCCGGTGAACCTGCACCGTCTCGCCGCGCTGCACGAACTCGTCGACCGCCCCGACCTGCGCACGCCGCCCTTCGTGCCGGGCGTGCCGCGCCGGCTCGCCGGCGACGTCGACCTCTTCACCGTGCTGCGGCGCGGCGACGTGCTGTTGCACCATCCCTACGAGAGCTTCGGGCCGATCGTCGATCTCGCGCGGCAGGCCGCGCGCGACCCGAAGGTCGTCGCGATCAAGCAGACGCTGTACCGCACCGGCGCCGACTCGCCGCTGGGCGCGGCGCTGATCGACGCGGCCCGCGCCGGCAAGGAGGTCACGGCCGTGATCGAGCTGCGCGCGCGCTTCGACGAGGCCGCCAACATCGACCTCGCCACGCGGCTCTCGGAGGTCGGCGCCGCCGTGACCTACGGGGTGGTGCACTCCAAGTGCCACGCCAAGCTGCTGCTCATCGTGCGCCGCGAGGCCGGCGGCCTGCGCCGCTACGTCCACGTCGGCACGGGCAACTACCACCCGGGCACGGCCCGCGCCTACACCGACCTGTCGCTGCTCTCGGCCGACGCCGCGCTCGGCGAGGATGTGCACCGCGTGTTCCAGCAGCTCACCGGGCTCGGACGCGCGGCCGAGCTGTCCAAGCTGCTGCAGGCGCCCTTCACGCTCGGCCCCACGCTGCACGAACTCATCGAGTGCGAGGTCGCGGCCGCGCGCGCCGGCCGGCCCTGCGGCATCCGCGCGCGGATGAACGCGCTCTCCGAGCCGGGCCTGATCCGCGCGCTGTACCGCGCCAGCGGCGCCGGCGTGCCGATCGACCTCGTCGTGCGCGGCATCTGCTGCCTGCGCCCCGGCGTTCCGGGCGTGTCCGAGACGATCCGCGTGCGCTCGATCGTGGGCCGCTTCCTCGAGCACAGCCGCGTCTTCCACTTCGTGGCGGGCGGTCGCGACCTGACCTACATCTCCAGCGCCGACTGGATGAGCCGCAACATCTTCCGGCGCATCGAGACGGCCGCGCCGATCGAGAACGAGCGCCTGCGGCGGCGCGTGCTGAGCGAGGCCCTCGACCTGCCGCTGCAGGACGACCGCGGCGCCTGGGCGCTCGGCAGCGACGGCACCTGGACGCGCGTCGCGCGGCGCGGACGGCTGGCGCGCTCGTCGCAGGCGACGCTGCTCGAGCGCCTCGCCGCCAAGCCGCCCCCGCCGGGCCGCGCCCCCCCGGGCAGCGTGGGCCCGGCCCCCGCTCAGTCCGCCTGGCGC
>CAZBBB010000175.1:0-4091 GCA_964490005.1 uncultured Phycisphaerales bacterium | reverse complement strand
CGCCGGCGCGCCGGGCCCGGGCGATCTGCCCGGCGCGCTGCCGCGCGAGGCGGGCGCGGCGCTGCGCGTGCCGCTCGGCGCCGAGGACGGCCCCGAGGACTGGGTGCCGCGCCCGCGCGTCTTCATCGGCCAGCAGGTGCGCCGCGGCGAACTCATCGCACGCACCGACTCCGAGCGCGCCTACGTCGTGATGATGGCGCGCTACCTGCCGGCCGGCCTGCTGGGCCTGGCGGTCGCGGCGCTCATCGCGGCCTTCATGTCGACGGTCGACACGCACGTGAACCTGGCCGCCTCGTTCTTCGTCAACGACATCTGGCGGCGCTTCGTGAAGCCGGGCGCGAGCGACGCGCACTACGTCGCGGCGGCGCGCTGGGCCAGCGTCGGCGTGCTGGCGGTCGCGGGCCTGATGGCCTATCGCGCGACCTCGATCTCCGACCTGTTCCTGTTCTTCATGGCCTTCCTCGGCGGCGTCGGGCCGATCTACCTGCTGCGCTGGTTCTGGTGGCGAGTGCGCGGCAGCCACGAGATCGTCGCGATGCTCGCCAGCAGCCTCTCGACCACGCTGCTGACCTTCGTGTTCGCCGACGGCTGGCCCGACGGGCCGCTCACGCCGGGCGGCGTGCTGTCGGCCGAGGGGCGGCTGTGCCTCGTCGCGCTGTCCTCGACGGTCTGCGCGCTGCTCGCGATCGCGCTCATGCCGCGGCCCGATCCGGCGGCGCTGCTGCCCTTCTACCGGCGCATCCGGCCGATCGGCGCCTGGGGGCCGGTCGCGGCGCTCGCGCCCGAGGTGGCCCCGCCGCGCGAGCTGCGCGCGGTGCTGCTCGGCACGGTCTCGGGCCTGGCGGCGATCTTCGGGGCGATCCACGGCGTGGGCGACCTGCTGCTCTCGGCCGGGAGCACCGTGACGCTGATCGCCTTCGCGGTCACCGCGGCGGGCGTGGTCGGCCTGCGCGCGGCGCTGCGCCGGCTGTCGTGACCGAGCCCGACGTCGCGCTCACCGACTTCGCGCTGGCGCTGGAGTGCGCGCTGTTCGCGTGGCTCGCATGGCGGCGCGATCCGCCGGGCGGGGCGCGCGCGGTCGGCCGCGCGCTGCAGCCCTGGACGGTGCTGTTCTTCGCGGCGATCGCCTGCGGCGCGCTGACGGGCGGGCTGCTGCACGGCTTCTTCCTCGACCCGGCGGCGGCGGGACACGCGCCGCTCTGGAAGGCCTCGATGCTCGCGCTGGGCGTGGCCGCGTTCGGGGCCTGGGGGCTCGCGGCGCGCGTGAGCCTGCCCGAGCGGCTGGGCCGGCCGGTGCTGCTGCTCGCCGCGCTGCAACTGCTGGCCCACGCGGCGGTCGTGCTGTTCGTGAGCGACGCCTTCGTGTTGGCGATCGCCGGCTACCTGCCGCCGGTGCTCGTGCTGCTGGCCGGCTGCCTGCGGCGCGCGCCGACGGCGGCGCTCGGTCTGGGCCTGACGCTGCTCGCTGGCGGCCTGCAGGTGCTGCGCATCGGCTTGCATCCGACCTGGTTCACCCACAACGCGCTGTACCACGCCGTGCAGTTCGTGGCGCTGGCGCTGATCTTCACCGGGCTGAGGAGACTCTCGTGCTGACGCGCCGGCAGCTCGTCGCGCGGGGCCTCGCGGCCGGCGCGCTCGCCGCGCTGCCCGGTGCCGGCTGCGGGCTGACGCGCGGCGCCGGCGCGGGGGCGGGCGCGTGGGGGGCGAGTTGGGTCAACGACATCCACTCCGGCCTCAACCGCACGCGCGTGGCGGGCATCGCGCGGCCGGCCAGCCTCGACGAGGTCGTCGCGCTCGTGGTGCGCGCGCGGCGGCAGGGGCGCGCGCTGTCGATCGCCGGCGGGCGCCACGCCATGGGCGGCCAGCAGTTCGGCACCGACACGCTGCTGCTCGACGCCTCGCGACTCGCCGGCATCGGCGAGTTCGACGCCGTGCGCGGGCAGGTCGAGGTCGGCGCCGGCACGCAGTGGCCGCAGCTCGTCGAGGAACTCGCGGCGCGGCAGGCGGGCGCGACGCGCGGCCCCGGCGCGCCGCCCGTCTGGGGCATCGTGCAGAAGCAGACCGGCGCCGACCGGCTCTCGATCGGCGGCTCGCTCTCGGCCAACGTGCACGGCCGCGGCCTGACCCTGCGCCCCTTCGTGCAGGACATCGAGGCCTTCACGCTCGTCGACGCGCGCGGCGAGCCGCGCCGCTGCAGCCGCCGCGAGAACCCCGAGCTGTTCGCGCTGGCGATCGGCGGCTACGGCCTGTTCGGCGTGATCACGTCGGTGCGCCTGCGGCTCGCGCCGCGCGTGAAGCTGCGCCGCGTCGTCGAGCTGGGGCAACTGGCCGCCTTGCCGACCCGCTTCGCGGCGCGCATCGCGCAGGGCTACGCCTTCGGCGACTTCCAGTTCGCGACCGACCTGGTCGGCGAGCAGGGCCTGCGCGACGGCGTGTTCTCGTGCTACCTGCCGGTGCCCGACGAGGTGCCCGTGCCCGAGGGCCAGCGCGAGTTGCGCCGCGAGGATTGGCTCGAGCTGCTCGCGCTGGGCCACCGCGACCGCGCCGCGGCCTTCCGGCGCTATTCCGAGTACTACCTCTCGACGGACGGACAGATCGACTTCTCCGACACGCACCAGCTCTCGGAGTACATCGACGACTACCACGCCGTGCTCGGCGCGCGCCTCGCCGGCCAGCAGGGCGGCGGCGAGATGATCACCGAGATCTACGTGCCGCGCGACGAGCTGCCCGCCTTCATGGAGGAGGCCCGCGCCGACCTGCGCGCCGGCGCCGCCGACCTGATCTACGGCACGGTGCGACTGATCGAGCGCGACGACGAGACCCTGCTGGCCTGGGCCCGGCAGCCCTGGGCCTGCGTGATCTTCAACCTGCATACCGAGCGCGACGAGGCCGCGCTGGCGGCGACCGCCGGCCGCTTCCGGCAGCTCATCGAGCGCGCGCGCCGGCGCGGCGGCAGCTACTACCTCACCTACCATCGCTGGGCGAGCCGCGAGCAGGTCCTCGCCTGCCATCCGAAGATCGTGGAGTTCCTCGCGGCCAAGGAGCACCACGACCCCGAGGGGCGCTTCGCGAGCGACTGGTGGCGCCATCACCGCGCGCTGTGCGCGGGGGCCCCGTGATGCGCGCGCTGCTGCTGGTCTGCGGGTGGACCTTCGTCGGGCTCGCGACGATCGGCGTGCTGCTGCCGCTCGTGCCGACGACGCCCTTCCTGATCGTGGCGGCCGCGTGCTTCGCCCACGCCTCGCCGCGCTTTCACCGCTGGTTGCTGGGCAACCGCTGGTTCGGGCCCTTCCTGCGAGCCTGGGAGGAGACGCGCTCCATCCCGCGGCGCGCCAAGGTGCTCGCCGTGCTGCTGATCCTCGCCCTCGGCGCCGTCGCCGCGCTGACCGTGCTGCAGAGCACCGTGCAGGCGATCGCGCTGGCCGCCGTGCTCTTCGCCGTGATCGCCTTCATCCTCACGCGCCCGACGACGGAGGACGTCGAGCAGAGCCGCTGAGCGGCGCGCTACCTCTTGCGCAGGCTCGCGACGCGCCAGTCGCGGTTCATCTCGGCGATGAAGTCCGCGGGGATCGACTTGGGGCAGACGGCCTCGCACTCGTAGACGTTGCGGCAGTTGCCGAAGCCCTCGGCATCCATGGCCGAGACCATGCCCAGCACGCGGCGGTCGCGCTCGGGCTGGCCCTGCGGCAGGTGCGCGAGGTGGCCGACCTTGGCGGCGACGAAGAGCATCGCGCTCGCGTTCGGGCAGGCCGCGACGCAGGCCCCGCAGCCGATGCAGGCCGCGCCGTCGAAGGCGCGCTCGGCCTCGGCCTTGCCGACGGGCAGGGCGTTGGCGTCGGGCGCGCCGCCGGTGTTCACCGAGACGAAGCCGCCGGCCTGCTGGATGCGGTCGAAGGCCGAGCGGTCGCAGGACAGATCGCGCACGACGGGGAAGGCCCGCGCGCGGAAGGGCTCGACGACGATCGTCGCGCCGTCGGCGTAGTGGCGCATGTGGAGCTGGCAGGTCGTCGTGGCGCGCTGCGGTCCGTGCGGCACGCCGTCGATGACCAGCGAGCAGGCGCCGCAGATGCCCTCGCGGCAGTCGTGGTCGA
>CAZBBB010000174.1:0-4233 GCA_964490005.1 uncultured Phycisphaerales bacterium | reverse complement strand
GGCCGCGGCGCGCGCGGACCTGGCGCGCGCGACCGCGGCCTGGCCGGCGAGCTGGAAGAGCTGGGCCCTGCGCGTCGCGACGCGTGTCGCCCCCGGCGCGGCGCGCGCGGCCGCGCTGGCCCGTCGAGGCCGCCCGGCCTAGAGTGGGGGACGCGTTTCCCGAGGAAAGGGCCTCTCGCGGCGGTGCTCTACCAGAACCTGCACGTCTTCGCGCGCTCGTTGCGCCTGCTCGACGCCTTCACGCTGGCCTGCTGCGTGATCGTGCCGTGGGCGGCGCGCCTGCCCGCCGGCGCCTGGGACGGCATCCGCTTCCGGCACCTGGCCGTGTTCCTGGCGATCCTCGTCGCGACCTTCACGCTCATCGCGCGGCGCATGCACATCTACCACGCGCGGCGCACCGAGACGCTCGGGCGCGAGCTGCTGGCGCTGTTCGAGGCCTCGGCGCTGTCGCTCGGCATGGCGGCGCTGGCGACGGACGTCCTGCTCGGCGGCTTCCCGGGCGCGGCCTACGCGACGGTGGCGCTGGCCGGGCTGGGCGTGCTCATCGGCATGCGCCTCGCCGTGCGCCTCGTGCTGCGCCGGCTGCGCCGCACCGGCCGCGACTACCGCACCTTCCTGCTCGTGGGGCGCAACGCCCGCGCGGCCGCCATCGCGCGCGACATCCTCGGCCACCCGCACTACGGCATCCGCATCGCGGGCGTGGTCGACGCGCCCGCGCGCGCGCCGACGGGGGCGGGCGACCCGGCCGCCGAGTTCGCGCGCCCGCCGCTCGCGCAGCTGCCCGTGCGCATCATCGAGAGCCCCGACAGCATCCGCGCGGCGCTCTCGGGCGAGGTCGTCGACGAGGTGATCGTCACGCTGCCGATGCGCAGCTTCTACGACGAGATCGCCGAGATCGTGCGCCTGTGCAGCCGCGGCGGCATCTCGGTGCGCCTGCCGGCGGCGAGCTTCGGGGGCATCGAGGGCGGCACCGAGGTCTCGGCGCTCGGCCGCCAGAGCTTCGTGACGCACTTCACCGGGCCCTCGCACGCCGCGCGCCTGGCCCTCAAGCGCCTGCTCGATCTGTTCGTGGCGGCCTGGGCGCTGCTGCTGCTCTCGCCGCTGCTCGCGCTCGTCGCGCTGGCCGTCAAGCTCGGCTCGCGCGGCCCGGTGTTCTTCCGCCAGACGCGGGTCGGGCTCAACGGGCGGCTGTTCACGGTGTACAAGTTCCGCACGATGCGGGAAGGGGCGCACGAGGAGGTCGCGTCGCTGGCCGCGCTCAACGAGGCCGACGGCCCGGTGTTCAAGCTGCGCGACGACCCGCGCATCACGCCGCTCGGGCGCGTGCTGCGCCGCTTCTTCATCGACGAGCTGCCGCAGTTGTGGAACGTGCTCAACGGCGAGATGAGCCTGGTCGGCCCGCGCCCGCCGCTGCCGGAGGAGACGGCCCACTACGAGTGGTGGCAGCGGCGCCGGCTCTCGATGCCGCCCGGGCTGACCTGCCTGTGGCAGGTGCACGAGAACCACCACAAGCTGCCGTTCAAGCGCTGGATGGAGCTCGACCTGGAGTACATCGACCGCTGGTCGCTGCGCCTCGACGCGCGTCTGCTGCTCGACACGCTGGGACTCGTGCTGCGCGGCCAGGGCTGGTGAGCCGCGCCGCTCCCGACACGCGGGTCGGGAGCGACGCGCGCGTCGGCTTTCCTTGACCGGTTTCGGGGCCCCCCCTAGACTCGCCCCTTCGCGCGTCTCCGGGAACACCATGGGTCACGTCGTCCTCCTGCACCCGATTCCGGGCCCGGCCGACTCCGAGTACCAGATCCTGCCGCTGGGCCTGCTGTACGTCGCGGCCCCCCTGGTGCACGCCGGCCATGCCGTCTCGGTGCTCGACCAGCGCAAGGACCCCGACTGGGCCGACACGCTGCGCGCGCTGGTCGCGCGCCCCGACACGCTGTGCGTCGGCATCTCCACCATGACCGGCCCGCAGATCGCGCACGCGCTCGACATGGCGGCCGTCGTGCGCGCGGCGGCGCCGACGCTCCCGATCGTGTGGGGCGGCGTGCATCCCAGCCTGCTGCCCGAACAGACCGCCGCGCACCCGCTGGTCGACATCGTGGCCTTCGGCGAGGGCGAGACGGTCTTCCCGCCGCTGGTCGCGGCGCTGCAGGCCGGCGCCGACTGGAGCGGCCTGCCGGGCCTGTGCTTCCGCGACGCGTCGGGCGCGATCGTGCGCACGGCCGACGGCGCGATCCCCGAGCTGGACGAACTCCCGCCGCTGCCCTACGAGCTGTTCGACCTCGAGCAGTACAAGGTGTCGGCGCTGCGCAGCGGCCCCAGCCTGCCGCTCGTCACCAGCCGCGGCTGCCGCTTCCGCTGCGCGTACTGCTACATCCAGGAGTTCTTCGACCGCAAGTGGCGCGGCCTGTCGCCCGAGCGCGTCGTGGCCGAGTTCCGGCGGCTGGTCGACGACTACGGCGCCGAGGGCGTGTTCCTGCTCGACGACTTCTTCTTCCAGGACAGGAGGCGCGCCGCCGAGATCCTGCAGGGGCTGATCGACGCGGGCATCGAGGTCGACCTCTACAACGCCAACTGCCGAGCCGACTTCCTGTACCGCAGCGACGACGACTACCTGCGCCTGATGCGCGACGCCGGCATCAAGACGCTGTTCGTCGGCACCGAGGCCGGCAACGACCTCACGCTCAGGCAGATGCTCAAGGACATCACCACCGAGCAGGTGCTGGAGGTCAACCGGCGCCTGGCGGCGGTCGGCATCAAGGCCGTCTACAGCTTCATGGCCGGCATGCCCGACGAGTCGCGCGAGCAGGTCGAGGAGACGCTGCAGTTCATGGCGCGCCTCAAGCGCGAGAACCCCGGCGCGCTGCTCTACAAGGTGAACCTGTTCGTGCCCTTCCCCGGCACGCACTACTTCCACCGCGCGCAGGAGCTGGGTTGCCGCTTCCCCGAGCGCCTCGAGGGCTGGGGCGCGTACGACTACAACCACGTCAACCTGAGCTACCTCACGCCCGAACTGAAGTCCTTCCTCAAGAAGGCCGAAGGCGTCTCGGCCTTCCTCGACGTCGAAGGCAAGGCCGGCCCGCTGGTGATGCCCTTCGCGCGCCTGTACAGCCGGCTGGCGAACTGGCGCGTGCGCCGGCGCTCGTTCCGCTTCGTGCCCGAGCTGCCGCTGATCCGCGCGGCGCGCTCGCTGCAGTAGCCGGGCGTGGACGACGCGCCGGCCCCGGGCCCCGACGCCGAGCCGTCCGCGCCGCCGGGCGGGACGGGCGCGCCCGAGGTCGCGGTGATCGTCGTGAACTGGAACACGCGCGCGCTCACCGAGCGCTGCCTGCGCTCGGTGCTGCGGTACGCGCGCTGCGCGCGCCTCGAACTCATCGTCGTCGACGACGGCAGCGGCGACGGCAGCGCGGCGGCGCTGGCGGCGGCCTTCCCGCAGGCGCGCCTGGTCGCCAACGCCGACAACCGCGGCTTCGCGGCCGCCTGCAACCAGGGCCTGGCCCTGCGCCGCGCGCGCCACGCCTGGCTGCTCAACAGCGACGCCTGCCTGCACGACGACGCCCTCTTGCCGCTGCTCGCCGCGCTGGCCGCCGCGCCCGACGTCGGCCTCGTCGGCTCGGCGCTGCGCTATCCCGACGGGCGCCTGCAGGGCGCGGCCGGGCGCTTTCCCTCGCCGGGCCGCGAACTGCTCGCGCTGTTCGACCTCGGCGGCCTCTCGGGCAAGCTGCGCGCGGGCGGCGCGGCGCGCCTGCCGGCGCCCTTCCTGTCGGCCGCGGCGCACGCTCGCAGCCGCGACGTCGACTGGGTCGCGGGCGCGAGCATGCTCGTGCGCGACGAGGCGCTGGCGGCCGTGGGCGGGCTCGACGAGGCCATCTTCCTGTTCGCCGAGGAGTGGGACTGGTGCCGGCGGATGGCGCAGGCCGGCTGGCGCGTGCGCTACTGCGCCGAGTCGGTCGTCGAGCACGTCGGCTCGGCGAGCATGTCGGCCGACGAGGGCTGGCGCGTGCGCGCGCTGCTCGACGGCTACGGCTACTTCCTCGCCAAGCACGACGGCCCGAGCGCGTGGCGGGCCTTCCGCGCCGTGCGCGCGCTGGGTTCGGCGCTCAAGCTGCTCGGCTGGTCGGCGGGGCTGCTGCTCGCGCTGCCCGCGCCGGCCGCGCGCGCGCTGTGCCGACGACGGCTGGCGTGGAACGCGCGCGCGCTGCACTGGTCGCTGCGTCCCTCGGCCGGGGCCGCCGCGCT
>CAZBBB010000173.1:0-4242 GCA_964490005.1 uncultured Phycisphaerales bacterium | reverse complement strand
AGCAGGCGGCCGGGCGTGGCGATGACGACGTCGACGCCGGCGCGCAGCGCGTGCTCCTGCGGGCGCATGCCGACGCCGCCGAAGATCGCCGCGCCGGTGACGGGCGTGTGCGCGGCGAGATCGCCGAGGTCGGCGTGGATCTGCGCGGCCAGCTCGCGCGTCGGCGCGATGACGAGCGCGCGCGTCGTGCCGCGCTTGTGCGCGATGAGCGCGTTCACGATCGGCAGCAGGAAGGCCGCCGTCTTGCCGCTGCCGGTCATGGCGCAGGCCAGCACGTCGCGGCCCGCCATGGCCGGGCCGATGGCTTCGGCCTGGATCGGCGTGGGCGCCTTGAACCCGAGGTCGCTGACGCCACGCAGCAGGTCGGGATGAAGGTGGAAGTCGCTGAAGTTCACGCGGGGCTCGTCCGGTCGCGGACAAGGGGAGGGCGGCCGTCGACGGCAAGCCGCCAGGGGAGACCGATCGCGAGGAACCGGCAGCCGTCCGCTGACAGGCCGAATTCCGTGAGCTGTTGAATCCCGGATTGTCGCATGTGGCGACCGATCGCGCGACGGGAGAATCCCGAACGCGCGCGTCAGCCTCCGGTGAGCGCGTCGAGCCGCTCCTGCGCGCGCTGGCGACGGCGGCGGGCGGCGAGCAGGCGGCGTTCGGCGGACTTCCAGGCGGCGGCGCCCTGCCTGTTGCCGTTGCCCAGCGCGAACTGCATGCGCGCGTCGTGCTCGGCCTGCGCGGCCGCCTCGGCGGCCTGCGCCTGCGCCAGCGCGGCTCGCGCGCGGGCCAGCCGTCCCGTGCCTGCCTTGGAGTCGCTCATCGGCGCACCAGACTAACGCCCCCCACTTTCATATCCTCGCGCGGCGATGGCCGCCCCGCAGATCACGCGCATCACGCCCCGCCGCGGCTGGCGATCGCTGGCGCTGGGCGAGGTCTGGCAGGCGCGCCTGATCCTGTGGCTGCTGCTGCTGCGCGAGGTGCGCGTGCGCTACAAGCAGACCGTCATCGGCGCGGGCTGGGCGCTGTTCCAGCCGACGCTCATGACGGTCGTGTTCAGCTTCGTGCTCGGCGGGCTCGCGGCGCAGAGCGGCTCGGCCGTGCCCTACGCGCTGCACGTCTACTGCGGCATGCTCGGCTGGATCTTCTTCGCGACGGCCATCACCAACGCCGGCAGCTCGATCGTGGCCGTCGAGCAGGTCGTCACGAAGGTCTGGTTTCCTCGCCTGGTGATCCCCTTCGCGGCCGTCGGCGCAGCGGGGCTCGACCTGGCCGTCGCGGCCGGCGGGCTCGCGCTGCTCATGGCCTGGTTCGGCTGGGTGCCGACGGCCTCGCTGCTGCTCGCACCGCTCGTGCTGCTGCTCATCGGCCTGCTCGCGCTCGGCGCGGGCGCGGCGCTCTCGGCGCTCATGGTCAGCTACCGCGACGTGCGCTACCTGCTGCCCTTCCTGGTGCAGGTGCTGCTCTTCGCGACGCCGAGCATCTACCTGCCGGCCGGCACGGGGCCCGGCGCGGGCCTCGCGGGCGCCGTCGGCGCGGGCGCCGAGGCGGCGGGCGGCGGCGCGCTGCGCCCCTCGGCCGGCCTGCTCGCCTTCCATCCGCTCGACGGGCTCATCGACGCCTTGCGCTCGTGCCTGCTCGGGTTGCCGCTCGACCTGCCGCGCCTCGCCTACGGCGCGAGCTTCGCGATCGTGGCCTTCTTCCTCGGCGCGCTGCTGTTCCGGCGCCTCGAGGACGAGTTCGCGGACCTCCTGTGAGCGGCTTCGCCATCCGCGCGACGGGGCTCGGCAAGCGTTACGACGTGACGCTCGGCCCGGCCGGCATGCCGGGCGTGGCCGGCTACCGCACGCTGCGCGAGGGCCTGTCTCGCCTGGCGCGCGCGCCGCTCGCGCTGCTCGGTCGGCGCGGCCCGGCGCCCGAGGGCTTCTGGGCGCTGCGCGAGGCGAGCTTCGAGGTCCCCGTCGGACAGGCCGTCGGCATCATCGGCCGCAACGGCGCGGGCAAGTCCACGCTGCTCAAGGTGCTCTCGCGCGTCACGCGCCCCAGCGCCGGCGAGGTCGAACTGCGCGGCCGCGTCGGCAGCCTGCTCGAGGTCGGCACCGGCTTCCATCCCGAGCTGACGGGCCGCGAGAACATCGCGCTGAACGCGGCCGTGCTCGGCATGACGGCGGCCGAGCTGCGCGAGCGCTTCGACGCGATCGTCGAGTTCTCCGAAGTGGCGCGCTTCCTCGACGTTCCCGTCAAGCGCTACAGCAGCGGCATGTACATCCGGCTGGCCTTCGGCGTGGCGGCGCACCTGCAGCCCGAGCTGCTGCTCATCGACGAGGTGCTCGCCGTCGGCGACGCGGCCTTCCAGCGCAAGTGCCTGGGCAAGATGGACGAGAAGTTGCGCGAGGGCCGCACGGTGCTGTTCGTGAGCCACAACATGGCGGCGCTCGAGCGGCTGTGCACGCGCGCGATCTGGATCGACGGCGGGCGCATCGTGCAGGACGGCCCGGTCGGGCAGGTCGTCGACGCGTACCTGAAGACGAGCTTCACGCCCGCCACCGAGCGCCGCTGGGACGAGCCGTCGTCGGCGCCGGGCGGCGAGGAGCTGCGCCTGCTGCGCGCCTCGATCGCGCCGCTCGGCGGCACGCCGCGCGACCCGATCTCGATCCGCACGCCCTTCGTCATCGAGATCGAGTACGCCAACCTCAAGCCCGGCGCGGCGATCACGCCCAACGTCGAGCTGTCGACCGAGCGCGGCGAGGTCGTGTTCCGCTCGGCGCCGATCCACGAGCCGCACTGGCAGGGGCGGCCGATGCCGGCCGGGCGCTACCGGAGCCGCTGTCAGGTGCCGGGCGACCTGCTCAACGACGGCAGCCACCACGTGCGCGTGATCTTCCGGCAGAACGAGGGCCTGGTCGTCGCCGAGGTCGAGAACGCGCTGACCCTCGACGTGCGCGAGGACGTCTCGATGCGCGGCGCCTGCAACGGCCGCTGGCCCGGCGCCGTGCGGCCCGCCCTGCCGTGGAGCACCGAGCTGCTCGACGAGCAGTTGCCGCGCGGGAGCTGAGCGGACGGTGCGCATCGCGGTCACCTCGGCGCTGAGCTGGCCCTTCATCCGCCGCGGCAACCGCTGCGCCTGGGAGCAGGCCGTGCACCTGGCCGGGCGCGGCCACGAGGTCACGTTCATCACGCCCACGCCGGGGCGCCACGCGCACACCGAGGAGCAGGACGGCGTGCGCGTGGAGTACGTGCCGCTCGCCGAGGGCCTGCTGCTCTCGGCGCTCAAGCTGCAGAAGCTGGCCAGCTTCGCGCCGCGCTGCGCGGCGGCGCTCGGCCGCGTGCGGCCCGACGTCGTGCAGGCCACCTACCCCGTCGATGCCTGCGCCGCCGACCTGCACCGCCGCCGCACGGGCACGCCCTACGCCTACCTGATCTACGACTGCAATCCCTTCCACAACGAGTTCCTGTTCGGGCGCATGCTGTTCGCGCGCGGGGCGCGCGGCGCCGGCGTGCGCACCGCGATCTCGCGCTACGTGGCCGAGGCGCTGGCGCGCGAGTGGGGCCTGTCGGCGCGGACGATCCACCTGCCCGTCGACACGGCGCAGTTCCCGTGCGGGCCCGACAAGGACCCGGCCTCGGCCGAGATCCTCTGCACGGCCTCGCTGCTCGACCCGCGCAAGCGCGTCGAGCTGCTCGTCGCCGCCTTCGCGCGGCTCGCACCGCGCGTGCCGGCCGCGCGCCTGCGCCTCTCGGGCCTGACCGACGACCGCCGCAGCGCGCAACTGCTCGCGCTGCTGCCGACCGAGCTGCGTCCGCGCGTCGAGATCCTCGGCCTCGGACGGAGGCAGGACGTCCCCGCGCAGTACCGCGACGCGACGCTCAGCGTGCTGCCCTCCGTGAACGAGGCCTTCGGCCTGGTGCTCGTCGAGTCGCTCGCGAGCGGCACCTACGTCGTCGGCGCCGACAGCGGCGCGATCCCCGAGGTGCTCGACGACGAGGCCCACGGCAAGCTGTTCGCGGCCGACGGCGGCCCCGATGCGCTCGCCGCGGCGATCGAGGCCGCGCTGCCGATCGCGCGGGCGCGCGGGACGGCCGCGCGCTGCCGCGCCGCCGTCGAGCGGCGCTGGACCTGGGACGTGATCGGGCCGATCCACGAAGCGATCTACGAGGAACTCGTCGGCGCGCGCGCCGGGCGCGTGACGACGAGCGCGCCGGGGCCGGGCGAAGCGAGCGCCGGCGCGCCTCGCGCATCGGCGCCGCGCGCGG
>CAZBBB010000172.1:0-4301 GCA_964490005.1 uncultured Phycisphaerales bacterium | reverse complement strand
CTGGCGCGCGGTGCCCGTCCGCGCCGGCCTGCCGCCGCGCGCGGGGCCCGCGAGGCACCTCGACGTCGGCGAGAGCGTGCCGCCGCCCGTCCTCGCGTGGTTGCGCCGGCAGGGCGCGCTGGCGCGCTTCGGCGGCGAGCACCTCACGGAGACCACGTATCTCGTCGTCGACCTGGGCGACGACGTGCCGCGTCACCTGCTCCCGGAGTTCAGAGACGGCGAGCTGCTCGTCGACACGACCGGGCTCGCGCGCCCCGCGGGCGGCTTCCGCGTCGCGGCCGTCAACCTGCCGCCGGGCGGCGGCCAAGGGCCGTGGCTGACGCTCTGAGCGGGGCCGGCGCGCGGCGCGCGCCTCAGGGCAGCTCCAGCACCACGTGCCCCGCGACGTTGCGCGTCTGGTCGTAGAAGAAACCCGCCGCGCCGCCGCCCAGGCCGACGAACCAGGCGCCGGCCGACGGGAAGGGCGAACCGATGTAGCCGGGCATGAAGGCGATCGTCGTCGGCGCGGCCGGCGTATAGGGCTGCAGCAGGAACTCGGCGCGCCCGTCGGCGCCGCTGATCGCGACCTGCTCCCAGGGTTGCCCGCCGAGGTCGCCGGCCCAGAAGCCGCGCACCGGCGCGCCGGCGACGGGCTGATCGGCGTGGTCGAGCACGCGCACGACGGCCCGCGGCGAAAAGGGACCGCTGCCCGAGGCCTCGAGCGTCAGCTCGCCGACGTGCACGAACAGCGGCAGCGTGGTGAAGCTGCCCGTCGCGCTCCCGGCGTTGCCGGCGCGATCGGTGGCCGTGACGCGCCAGAAGATCTCGCTGCCGGCCGGCAGGCCGGTGAGCACGACGTCGTGCGTGCGCGCCAGCCCGGGCGGCCCGTCCACCGCCGGCAGCAGCCAGGACCCCGCGCTCAGGCCGAGTTCGACGAGCACCTGCGCCGGTTCGTCGGTGCGGAACGAAAGCGTCGCGGTGTCGACGAAGATCTCGAGCGCGCGCGGCGAGAGCACGGTCGGCGGCACGCCGTCGGGGAGGTGGGTGTCGGCGAGCAGCGGGTCGCCCCCCAGCGCCGGCTCGTCGCCGTCCAGCCAGCCGTCGCCGTCGGTGTCGGGCGCGTCGGGGTCCGTCCCGGCCAGGACTTCGGCGAAGTCGAAGGCGCCGTCCTCGTCGCGGTCGAGCCCGAGGCGCTCGCCCTGGCCCGGCGGCACGCAGGTGAAGGTGAAGCGCGCGATGCCCGCGTTCACCGCGGCGAGCAGCGCCGTCCGATCGACGAAGGCGCCGGTGTCGAAGCGATAGCCCCACGCTCCGAGATCCGGGTCGAAGCGGTAATGCGCGCCGCGCGGCTCGTCGAGGTCGAGGCGCCGGCCCTTCACGATCAAATCGACGTTGCCCGCCGGAGGCCGCGCCTGCGCCTCGTACAGATCGAGCACGGCGTGCACCTCGCCCGTCGTGCCCGCGTCGAGCGTCCACTGCGCGCCCACCAGCGGCGCCAGACCGGTGTCCCAGGCCTTGACGAACTCGGCCACGGCGTCCTTGTCGGCGGTCGTGAAGTTGCTGAAGGTCGGCAGGCCGCCGTTGGGCACGACGAAGTCCATGAAACCGCGCACGCCGTCGACCGCGCCGTCGTGCAGCGCGCCGAAGCCCGAGACGAACTTGTCGTCCTTCTCGTAGATGAAGCGCAGCTGCGCGGTCTGGAAGAGCTGCGTGAAGCTGCCCGAACTCGCCACGGGCCGCCCGCCGGTGAAGTCGCTCTTGCCTTCGAACTCGCCGAGGTGGCACGAGGCGCAGACGAAGCCCGAGCCGGCGACGTAGTCCTTGCCGGGCACGCCGGGCGTCAGGCCGTAGGTGTCCTTGCCGGTCGCCGCCAGGCCGGTGTAGTGGCGGTCCTTCGGCTGGAGCGGATTGGGCGCGTAGCGCAGGCTGCGCACGAACACGGCGAAGGACTGCATCTGCGCCGGCGACAGCCCCGCGCCGCCGAGCAGCCCGGAGAAGGCCCCGCGGAACTGGTGCAGCGTGCGCCGGTCGCCGCGCCAGTGCAGCGGCAGGTCGTCCTTGGTGTCGGGGTCGAGCAGGCCGCGCAGCGACTGCGTGACCATCGGCCCCTTGAGCGGCGACAGGATCGGCGTCGTGGGCGCCGTCACGATCTGGCCCGTGAAGCTCGCCAGCCCGCCGAGCACGTCGGGGAAGTAGTAGGCGAAGCTGCCGCCCGGATCGCCGAGGTCCCAGGCCAGGTGGTCGTCGTGCGCGTAGACGTGGCAGCTCGCGCAGGACATGTTGCCCGTGCCGTGACCGCTCGAGGCGCGCGCGTCGTACAGGTGCCTGCGACCGGCGCGGACGGCGGGCGGCTCGGGATCGACGGCGAGCGGGCGCGGCGGACCAAGCAGCGCGCCGTTCTTCGAGAGGTCGTGCGCGCGCAGCGCGTGGTCGCCGCGCGCATAGACCCACAGCACGCCGCGCGAGGAGTCGAGGGCCAGGCCCGACGGGATCTCGCCGGTGGCGAACTCGCCGAGCAGCGCGCCGCTCGCGCCGTCGAGCAGCACGACGCTGGCCGAGCCGAGGCAGGCCACGGCGGCGAGCGGCGTCGCGCCGACCTGCCCGAAGGCGATCACGGCCGGCTGGGCGTGGGCGGCCTGCGTGAAGGGCGGCGCGAGCGTGAGGATCTGCTGCACGGCGCCGCCGGGCGCGACGATCGCCACGCGGTTCTCGAGCGCCGCGCCGCGCAGCACCGGCTCGAAGCGCGTGCGGTTGCGGGCCTCCGTCGCGGCCACCCACAGCCGTCCCGTGGACGGCGAGCGCTCGATGTCGAACAGCGTCGTCCCCACGCCGGTCGTCGCGCCGGGCAGCACGGTCAGCGTCTCGACGTCGATGCCGACCACGTCGCGGTCGGCGAGCTGCGGCACGAGCGCCGGATACTCGCTGTCGAACACGATGCGTCCGGCGTTGGGGATGTACCAGCCGCGCGTGAAGGGCAGGGCGTCCCACTCGGGACGCAGCAGCACCGGGTTCACGCTGAAGGGCGCGTCGAAGGCGTCGGGCACCTCCTGCTCGAGGCCCAGCTGCTTGGCGGCCGTCTCGTCGAGGATCGTCGTGCGATTGCCCGAGTTCTGCGCGATGACGAAGACGGTGTCGTCGACGGCGACCAGGTCGCGCGGCTTGACGGCGCCGATGGGCAGCGTGGCGAGATGCCCGTAGGGCGGCTGCGCCGAGCGCGCGACCACGACGTGCGCCACCTGCGGCGCCGGAACGAGCTGCGCCGGCGGCACGGGCCCGTCGGGCGCGCGCGCGCAGGCGACGAACAGGGTGCCGCCCGCGACGACCAACCCCTGCGGCTCGTCGCCGACGGCGATCGTCGCGCGCACCGAGAGGCTCGGCAGGTCGAGCACCGCGACGCTGTCCGAGACGTGGTTGGCGACGAACAGCGTGTTCGCGTCGTCGGGGTGCAGCGCCATGGCCACCGGCTCGAGCCCGGTGAACACGGCGCCGACGTACTGCAGCGCCACGCCCTTCGAGAGCGGCGGCGCCGCGCCCGGCGAAGCGGCCGGAGCCGGCGGCCCGCCCGCCGGGCCGGCTGCGCCCGGGAGCGGCCCGGCCGTCGCGCCGCGCCCCGCGGAGGCTCCCCGGGGCGCGCGCGTCGCGGGCGGCGTGCCCGTGCTCCAGACCTCCACGCGCCCATCGGAGGTATTGAGCACGTAGAGCCGCGTCCCGTCCGGCGCGAGCAGCAGCGCGTTCACCGGCCCGCTCTCGAAGTTCGGGAAGGGTGCGCGTGCGGCCGAGACGACCGACTGCGCCGAGGCGGGCCGCGCCAGGCCGGCGCCCGCCAGCGCGAGACCCACGAGGAGAGGCCGCGAGACGTCGTGCCAGTTCATGCCGTCGGCTCCCTGCTTCGGCCTCACACCACGCGCACCGTGCGGCGCGCGGTGCTCGCCACGCGTTCGTCCGGCGTGAGGATGCCGGCCAGGTTGAGCGGATCGCTCGCGGCCACCTCGACCGCGAGCCGCGGGCCCTCGGCCTGCCGCCGCTGCGCGCGCAGCTGCTCGACGGCGCTCGGCAGCGCGTACTGCTCGCCGGAGAAGCCGGCCACGAAGCGCCCGCCGCGCACCTCGCCGCGCGCCTCGAGCCGCCGCAGCACGAGCAGCACCTCGCGCCAGACGATCGGCAGCTTCTCGCGCAGCGCCGTGCGTCGGAACACGACGCCCGTGCGCCGCAGCAGCGCGCGCGCGACGAACTCGGCGCCCGGCGGCTCGGGCGCGGCGGAGGTCCGCTGCAGGCTCCAGCGTCCGGCCGTGGGCGGCGCGGCGCGGCGCCGCGCCGCGGCG
>CAZBBB010000171.1:0-4339 GCA_964490005.1 uncultured Phycisphaerales bacterium | reverse complement strand
GCCGCCGAGCCGACCCGGGGCGCGCGCGGTGGCGGAAAGTCGCCGCGCAATCCGTTCCACTTCGAGCGGCTCGAGCAGCGCATCATCGCCCTCGAACAGGAGCTGGCCGGCCTGCACGCCGAGGTCGCGCGCCCCGAGGTCTGCTCGGTGCCCGAGAAGCTGCGCGAGGCCTCCCGCCGCATCGCCGCGTTGCAGGAGCAGCTCGCGGCCGCGAATCACGAGTGGGAGCACTGGGAGTAGGAGCGGCTCAACTCGTCCGCGGGCGGGATCGAGAAGGGGTGCTTGTCCTCCGCCCGCGCGCTCGCCCGCTCGTCGATCCTGCTCGCGGCCGTCGCGTGCGGTGGCGGGGGCGGAGGCGGGGGCGGCGGCCCGGCGGCGGTCGTTCCGCAGGGAGCGGGCGGCATCGCCGAGCGCGCCTTCTTCGTCAGCCTGCACGCGCTCCCGCCCGACTGGTCGTCCGATCCCGACGAGCTGCACGCGATCATGACGGCGGCCTACGCGGAGTTCGCCGCGCACTCCGACCTGCTCAGCCACCAGATCACGGCGGGCGTGCCGTGGCTGGCGCTCGCGGCCGGGCAGCCGCTGCCGGCCGACGTCGAGTCCGACCTCGCGACGCGCGCCGCGCTCTCGCCGGGGCCGGTCTACGTCGGGACGAGCCCGCTCAACGCCGCGCGCGACGGCCTGGCCCCCGACGCGGGCCTCGGCGCGCTGCCGCCGCCTTGGGACGCGCTGGCCTTCGACGACCCGCTCGTCGTGTCGAACTACGTCGCCTGGTGCCGGCTGCTCATCGAGCGCTTCGCGCCGGAGGTCTTCGCGTACGCCATCGAGCCGAACATGATCGCGCTCGCGGACAAGGCGCCGGCCAGCTACGCCGCGCTGCTCTCGCTGCTGCAGCAGACGTACGCCGCTCTCAAGCTCGAGTACCCGGCGCTGCCGCTGTGCCTCACCGTGCAGATCGACTACCTCGTCGTCGAGCCCGTCGTGCAGGAGGACGTGCTGGCCGAACTGCTGCTCGTCTCGGACCTCGTCGCGGTGAGCACCTACCCGTGGTTCGTGCCGACGCTCGTGGGCGCGCTGCAGCCCGGCGAGTTGCCGCCCGACTGGTTCGACCGCGTGCTCGCGCTCGCTCCCGGCAAGCCCTTCGCGATCGCGGAGACCGGCGGCGCGGCCGAAGACCTCGACCTGCCCGGTCTGGGCCTGAGCGTGCCGGCTTCGCCGCTCGACCAGCTCGCCGTGCTCGACGTGCTGCTGGCCGACGCGCAGCGCCTCGGCGCGCTGTTCGTGGCCTGGCTCTCGCTGCACGATCTCGACGCCTTCCTTGCGTCGGGCGCGCCCGTGCCGCCGAGCGAGGCCGAGATCCTGTCGATCTTCAAGGACATGGGCCTGATCGACGAACTCGGCGAGCCGCGACCGAGCCTCGCTCTCTGGGACGCCTGGGTCGCCGCGCCGCACGTGCCCGCGCCCTGAGGCGCGGCGATCGACGCCGTCAGGGCGTGAACTTGCCCACGGCGTTGCTGCCGGCGCGTCCGGCCGGCGCGCCCTCGTCGTTGATCCAGAACTGCGCGGCGAAGGGCACGCCCGCGGGGATGCCGTGCGGCCAGTGCACGAGCACGGTCACGGAGCCGAACTCGCCGGTCGAGAACTCGACGAGCACGTCGGGCTTCGGCACGAGGATGCCGAGCTTGTAGGGCGCGTACACGACGCCGAAGCCGGCGACGAGGTAGGCGTGATGGTGGGGCAGCACGCGCGTGAGGTCGAGCTGCAGCACCGAGCCGCCCGCGAGCGGGCCCTCGGCCTTCAGCACCGGCTCGCCGAGCGTTCCGGCGAGCGCGAAGCCGAGGTCCGTCCAGCCCGCGGACTGGGCGGCGGCGCGCGGCGCGCCCGGCAGCAGGCCGAGGGCGAGCGCGAAGACGATCAGGGCGTGGCGCATCGCCCGACCATAACCGACGACGGCCGTTTCGTCCCGCGCGACGTCAGCCCTCGGGCGCGGGCAGGCGCGCGAGCAGCGCGACGAACTCCGGGTCGTCGCGGAAGGCATCGAGCGCGGGCGTGCTCTCCAGTTCGTGGCGGTCGTCGTAGCCGGCGTCGAGGGCGCGGTGCAGCAGCGCGTACATGGCGGCGCGGCCCTCGGCCTCGGCCGCCGCGCGCCCGGCCCCTTCGGGGCGCGCGCGCCGCACCGAGAGGATCCACTCGTTCCACAGGTCGGCGGCGTAGCGCAGCTCGCCGGGATCCGACCCGGCGAGCCCCGCCCAGGCCTCGACGGCCGCGCGCGCCTCGTCGCGGTCGAGCAGACACAAGGCCAGCGCGCGCAGGTAGCGCGCCTGGCCCTGCACGCGCCGCACGACGGCGGCCGCGGCCTCGGCGCTCACGCAGGCCGCCACCCGCCGTTCGCAGCGCTCGAGCAGCGCGAGCGCCTCCTCGAGCCGTTCGTGGCGCTGCACGAGCGTGTTCGCGACGTTGCCCAGCGACTGCGCGGCGTCCAGCGCGTAGTCGCAGCGGTCCGGTTCCGAGTCGGCGAGGCGCTCCTTGTGCGCGAGGTTCGCGAGCAGCAGCTCGCGCGCCTCCTCGTGCCGTCCGGCGCGTCCGGCGGAGATCGCCAGCACGTCGAGCAGTTCGATCCGCTGGCGCTGGTACCGCGCCGATTCGGGGAAGTCGCGCAGCAGCGCCTCGACCAGGTCGAGCGCCTCGTGCAGCAGCGGCTCGGCCTCGTCCTGGCGGCGCAGGCCGACGAGCACGAGCGCGAGCTGACGCAGTCCCGTCGTGACGTCGAAGGCCTCGTAGCGGCTGCCCGGCGCGGCGGCGCTCGCGGCCCGATGCCCGGCGAGCGCGTCTTGCGCGTGCCGGAGCGCGGCGGCGTCCTCACCCGCCTGCCGGGCCAGGTCGCACAGGTCGCTCAGGACGCGGGCGCGCGTCCAGAGCACGGCCGGGTCGTCGGGGCGTTCTTCGGCGAGCGCGTCCATGAGGACGCGGGCTTCGTCCAGGTCGCGCGCCGCGGCCTGGGGTTCGCCGCGACCGAGCTGCGCCTCGGCGCGGTTGGACAGCGTCAGCGCCAGAAAGCGCCGCCGTTCGGCGTGGTCGGGCGCGTCCGCGAGCGCGCCCCGCAGCAGCTCGACGGCCTCGTCGTAGAACGGCAGGGCCTGGTCGGCCCGCAGCGTCGCGTAGCTCGCCTTGCCGGCGAGATTGAGCGCGGCCGACAGCCGCTCCCGCCGCTCGGGGGTCGGGTCGTTCGCCAGCCGCCGCCGGTGCAGCGCCGCCGCCGCCAGGAACTCCGCCCGCGCCTCGTCGGGCCGGCCGACGTCGCGCAGCACGTCGCCGCGCGCGGCGTGCAGCGCCGCACCCTCGTCGAGCACGCGCACGTCGTCCGGCCGGTCGCGCTCCAGCTCGACGAACAGTTTCATGGCGGCCTCGATCGACGCCAAGCGGGCGCGCTGCATGCGCGGCACGTCCTCCAGGTCCTCGACGGCCGACTCGCGCAGCACCGAGCCGATGGCCGAGAGCGCCGCGCCGAAGTCGCGCTCGGAGCGCTCGAAACTCGCCTGCAGCTCCCGGGCATTGCGCCGCTGGTTGAGCTGCCAGCCGACGGGGCCGGCCACCAGCAGCAGCGCGCCGAGCACGATCCCCGTCGCGGCGGCGGGTCGGCGCTGCGCCCAGCGGCGCGCCGTGAGCAGCGCGCCGAGGCGTCGCGCGGCGACCGGGCGCAGCTCGAGCGCGTTGGCGAGGTCGGCCGCGAAGTCGGCGGCGCCGGCGTAGCGCCGCGCGCGATCGCGGTCCATGGCCTTGAGGCAGACCGTCTCGGCGTCGCGCGGCACGGCCGTGTTCAGTTCGCGGATCGGCAGCGGCCGACCGTCGAGGATGCGCGCGCGCGTCGTCTCCGAGTCGCCCGACGCGTAGGGCGAGCGCAGCGTGAGCAGCTCGTAGAGCGTGGCGCCGAGCGAGTAGACGTCGGTGCGCGCGTCGAGCGCGGCGTGTTCGCCGCGCACCTGCTCGGGCGACATCCAGGCCAGCGAACCGAGATGCGAGCCGGTGCCGGTGAGGCGCTCGCTGCCCTCGCCGGTCGCGAGGCCGAAGTCGAGCAGCAGCACGCGGCCGTCGGGCGTGAGCATGACGTTGCTGGGCTTGACGTCCCGGTGCAGCACTCCGTGCTCGTGCGCGTGCTGCAGGGCTTCGGCCACCTGGCGCGCGATGCGCAGGCAGGTCGCCGACCAGCTGCCGCCGTAGAGCCGCAGCGCGGCCTCGCCGGTCGCGGTGCTGTCGCGCTCGACGCGCGCGGGGCGCGCGGCGTCGCCGACGGGACCGCCTTCGGCTGCGCCCGCCTCGCCGAGCGCGCCGCCCGCGTCAC
>CAZBBB010000170.1:0-4430 GCA_964490005.1 uncultured Phycisphaerales bacterium | reverse complement strand
TTGGTGGCCGGGTCGATCGTGCCGCCGAGCGCGAGCCCGGCCAGCACGCCGAGGCGCAGCGCCTCGCCGTCGAGCACCGGCAGCACGCCGGGCTGCCCGGTGCAGACCGCGCACACGAGCGCATTGGGCGGCGCGCCGAAGCGCGCCTCGCAGCGGCAGAAGAGCTTGCTCGTGCTGGCGAGCTGCACGTGCACCTCGAGCCCGATGACCGTCTCGTACACCGTCGCCGTGCCGCTCATCGCGCGCGCTCTCCGGGCGCCGCGCCGCGCCAGCCCGCGCAGCGCTCGGGCGGCCCGCGCAGCGCCTCGAAGGCGGCGGCCGCGGCGAGCACGCGGTCGTCGGCGCCCAGCGCGCCGCTCAGTTGCAGGCCGACCGGCAGCGGCGTGCCGTCGGCGGCCGGTGCCAGCCCGCAGGGCACCGAGACCGAAGGCAGGCCCGCCAGGCAGACCGGCGCCGTGAGCAGGTCGCACAGATACATCTGGTACGGGTCGTCGGTGCGCGCGCCGGCCTCGAAGGCCGTGAAGGGCGAGACCGGACCGGCGATCAGGTCGAACTCGTCGAGCAGCGCGAGCAGTTCCCGCTGGATCAGCCGGCGCACGGCGAGCGCCTTCTTGTACCAGGCGTCCTGGTAGCCGGCCGAGAGCGCGAAGGTGCCGAGCAGGATGCGGCGGCGCACCTCGGGGCCGAAGAGCGTGCCGCGCGTCTGCGCGTAGGTCGCCAGCAGGTCCGCGCCGGCGACGCGCGGCCCGTAGCGCAGCCCGTCGAAGCGCGCCAGATTGCTGCTCGCCTCGCACGAGGCGACGATGTAGTAGACCGGGATCGCGTGCCGCATGAGCGGCAGGCGGCCGACGGGCAGCTGCTCGACGCGCGCGCCGCCGCGCGACAGCAGCGCCAGGGCCTCCTCGATGCGCGCGCGGACGCCCGCGTCGACCGAGCCGTCCAGGAATTCGCCGGGCACGGCGATGCGCAGGCCTCGCAGCGCGCCGGCGCCCGCGGCCGCGGCCGCGAGGGCCGAGGCGCGCGGCCCGGGCGTGCTGCTGCCGTCGCGCGGATCGTGTCCCGAGAGCACGTCGTGCACGAGCGCCGCGTCGGCGGCATCCGCGCACAGCGGGCCGATGACGTCGAGCGAACTGCCGAAGGCCACCAGCCCGTGGCGCGAGACGGCGCCGTAGGTCGGCTTGAAGCCGGTGATGCCGCACAGCGCGGCCGGCTGGCGGATCGAGCCGCCCGTCTCGCTGCCGAGCGCCACCGGCACCGCGCCGCAGGCCACCGCCGCCGCGCTGCCGCCGCTGCTGCCGCCGGGCACGCGGCGCGGGTCCCAGGGGTTGGCCGTGGCGCCGAAGGCCGAGTTCTCGGTGCTCGCGCCCATGGCGAACTCGTCGAGGTTGGCGCGCCCGAGCGGCACGGCGCCCTCCGCCACCAGGCGCTGCGCGACGTGGCTGTCGTAGGGGGCGCGGTAGCCCTGCAGGATGCGCGAACCGGCGCTGAGCGTCGCGCCGCGCAGCGCGATGTTGTCCTTGAGCGTGACGGGCACGCCCGCCAGCCGCCCCGGGTCGCGCCCCGAGCGCACCAGCGCGCCGATCTGCGCGGCGCGCGCGAGCGCGGCCGGCCGGTCGAGGTCGAGCCAGGCGTGCAGCGTCGCGTTGGCCGCCTCGGCCGCCGACAGCGCCTGCTCGACGACGGCGACGGGGTCGACCGCACCGCGCCGCACGGCGGCGGCGAGCGCGGCGGCGCGCCCGGGGACGGCCGGCTCAGCCATCGGCGCCGTCCGAGAAGTCGGCGTCGAGCACGCGCGGCACGACGAAGAAGCCCTCGCGCACGTGCTCGGTGAGGCGCAGCAGCGCCTGCCGCTCGTCGGCCGCGTCGCGCGGCGCGCCGGGCGCGGGGCTCACGGCGCCGGCCTGCGCGTGCACGAGCGGCTCGACGCCGGTCGTGTCGACCTCCTGCAGCGCCTTGAAGTGCCGCAGCAGACCGGCGAGTTGGCCGGCGGCGGCGGCCTGCTCGGCGGCCGGCAGGCCGAGCCGAGCGAGGTGCGCGACCGCGGCGACGGCCTCGTCGTCGATCTCGGGGCGTTCCATCTCGGCGAGCTGTCCCGAAGGCTGCGCGGACGCGATTCGACCGCAAAGGGCGGATGCTAGCATGCCGCGATGGATGCCCGCGCGGCTTCGACGACGACCGGAGCGGCCCCGATGCACAGGCGTGACGACCCGCCGCGCAGCGCGCGACGCGCCAAGCAGCTGCGCGCTCCGCTCGACGCGGCGACCCGCCCCGGCGCGCTGCCCGCGCCCTGGGACGGCCTGTCCTGGCGGCCGCTCGCGCCGGTGCGCAACGCGACCAAGGCCCGCGTGTTCGTGGCCGAGCGGCCCGACGGATCGCGCGTCGTCTGCAAGGACGGCAGCGCGGCGCGCGGCGCGTGGGCGCGCCGCCTGCGGCGCTCGGCGCTGGCGCGCGAGGCGCGCATCCTGTCCCGGTTGTCGGGCATCGGCGGCGTGCCCGAACTGCTCGGCGCCTGGCCGGGCGGGCTGGTCATGTCGTATCTCCCCGGGAGGCTGCTCACCGAATGGCCGCGGGGCGGCACGCCGCCGGGCACCTTCGACCGCCTCGACGCGATCGTCGCCGCCATCCACGCGCGCGGCATCTCCATCTCCGACCTGCACCGGCGCAACATCCTCGTCGACGCGGACGGCGCGGTGAGCGTGATCGACTTCGAGCTGGCCGTCGACGGCCGCCGCTTCCTGCGAGGCCCGCTCGCGCGCGGCCTGCAGCGCCTCGACCGGCTGGCCGCCGCGCGCCAGCGCCTCGCGCACGGCGCGCCGCTGTCTCCCGAACAACACGTCCTGGTCAACCGGCCGCCGCGCTGGTATCTGCTGCTGAGGAGCTTCAAGCGATGGAAGGCGCAACGCGCACGAACGAAGGCCGCCCGGTGAGCGCGGACGCCGGCCCGCTGGCGCGCACGCTGCGCAGCCTGCGCAAGCACGGCCTGGCCGGCAGCCTGCGGGTGGCCGTGGCCTACGGGCTGATCGCCGCGCTGGCGCTGCTGAGCACGCCCACGCCGCTGAGCGTCGGCTTGGGCGCGCTGCTCGTGGCGCTGGGCGAGGCCTGGCGCGCGTGGGCGGCCGGGCACCTGCTCAAGAGCAAGGAGCTGGCCGTCTCGGGGCCCTATCGCTACGTGCAGAACCCGCTCTACTTCGGCCGGCTGTGCATCCTGTCGGGCTTCGGCGTCATGGCCTGGATGCCGGTGACGTGGGGCGGGCTGACGGTGCCGCTCAACGCGCTCGTCCTGGCGCTCGCGCTGGGCGTCTTCTTCGGCTACTACATCCCGCGCAAGCGGCGCGTGGAGGGAACGCGCCTGACCGAACTGCACGGCCAGGCCTACGCGGCCTGGGCGGCGGCCGTGCCCGAGATCATCCCGAGCTGGCGGCCGCACGGGCGCAACGTGCGCGGCTGGGCCCGCGAGCGCTTTGCCGACAACGCCGAGGGGCTGATGGTCCTGTTCGTGGCGGCGGTCACGGCCTGGTTCGCCTGGCGCGCGGGGATCTTCGGCGCGTAACGGCGGCCGCGCGCCTCCGTCGTGCCGCCTGCCGCCCGACCGGAGCCATCGCCGCGCGTGCCCGACTGTGCCATTATGCCCGCGCCCCGCTTCCCGCCAGGCCGCGCGTCCCGTGCTCTCGTTCCTCACCTTCTCGACCGTCGGACTCGCGCTGGCGATCGTGGGCGTGGTGTTCCTGGCGAACGCCATGGGGGTGCGCACGCCGCGGCGCCTGCTGGCCGAGTATTTCGGCGCCGAGCGCGAACTCGACCTGCGCGCGGTGCACGACCAGCTGCGCGTGAAGGCCGAGGTCGCGACCGGCTTCGTGATGCTGATGCTCGGCTTCTCGCTGCAGATCGTGGCGCAGCTCCTGCCGGCGCCGGCCACGGCGCACGCCGCCGCTCCGCTCGGTCCGCGCCTGCAGGCCTTCCTCGCGCTCACCGCGCTCGTCGTCGTGCTCGCGAGCCTGCTGCGCCTCGCCTGCCAGGTCTGGAGCCGCGGCGCCTTCCGGAGACTGCTCTCGTCCTTCCTGGCCGAACGCGGCAGCCAGATCATCGACCGGCGGCCGGCGCTCGCGCGCGAGATCGGCGAACTGCTCGGCGTGGCTCCGCACGTCGACGATTCGACCGGCGAGTACGCCGAGCGCGTGCGCGCGGCGTTGCGGCTGCCGCCCGGAGCGCCCGGCGAGTCCTCCGGTGACGAACCCTTCGCTCCGGTGCGCAAGGTGGGTCGGCAGCGTCTGCTCTGAGGCGGCCCGCGGCCTGCTCGAACTGCTGCTCCCGGGAAGCTGCGCCGCGTGTCGGCGCGAGGGCCCAGGGCCGCTGTGCGCCGACTGCGCGCGGCGCTGCCGCCGGCCGCCCGGCCCGGCCTGCCCGGCCTGCGGCGCGCGCTGGTCGGCGGG
>CAZBBB010000169.1:0-4440 GCA_964490005.1 uncultured Phycisphaerales bacterium | reverse complement strand
CGTGAGCGTGGCGGCGCGGCGCGGGGCGCCGCCGGCTTGGGCCGCGCGCGCCGCGCCCCGTATGATCGCGCGCCCGGCACCCTGCCCCCCAAGGAGCGACGAGTGGACGCGGTCACGCTGCGCGACGTCACCAAGACCTACGGCGCGCACGTCGCCGTCGACGGGGTCTCGCTGTCGGTCCCCGAGGGCTCGATCTACGGCTTCATCGGGCCCAACGGCTCGGGCAAGACCACGACGCTGCGCATGATCCTGCGGATCATCGAGCCCGACCGCGGCGAGATCGTCGTGCTCGGGCGCGGCGGCGCGCGGGCCGCCAACGACGAGATCGGCTACCTGCCCGAGGAGCGCGGCCTGTACCGCAAGATGAAGGTGCGCGACCTGCTCGCGTACTACGGCTCGCTCAAGGGGCTGTCGCGGGCCGACGCGGCGGCGGCGGGGCTGCGCTGGCTCGAGCGCCTGGGGCTGGGCGAGTGGGCCGGCAGGAAGGTCGAGGCGCTGAGCAAGGGCATGGCCCAGAAGGTGCAGTTCATCGCGACGGTGCTGCACGCGCCGAAGCTGCTGGTGCTCGACGAGCCCTTCAGCGGGCTCGACCCGGTGAACCTCGAGGCGCTGCGCGAGGCCTTCCTGAGCCTCAACCGCGCCGGCACGACGGTGATCTTCTCGACGCACGACATGGAGATGGCCGAGCGCATGTGCGACTCGATCTTCATGATCTTCCGCGGCAAGAAGGTGCTCGACGGGCCGGTGCGCGCGATCGCCTCGCGCTACGGCGCCGACACGCTGCGGCTGCGCATCGACGGCGGGCGCGCGCTGCTCGACGGGCACGCCTGCGTCGGACGCGTGTCCGACATGGGCCAGTACATGGAGGTGCGCCTGGCGGGCGAGCCGCAGGAGCTGCTGGGCTGGCTCGTGGCGCGGACGCGCGTGCACCACTTCGAGGTCGCGCAGCCGAGCCTGCACGACATCTTCGTGAGGATCGCGGGGCCCGAGGCGCAGCAGGCGCTGGCGGCGAGCGCGCGGGGGGCGGGCGATGCGTAAGACGCTGGCGGTCGCGTGGAACGAGTACCTGCGCAACGTGCGCAGCAAGGCCTTCATCATCGGCGTGGTGCTGATGCCCGTGCTCATGGGCGCCGGCGTGTTCATCATCGCGATCGAGCGCAGCGTGAAGGACGTCGCGCCGCAGAGCTTCGTGCTCATCGACCGGACGGGCCTGCTCGCCGGGCCGATCGGCCGGGCGCTCGAAGAGCGCAACCGCTCGGCGATCTGGGACGAGCGGGAGCCCGACCGGCAGGTGCGGCCGCGCTTCCTGCTCGAGGCCGCGCCGGAGGCCGGCACGGAGGCCGAGCTGCAGCTGGAGCTCGCCCGGCGCGTGAAGGACAAGGAGCTGCTGGGTTGGATGGTCGTGGGCGCCGACGTGCCGGCGGGCGACGGGGCCGACGCGAGCCTGGCGTGGCTGACGAACACGCCGACCAACGAGGCGCTGCCGAACTGGCTCGCCGAGCAGATCCACGAATTCATGCGGCAGCGGCGCTTCGATGCGGCGGGGCTCGACCTGGGGCTGATGCAGAAGCTCTCGGCGCGCGCGCCGCTGGAGAAGAAGGGGCTGCCCTCGGTGGGCGCCGAGGGCGAGCTGCGCGAGGCGCAGGCGTCGAACGACGCGGCGAACATCGCCGTGCCGAGCGTGCTGGCCTTCCTGATCTACATGCTCATCTTCATGAACGCGCCCGCGATGATGAACGCGGTGCTCGAGGAGAAGATCCAGAAGATCGCCGAGGTGCTCGTGTCGGCGGTGACGCCCTTCGAACTGATGGGCGGCAAGCTGCTGGCGGCGGTCATGGGCGCGCTGACGCTGGCGGTGCTGTACGTCGGGGCCGGGCTGCTGTTCCTGCACAACGTCGAGGGGGTGCCGCCGGCGGTCGTCGAGGCCGTGGGCCCGGGCATCCTGGCCTGGTTCGGGGTGTTCCTGGTGCTGGGCCTGCTGATGTACGGGTCGATCTGCACGGCGCTCGGCGCGGCCTGCAGCGAGCTTCAGGACGCGCAGAGCCTCATCGGGCCGGTGATCATGCTGTGCGTGTTCCCGATGATGTTCTTCGGGGCGATCATCAGCCATCCCGACTCGACGGTCTCGCGCGTGGTGAGCTTCATCCCGACCGCGACGCCGATGCTCATGCTGCTGCGCGTCGCCATGCCGCCGGGCGTGCCCTGGTGGGAGCTGCTGCTCTCGGTGCTCACGACGCTGCTGTTCTGCGTGGGCTGCATCTTCGCCGGCTCGCGCATCTTCCGCATCGGCCTGCTCTCGCAGGGCCAGACCCCCAAGTTCACCCAACTCATCCGCTGGGCCCTCTCCCGCCGCTAGCAGGTGTCAGGCACAAGAGCGCGGTTTTTCGTAGCGCCGGTGCCAGGCAACGCGCGGCGAACACGCCCACCGTCGCTCACGACGGAACGACCTGGCACCGCAACTACGAAAAACCGCGCTCTTGTGCCTGACACCTTGCGGTGACTTTCAGCGCGTGGAGGGCGGGGCGGGGGGCGTGGACGCGGACGAAGTCGACGCCGGCGAGGGCGGCCAGCACCGTCGTCGCGGTCGTCGCGTGCTCGCGCTCGTCGACGGCGGCGCCGGTCAGCGCGCCGAGGAAGCTCTTGCGCGAGCAGCCCAGCACCGTGCGGTGCCCCAAGGCCACCAGCTCGGGCAGCTCGCGCAGCAGCGCGACGTTGTCCTCCACCCGCTTGCCGAAGCCGATGCCGGGATCGAGCAGGATCGCCTCGCGGGCGATGCCCTGCGCACGCGCCCGCTCGACCGCCGCCAGCAGCTCGGCGCGCACCTCGGCCCCCGCGTCCGCGTAGCGCGGATCGTCCTGCATCGTCGCCGGGCTCCCGCGCCGGTGCATGAGCACCACCGGCAGCCCCTCGCGCGCCACGAGCCCCGCGAGCGCCGGATCGTCCCCCAGCGCCGACACGTCGTTGACCAGATCGACGCCCGCATGCAGCGCACGCTCGAGCACCGACGCCCGGCTCGTGTCGAGCGAGATCGGCACCTCGACCGCCGCGCGCAGCGCCGCCAGCACCGGCGCCAGCCGCGCCCACTCGGCCTCCGCCGACACCGGCGCGGCGCCCGGCCGGCTGCTCACCGCGCCCACGTCGAGCACCGCCGCCCCTTCCGCCGCGAGCTGCACGCCCACGGCCACCGCCTCGTCCGGCCCCGCGAAGCGCCCGCCGTCGCTGAAGCTGTCGGGCGTGAGGTTGAGCACGCCCATCACGTGCGTGCCCCCCGGCGCCGGCAGCGGCCGGCGCTCGCCCCGGCTCACGCCGGATCGGGCAGCGGCACGCGCCCGCGCCCGAGCCCGCCCTCGGGCTCGTCGTCGACCCGCGCCGCGCGCGGCCGCTCGACGCCGCCGAACGCCTCGGCCGCCGGCCGCGCCGGCCCCTCCTCGCGCCGCAGCTCGTCGACCGTCCGCCCCGCGATGAGCCGGCCGACGTCCTCGCCCGAGATCGTCTCGTAGCGCAGCAGCGCCTCCATCACGCGCCCGGCCGCGTCGCGCCGCCGCTCGAGGATCTCCCGGGCCTCGGCGTGCGCCCGGTCGATGATCGCCCGCACCTCGCGGTCGATCGCCTCGGACGTCGCCTCGCTGTAGTTCTTGCTGCGCAGCATCTCGTCGCCGAGGAACACCTCGCCCTGCTGGTCGCCGAGCGCCATCGGCCCGAGCGCCTCGCTCATGCCCCAGCTGCACACCATCGCGCGCGCCAGCTCGGTGGCCCGCTCGATGTCGTTGGCCGCCCCGCCGCTGATGTCGTCGCAGAACAGCTCCTCGGCCACGCGCCCGCCGAACAGCACCGCGAGCATGCCCAGCAGCTCCCGCTTGCGGTGGTGGTACTTGTCGCGCTCGGGCAGCTGCATCGTCGCGCCCAGCGCCATCCCGCGCGGGATGATCGTCACCTTGTGCAGCGGCTCGACGACGCCCTTGAGCTCATGAGCCACGACCGCGTGCCCGGCCTCGTGCCAGGCCGTCACGCGCCGGTCCTCCTCGACCATGACGCGGCTCTTCTTCTGCCGCCCGAAGCGCACCTTGTCGCGCGCCTCCTCGAGGTCGTCGAGCTCGATGCTGTCCTTGTTCTTGAGCGTCGCGATGAGCGCGCCCTCGTTGATCAGCGCCTCGAGCTCGGCCCCCGAGAACATCGGCGTCGCCCGCGCCACGACCGACAGGTCGATGTCGGGCGCCAGCTTCACCTTCTGCGCGTGCACGACCAGGATCGCCTCGCGCCCGCGCACGTCGGGCAGGTCGAGCACGATCTGCCGGTCGAAGCGGCCCGGCCGCAGCAGCGCCGGGTCGAGCACGTCGGGCCGGTTCGTCGCGGAGATCATGATCACGCCCGCGTCCGTCTCGAAGCCGTCCATCTCGACCAGGATCGCGTTGAGCGTCTGCTCGCGCTCGTCGTGCCCGC
>CAZBBB010000168.1:0-4473 GCA_964490005.1 uncultured Phycisphaerales bacterium | reverse complement strand
CCGGCGGCGTGCGTGGTCATTGCGGGTGCTCCCGAGGGCGGAGGACGGGCGCGCCGTGCGGGCGCGCGAGGGCTGCAGTGTAGCGGTCGCGCGCGCAGCGCGGGTGGCGCGCCCGTGGCGCGGCGCGGCGCGCGCTGCGCCGCGCGGCGCGCATTTCGTAACCTGTGCGCTCGTTTTTCGCCGGAGAAAAGGATGCTGCCGCCCGTCGCCGTCCGCAGGTCGATCCGCCGTCTCGCGCTGTCGCTGGCCTGTCTCGCGCTGCTCGGCGCCCCGGGCGCGGGCCAGGCCGACGCCGGGGTCGCCGACGACGGCGCGGACGCGGCGCAGGGCGAGCAACCCGTCGAACCCGACAGCCCGCGCGTCGCGCTGACCCAGTATCTGCAGGCCTGTCGCGAGCAGCGCTTCGAGCAGGCCGCCCGCTTCCTCGACCTGCCCGAGGCGCGCCGCGGCGAGGGCGCGGCGCTCGCGCGCCAGCTCAAGGCCGTGCTCGACCGCCACGTCTGGATCGACCTGGAGAGCATCTCGCCCGAATCGCTCGGCGACGCCGACGACGATCTGTCGCCGGCCACCGACGAGGTCGGCCGCATCCCCGTCGAGGAGGGCGGCTCGGAGCCCGTGCGCATGACGCGCGCCGCCTCGCCGCCGCCGCACTGGGTCTTCAGCCGCGCGACGGTCGAGCGCATCCCGTCCTGGTACGGCGATCTCGAGCACCGCTGGGCGATCGAACTGCTGCCGCCGGCGCTGCTGCAGCCGGGCCCCGCCGATCTGCTCTGGTGGCAGTGGATCGCGCTGGGCCTGCTGGCCGTGCTCGCCTGGCTCGTCGGCATGCTGCTGGCGCGCATCACCGCCGGCCTGCTCAACCGCCTGGCCTCGCGTACCGACGCGACCTGGGACGACGTGATCCTCGCGCGCCTCGACGGGCCCATCGCGCTGGCCTGGTCGCTGGCCGTCGCCTACGCGCTCGTGCCGCTGCTGGGCCTGTACGAGCCGGCGCAGGACTTCGTGCACCGCCTGCTGCGCGCCGGCCTGTTCCTCGTCTTCTTCTGGTCGATGCTGCGCGCGATCGACGTGCTGGCCAACTACATGCTGCAGACGGCCTGGGCCAGCTCGCGGCCGGCGAGCCGCTCGCTCATCCCGCTCGGCGGGCGCGTGCTCAAGGTCGCCGTGCTGGCGATGGCGGCCGTCGCGGTGCTGGCGGACTTCGGTTTCCCCATCGCCAGCCTGATCGCCGGCCTCTCGGTGGGCGGCCTGGCCCTGGCGCTGGCGGCGCAGAAGACGGTCGAGAACCTCTTCGGCGCCTTCTCGATCGGCGTCGACCAGCCCTTCCGCGTCGGCGACTTCGTCAAGGTCGACGAGATCACCGGCACGGTCGAGGTCATCGGCATGCGCAGCACGCGCATCCGCACGCTCGACCGCACGCTCGTGACGCTGCCCAACGGCCGCCTGGCCGACATGCGCATCGAGAGCTTCTCGGCGCGCGACCGCTTCCGCCTGGCGATCACGATCGGCGTGACCTACGGCACGAGCGCGGCGCAGATCCGGCAGGTGCTCGAGCGCACCGAGGCGCTGCTGCGCGGCCACGCGCAGATCTGGCCCGACACGGTCATCGTGCGCTTCTCCGGCTTCGGCGCCAGCTCGCTCGACATCGAGGTCGTGTGCTGGTTCCTCGTGCCCGACTTCAACGCCTTCCGCGACGCGCGCCAGGAGGTGCTGCTGGGCATCATGGACATCGTCGAATCGGCCGGCACGTCCTTCGCCTTCCCGACGCAGACGCTGCACCTGGTGCAGGAGACGGCGACGGCCGCCCGGCGCGACTGAGCGCTCGGGCCGCGCCCGCTCAGGGGAGCGGCGCGAGCCGGAAGCGCAGCGGCGCGAAGGCCGTGGTGCTCGGCACGACGTCGGCGAAGCTCTGCTCGGCGTAGCCGTCGGCGCGGATCGTCACGCGCTGCGGCGCGTCGTCCCCGACGTCCATCGCGAAGACGCCGTCGTCGAACTCGGCGTCGGTCCACATGACCGAGTTGCCCTCGGCCTCGAGCCGCACGTCGAAGACGGTGATCGGCCGGTCGTCGCGCGCGTCGGTCACGACGCCGTGCAGCTTGAGCGCCGGGCGCAGCACGCGGTCGAGCGTGGCGGGCAGGGACTCGAGCTGCTCCCAGACGTCGCCGAACTCGGCGGCCGAGATCAGCAGCGTGTGCGGGCCCTGCTTCAGGCCGCCGATCTCGTAACGCCCCGTCGCGTCGGTGCGCGCCGCGTCGGCCGCGCTGAACACGTGGGTGCCCCGCGGCCGGATGTGGACCAGCGCCGCGGCGACGGGGGCGCCGCTCGGGTCGGTGATGCGGCCCGTGACGCGCAGCGCGGCGGGCAGCAGGAAGTCGAAGCTCAGCCGCTCGACGCCCGGCGCGACCGTGAAGTCGAACTGCTCGGGCACGGCCAGGCCGGCCGTGTCGCGCACCGTCAGCCGCTTCTCGCCGGACGTCACGCCGGCGAGCTCGTAGCGGCCGCGGGCGTCGGCGCTCGCGCGCCGCTCGATCGTCGAGAGCACGGTTTCGCTGACGCCGTCCTCGGTGCGGCTCGTGAGCGTGTACGCGCCGCCGGAGGTCACCGACGAACCCTCGCCCTCGCCCGGCCAGCGCGTGAGCGCCTCGAGCACCAGGCTCGCGTCGGCCAGCGGGCCGCCCGCCGCGTCGCCCACGAACCCCGAGATCGTCGCGCCCGCATCGAGCACGAAGTCGAGGCTCGTCCTGCGGCCGGTCGCGACGATCACGCCCGCCACGCGACGCGGGACCAGGCCCGGGGGCGCCGTTGCGGACTCGGCGTCCTGCGCCTCGGCGGCCGGCGCGTCGACGCCCGCCTGCACGAGCCAGGTGCCCTCGGGCACGTGGTCGACGAGGAACTCGCCGAGTTCGTCGCTCACCGCGCCCAGATGCTCCTCGGCGCGCGTGCCGTGCCAGGCCAACTGCTCCCACAGCACGGACACGGGCACGCCGGCCAGCGGCTCGCGGCGACTGTTCGTGACGCGTCCCGCGATCACGCCCGAACCCTGCAGGCGCAGCACGACCTGCGGCACCTCGCGCACGTCGCGCGGCACGAGCACGTCGGTCTTCGCCTGCCGGTGCCAGGGCGCGCGCGCGGCCACCTCGACCGAGGGCGCGTCCTTGCGCGGCGCGACGTCGCGCAGCAGGAAGCGTCCCGCCGCGTCGGCCTGCGCCTGGCCGCGGTCGGTCACGTGGACGTGCGCAAAGGGCAGCGGCGCCTCCTGCGCGTCGACGACGCGCCCGGCGATCGAGAAGCCGCTGTCGCACACGAAGAGCAGGTCGAGCAGATCGTCGCGGCCCGGCTCGATCTCGAACGGCTGCGGCCCGAAGGTGAAGCCTTCGACGCGCAGCACCTCGAGCGCCGTCGTCGCGGCGGCGACGTCGGCCAGCTCGAAGCGTCCCGCCTCGTCGGTGAGGACCGTGTTTCGCGACGCGGGTTCGTCCAAACGCAACGACAGGTGGCTCGCGACGAACGTCGTGTCGGGCTCGGAGTCGAGGAGGCGCCCCTCGTCGCGGACTTCGAGGCGCGCGGGTCGCACGGTCGCGCCCCCGAGCGGCGAGCCGTCGGAGAGGCGCACGACGCGGCCGGCGAGGCGGCGGACGGGGCCCGCCGGGGCCAGCGCGCCCGGCGCCTGATCGCGCGCGGCCGACGCGGGCTCGCCGGTGAGCGGCGTCGGCGCGCCGGCCTCGGCGCGCGGCGTGGTCGTGGGCTGCAGATCCGAAGCGAAGCTCGGCAACTCCGCCCCGGCGGGGCGCGCCTCCTCGCGCGCGGGCGACCCGGCCCCGGACGTCTCGTCGCCCTGCGTGAGCAGCAGCGCGGCCCCCGCCACGAGCAGCAGCAGGCCCCCGACAGCCGCCAGCAGCGCGCCGCGACTCATCGGGTGACGCGCGGCTCAGCGCGGAGAACGAAACTCATGCTCGAGGGCCTCCTCCAGTTCGCCCGGCTTGAAGCCGGCCGGGCCGCGAGCGCCCTTGTAGGCGATGCGCCCGTCGCGCGAAACCAGATAGAGGCGGTCGGGCCAGGCTTCGTAGGCCAGGTTCACGGCGTCGTCGAGGCCGTCGACGAGCGCCGGGATGTCGCCGAGGCCCAGGTCGGCGACGCAAGTCCGCGCCACCGCGCTGCGCTCGGGCAGCGTGGTGGGGTCTTGGATCGCGGGCCCGTCCTTCATCGGCCAGGTGCCGTCGCTGGCGTGCGCCTCGCGGATGTACACGAGCAGGAACTGCACGCGCTCGCCCCAGACCCGGTGCAGTTCGATCAGCCGACCGGCCGCGTTGCGGAAGTTCGGTCAGGTGTGGCTGCCGAAGATCAGCGCGACGGGCTTGTCTCCGGCGAAGCTGCCGAGGCGGACGGCGCCCTGGCCGTCGGCGCGCGGCAGCGTGAAGTCGGGCGCCGGCTGGCCCAGCGCCGCCGAGCGCGGCGCCGGGGCCGGCGCGGGTG
>CAZBBB010000167.1:0-4545 GCA_964490005.1 uncultured Phycisphaerales bacterium | reverse complement strand
GGCTGCGGTCGGCCGTCCGGCGCGGGCGCGGCGTCCGCGCCGGAGGGCTCGGCGGCGCCCGCGCCCGGCGGCGGCGCGCGCCCCGACATCCTGCTGGTGCTCTCCGACGCGCACCGCGCCAGCGCGCTGGGTTGCGCGGTCGGCGCGCGCGAGGCCGTGCTCACGCCGCGCTTCGACGCCTTCGCCGCGCAGGGGCTGCACCTGTCCTCGGCCGTGAGCAGCACGCCGCTGTGCCGCCCGTACCGCGCCTCGCTCATGAGCGGCGCCTTCAGCCACCACACCGGGCTCGTCACGAACAACCGCCACCCGCTCAACGTCGGCGTGAGCGGCTCGCAGTGGGAGCCCGGGCGCATGGGCCTGACGACGCTGGGCCGCGCCTTCCGCGAGGCCGGCTACGGGTGCGGCTACGTCGGCAAGTGGCACCTCGGCGAGGTGCAGACGGCGAGCGGCGACCCGCGCCGCTTGGGCTTCGACGAGGCCTGGACGGTCTGCGCCCGCACGCCGCGCGACGAGCAGGAGATGTCGGCGCACGACTACTGGAACTGGAAGTACGTCACCGGCGAGCACGAGGGTTTCGAGGGCGGCGGGCAGTTCCGCGCCGAGCTGGAGACCGACCTGGTGATCGACCTGCTCGCGCGGCGCGCCGAGGAGCGCGCCGCGGCGGCCGCGCGCGGCGAGCCGGGGCGTCCCTGGCTGCTCGTGCTCTCGTGGGGGCCGCCGCACGATCCCTTCACGCCGCCGCCGGGCTTCGCGCCGCAGGGCCCGATCGAGCTGCCGCCCAACGTGCGCGACGCCGCCTCGCGCGCCTGGGCGGCCGAGAACCTGCCGCTCTACTACGGCCTGGTGCACGTGCTCGACGCGCAGTTCGGGCGGCTGCTCGACGCGCTGGCGCGCCACGGCGCCGAGGACCGCACGCTCGTGATCTACACCTCCGACCACGGCTCGATGCTCGGCAGCCAGGACAGCCAGGGCAAGGAGCAGCCCTGGAGCGCCTCGACGCACGTGCCCTTCCTGCTGCGCTGGCCGGACGGTCTGCCCGGCGGCCGCGTGCTCGATGCGCCGCTGGGGACGCCCGACATCCTGCCGACGCTGTGCGGGCTGGCGGGCCTGCCCGCGCCGGCCGCCGTCGACGGCGCCGACCGCTCGGCCTGGCTGCGCGGCGAGGACTCGGCGCCGACGCGCGAGGCCGTGCTGCTGCAGTGCCTGCACAGCCGCGCCATCGAGTGGCCCGGCTGGCGCGGCGTGCGCACCGCGAGCCACCTCTACGCCCGCACGAAGGACACGCGCTGGATCCTGCACGACCTGCGCGAAGACCCCTGGGAGCTGCACAACCTCGTGCGCGAGGAGGCCGGCCGCGAGCTGCGCCGCGACCTGGACGCGCGACTCGAGGCGCTCATGGAGGCGGCGGGGGACTCATGGGGCTGAGGCCGTGCTGCGGGTGGGGAGAGACTCGGCAGTGGAGCGGCGTGTTCGGCGGGCGCGACTGAACATGGCGCTGCGAGCTTCGATCCTGATCGCGGTCCTCCTGGCCGGCTGTGCGGGCGTCGACCGCGGGGCGGCCCTGACGGATCGCGTGGACGCGCTGCTTGCGCCGCGGGTCGCCGCCAAGGAGTTCAGCGGAGCCGTCGTGCTGGCGCGCGGGGGCGAGATCGTCTACGCGCGCGGTTTCGGCATGGCCAACCGCGAGGCCGGCGTGCCCTTCACGCCGGACACGGCCACGGACGGCGGGTCGCTCGCCAAGACCTTCACGGCCGCGAGCCTCTGGTGGCTCGTGCAGGAGGGGCGGATCGATCCCGATGCGCCCGTCACCGACTACGTCGCCGAGTACCCGCATCCGCGGACGACCGTGCGGCAACTGCTGGACCACAGCAACGGTCTGCCTCCGTACTACGAGTTCTTCGATCCCCATTTCGCGCCCGACGAGATCCGCACGACGCAGGCCATGCTGCGCATCGTGGCGCGTGAGGCGCCCACGCCGCGCTTCCCGCCCGGATCCCGCTTCGAGTATTCGAACTTGGGCTACGACGTCGGCGCGCTCATCGTCGAGCGCGTGACCGGCCGGAGCTACGAGGACTTCCTCAGGGAGCGCTTCTTCTCGCGGCTGGCCATGACGGCGAGCTTCGCGCGCCCGGCGCGGCTCGCCGACTGGCAAGGCGTCCGGACGCTGGGCTACCGCTGGAAGGACGACGCCTGGGAGGTCGTGGACGTCTTCGACATGGAGGCGTTCCTCGGCGCCTCCAACCTGTACTTCTCGGCCAGGGACCTCGCTCGCTGGGGCAGTGCCCACGCGGCCGGGACGGCGCTTCCCGCCGACGTCTACGCGGCGGGCCATCAGCGTGGCCTGATCGACGGCGAGGCCTCGCCGATCACCGGGCTCAGTTGGTACGGCGATGGTACCGGCGAGCGCGGCTACTACACCGGCAGCATCAACGCCTTCCACGCGTTCGTGTACTGGGACCGGAGCCGCGACGAGTCGGCGGTCCTCGTCAGCAACGGGTCGTTGCCGCCGTGGCGGACCATCACGCTGCAGCGCGATCTGGTCGATGCGCTCGCGGACCGCCCGCCGCGAACGTGGAGTGCTGCCGGTTTCCAGCGTTTCGATGCGCGCACGCGTGCGGCTGCCGCCGGGACCTACGCGATGGCCGGCGCAGGCACCGTCACGATCGGCCGTCGCGCCAACGGCTTGAGTCTCCGGGTCGACGCGGGTCTGGAGTTCGATGCCTTCCAGGTCGGTCCCGAGGTGTTCTATGTGCCGGGGCCCGACTTCTGGCTCGCCTTCGACGCGGGGCTGCCCCCCGAGCGCGTGCACATCCGGTCGATGTTCGTGGACTCCGTGGCACGCCGGCTGCCGAGCCCGGCGGGAGCCGCAGGTTCGAAGTGACGCCTTGAGGGCGCGCCGAGTCGGCGCGCGTGGTGCGGCGTGCCGACGAGGCCTTGGACCCGGCGGGGCGCGAAGGGCCCGGGGCACGCGGCCTGCATCGAGGTGCCGGTGATCCGCACCTTCGTGCTCGCCCCCTGGCACCTCGCGCAACTCCCGTCACCGGCCGCCGAGAGAGGGCTTCGGCCCTGGGCCCTCAACGCGCGCGCTGCGGGTTCTCGACGAGGAAGGGCCCGAGCGCGAGCACGTCGAGGTGGCCGCGCAGGAAGGCGCGGATGGCGTCGGCGGGCGAGGCGACGATGGGCTCCTCGTGCATGTTGAAGCTGGTGTTCACCAGCGAGGGGCTGCCGGAGAGCGCGCGGTGGCGCCGCAGGATCTCGTGGACTTCGGGGTGCGTGTCGCGCGCGACGAGCTGCGGGCGCGCGGTGCCGTCGACGTGCACGGCCGCCGGACACCAGGCGCGCATCGCCGGCGTGCAGTCGAAGGTGAGCGTCATGAAGCGCGCGGCGTGCTCGGCGCCGGACAGGCCGAGGTAGCACTCGGCGGCGTGCTCGGCCAGCGTCATCGGCGCGAAGGGCATGAACTCGGTGCGCCCGAGCCGCGCGTTGAGCCACTGGTTCACGCCCGGGTCGCGTCCGTGGTAGAGGATGCTGCGGTTGCCCAGCGCGCGCGGGCCGTACTCCATGCGGCCGCCGAAGCGCGCGACGACCTGACCGGCGTGCAGGCGCGCGGCGATCACACCGGGCAGGTCGGCCGGGCGCTCGGCGGACAGGCCGGCTTCCCGCAGCGCCGCCTCGCAGGCGGAGGCGTCGTACGCGGGGCCGAGAGACACGTCGCGCAGCGGCGCGCCGGGCGCGCCGACGTCGAGGGCCTCGCCGGTGAGCAGCGCCTCTTGCGCACGGCGCGCTGCGTCCGTCGCTCCCGCGGCGCGCGCCTCGCCGCGGCTGAGCAGCAGCGCGAGCCCGGTCGCGCTGCCCCCGTCGCCCATGCCGGGGTCGACCCAGACCCGCCGCACTCCCGGCAGCGCCGCCAGCCGCTGGTTCAGCTTCACGTTGGCGACGACGCCGCCCGACAGGCACAGCGCCTCGGCGCCCGTCTCGGCCAGCCAGTGCGCCACGAAGCGGCCGGCCAGCTCCTCGAGCACCTGCTGCCACGCGGCGGCGACGTCGACCATCGCGAAGCGCGCCGCGAGGTGCCGCGCGAAGTACGGATTGAGCGGCTGCGCCAGGCGCAGCTCGCCGCCGCCCTGCCGCGCGCGCCCCAGCAGCACGGGCGCCAGCCGGCCGGCCTCGCCGTACGCCGCCAGGCCCACGATCTTGCCGGCGTGCCGGTCGGGCGCGTAGCCCAGCGCGCTGGTGACGAGTTCGTAGAAGCTGCCGAGCGAATGGGGGAAGGGCAGCGCGGCGAGGCGGCTGAGCCGGCCGTGCTCGACGAGGCTGGCGCTGCCGGCCAGGCCGCTGCCGTAGCCGTCGAGCGTGACGATCAGCGCGCGCGGCAGGCCGCTCGGCAGCCAGGCCGACAGCGCGTGCGCCAGATGGTGCTCGCCGCGGCGCAGCCTGCCGGACAGGCCGTGGCGCGCGAGGCCCGCCTCGAGTTCGGCCGCCCACCGCGCGTGGTCGGCGATCGCGCGCGCCGCCCAGGCGCGCTCGGCGCGGCGCGCCGCGAGC
>CAZBBB010000166.1:0-4602 GCA_964490005.1 uncultured Phycisphaerales bacterium | reverse complement strand
CGCGGGCCCCGAGCGCGGCGCGCCCGCGGCCGGCCGCGCGGCCGCGACGGGCGACGCGCAGCCGTGCGCGAGCGCCAGCGCCGCGCCGAGCAGTGCCGCGGCCAGCGGGTGCGTGAGCCTCCGCGTCACAGCGCACCTCCGATCAGGCGCAGTTGCAGGTCGAGTTCGGCGGTGAGAAAGGCCACGTCGTCGTACTGCACCGTCTCGACCAGGCTGCCCGCGTTCTCGACGCGCAAATCGAGCCCCGACCAGTCGGCGCCGCCGGCCTCCTGCCCGGGCGCGAGGCCCGGCACCCAGGACGCCACGGCGTCCTCGAGCCCGCCGCGCGCGCGCAGCCACAGCACGCGCTCGGGCCGGTAGCGGCGCAGCGCGACCTCGCCGCCGCGCCCGAGGTTGCCCGAGCCGACGGTGGACTGCGCGACGAACACCACGGCCGTCGCGTCGGGCAGCTTGCCGACGCGCCCGAGTTCGGCGAGGGCTTCGAGCAGCGCGAGCGCCGCCGCGCGCCGGCCGATCGCCGGGCCCGCGAGGCGCCCGCCGTGGAACTCGGTGAGCTCGCGCTGCACGACGGCGTCGAGCAGCTCGATGCCGAGCGCGGCCACCTCGTCCGGCGAGTCGGCGCCGACGTCGAGCCACAGATGCTCTTCGCCGACGGTCGCCGGACGCGCGCCGCGCAGGTGCACGGAGTCGATGACGATCACGCCGGGCACCTCGCCGCGGCGCGTGAGCACCGAGACCGGCCGGCCCTCGTGCGACCTGGAGAACTCGCCGGAGGTCGGCGCGCCCAGCGTGCGCAGCCGCAGCCAGCCGTCGGCCTCGACGTGGCTCACGACGTGACAGGGTTCGTCGACGCCCACGAGCACGACCGCGCTGGCCGGCCCGGCCGAACTCCAGTCCGCGCCGGCCGCTGCCGAGCGCACGTGCAGGCTGCCGAGCGCGTCGCGCGAGGTGTGCAGCCCGACCTGCAGGCGCGCCTCGATCCTGTCGAGCAGCGCGGCCTCGCCGCCGACCGGCGCGGCGGGCCTGGCAAAGGCCACGAGCGCGTGCTGCTCGGCCGGTGCCGCCCCGGCGGCCGGCTCGTCGACGGTCTCGCCGCGCACAAAGCCGAGGCTCGCGGCGCCCGCCGCGATCGCCACCCACCACGTCACCGTCCGCATCCCTGCGCTCCCGAAGTGCCGCTCGCCCCGCCGCCCGCGGCGGCGCGGCCGCAGTCTAGCAACGTCGCGCGCGACGTCGCGCGCGCCCCCGCCGCTGGGGCACACTCTGGCGGCATGGCGACGATCCTGGGCCTCGAGAGTTCGTGCGACGAGACGGCCGCGGCCGTGGTGCGCGACGGCGCGCTCATCCTCGGCCAGCGCGTCGCGAGCCAGATCGACCTGCACGCGCGCTTCGGCGGCGTGATCCCCGAGATCGCCAGCCGCAGCCATCTCGAAGCGATCTTCCCCGTCATCGAGGACGCGCTGGCCGAGGCCGGCGCGACGCTCGGGCACGTCGACGCGATCGCCGTGACGGTCGAGCCGGGCCTGCTCGGCTGCCTGCTCGTCGGGCTCAACACCGCCAAGGGCCTGTCGCTCGCGACCGGGCTGCCGCTCGTCGGCGTGAACCACGTGCACGCGCACATCCACGGGGCGTTCATGCCGTCGATGGCCGAGAAGCTGGCGGCCGGCGCGAGCACCGACGAGGCGCAGCCCGCCTGGCCCGTCGCGAGCCTGGTCGTCTCGGGCGGGCACACCTCGCTCTACGAGAGCCGCTCGCCCTTCGAGCACCGGCTGCTGGGCGCGACGATCGATGACGCCGCGGGCGAGGCCTACGACAAGGTCTCGGCGCTGCTCGGCCTCGGGTATCCCGGCGGCCCGCGCGTCGACAGGCTCGCGCGCGAGGGCGACCCCGCGGCCCACGACTTCCCGCGCAGCCGCCCCGGCGCACTCGACTTCTCCTTCTCGGGACTCAAGACGGCGGTGCTCTTCGCCGTGCGCGGCCCCAACGCGCGGCGCGGCGCGCCCGCGCTGCCCGGCATCGTGCCGGCCGACGTCGCGGCCAGTTTCCAGGCGGCCGTCGTCGACGTGCTCGTCGGGCGGCTCGCGGAGTGCGCGGCCTCGATCGGCGCGCTCGGCCTGTCGATCTCGGGCGGCGTGGCGGCCAACTCGGCGCTGCGGGCGCGCGCCACGGCGCTCGCCGCCGAGCTGGACCTGCCGCTCTTCCTGCCGCCGATGGCGCTGGCCACCGACAACGCCGCGATGATCGCGGGCCTCGGCGAGTTTCTGTTCTCCGACGGCCGTCTCGCCGACCTCGCGCTCGACGCCGCGGCGCGGGTGGAAGCTCAGTCGTCGCGACCGTGACGCTGCCGGGCCTGCTCCAGCAGCAGGGCGAGGTCCTTGCCGCGATGGCAACCGCGGCGATGGACGAGTTCGATCGCGGCCCGTGCCGTGGCGATGTCCGCCGCGGTGGCCCTTCGCATCAGGGCCGCGATGTCGATGCCATCCTGCGGGCGGCGGTGGGCATCCTCGGAGAGCAGCTTGAGCACCAGCAGATGGCCGATGCGGGCCACGGGAGCGCGCAGACCGCCGAACACCTGCATGTCCTCCGCCTGCGCGATGAGCTCCGGCTCGATCCCTGCCGCGGCGAAGAGCAGATCGAGGACCGGCGCGACCTCGTCCTGGAATTCGCCGGCGGGCAGCAGCAGCCGCGCCGTGGCGAAACGCCCCGTGTCGAGGTGCTCCATCTGGGCGAAGAGCCGGTAGCCGACCCTGAGCAGGCCGCTGACGACGCGCTCGGCGTCGCGATCCGAATCGACGGCGACCGCGAGATCCACGTCCGCGGTGAATCGCGGCGTGGTTCGCTCGGAGACGGCGATGCCGCCGACGAGCGCGAACTTGACGCCTGCCTGCGCGAGGTCGGTGCTGATCCGGCGCAGTGCCGCGCCCAGCGGCGTCACGCGGGCGGCACCCAGTCGCGCGGTCGACCCAGGCAGTCGCCCTGTTCGGCGCCGGGGCGCTCGCGCAGCCACCGGATGAGGCGCAGACGCAGTTCGGGCGCGCTCTCCCGCGGATGGTCCCGCCGCAGGCCGCGCCGCACCATGTCGAGCCCGTCGTCGTAAAGGTCCAGGCTCATGCGCAGCCGAATGGCCGGCCTCGATTCGGGCTCGGGCAGATCGAACATGTCAGGATTGTACCGGTCGGACCCGACGTCGCGATGCGACGCGCGCCATGCGCACCGGCGCCCGGGCACGTACCGCGAGGGGTCTGCTAGGATGCGCGGAATTGGCCGGGGCCTTCGCCCGGCCTCGACCGCGGAGAGCCCCGCCATGCCGAGCGCCCGACCCAAGCCCTGCCTGCTCGTGTTCGAGGACGGCGACGTCTATCGCGGCACGCACTTCGGCCATGACGGCGAGTCGTGCGGCGAGGTCGTGTTCAACACGGCCATGTCGGGCTACCAGGAGGTCGTGACCGACCCGTCCTACAAGGGACAGATCGTGGTCATGACCTACCCGCTCATCGGCAACTACGGCATCAACGCCGACGACGACGAGAGCCGCGCGGCCTTCCTCGACGGCTTCGTCATCCGCGAACTCTCGCCGCGCGTGTCCAACTTCCGCGCGGGGCGCGACCTGTCGGGCTTCCTCGCCGAGCACAAGGTCGTGGGGCTGGCCGGCATCGACACGCGCGCGGTCGTGTTCAAGGTGCGCGAGGCCGGCAGCCAGCGCGCGATCATCTCGAGCACCGACGTCGACGCCGGCTCGCTGCTCGAGAAGGTGCGCGCCTGGCCGGGCCTCGACGGCCTCGACGTCGTCAAGGACGTCACCTGCGCCAAGCCGCACGCCTGGACCACCGGCCTGACCGACCCCTTCCAGCCGACGATCACGGGCATGCCGCAGGGCCGCCCGCGCCTCGCCGTCTACGACTTCGGCATCAAGCGCAACATGCTGCGCGGGCTCGTCAGCGCCGGCTTCGACGTGACGGTCTTCCCGGCCGGCACGCCGGCCGAGGCCATCCTCGAGCACGCGCCCGACTGCCTGTTCCTGAGCAACGGCCCGGGCGACCCCGAGCCGCTGCGCTACGCGATCGCGTCGATCCGCAAGCTCGTGCACACCGGCCTGCCGACCTTCGGCATCTGCCTCGGGCACCAGCTCGTGTCCTTCGCGCTCGGCGGCCGCACGGTCAAGATGAAGTTCGGCCACCACGGCGCCAACCAGCCGGTCATCGACCTCACGACCGGCAAGACCGAGATCACCAGCCAGAACCACAGCTACATGGTCGACGCCACGAGCCTCGACCGCGGCATGGTCGAGATCACGCACGAGAACCTCAACGACCGCACGGTCGAGGGCCTGCGCCACAAGGACCTGCCGCTGTTCACGGTGCAGTACCACCCCGAGGCCGCCCCCGGGCCGCGCGACGCCTTCTATCTGTTCGGGCGCTTCCGCGAGCTGGTGGCGAAGCACTCGGGCTCGGGCGCCGCGAGCGGCGCGGGCCGCTGAGCATGGCGCGCCGGGCCGGGCTCGCGGGGCTGCTGATCGGCGCGCTGTGCGCGCTGCCCCTCGGCTGCGGGCCGAGCGGGGCCGACGCGGCGGGTGGCGCCGCGGGCGAGGCGGCCAGCGGTGAC
>CAZBBB010000165.1:0-4619 GCA_964490005.1 uncultured Phycisphaerales bacterium | reverse complement strand
CGCGCGCAGCCGCCCCTTGAGCGCCGCGACCGAGCGCAGCGCGGCGGGCTGCAGCGCCGCCGCCGCACGCAGGTGCTCGAGCGCCTGCCGCGGCGCGGCCCCGGCGTGGCGGCGCGCGAAACGCACGCACTCGTCGGCGAGCGCGACACGCACGCTCGCCCGGGCCGTCGCGTCGAGCCGGCCGTGCGCGTCGGCGCGACCGAGCGCCGCGCGCTTGACGGCGATCATCTCGCGCGCCCGGTACGGACTGGGCTCGCGCGAGGTCTGCTGGTCGTCGTGGCGGCGGTACTCGACGAGCACCTCGCCGAGCCGGCCGATGTCGTGCTTCTCGCTCACGCGCAGCCACATGTCGAGGTCGAGCGCGAAGCGCCAGCGCGCGTCGAAGCCGCCCAGTTCCTCCCAGACCGAGCGGCGCGCGAGCACGCCCGGACAGACGAAGGCCGTGGCCCTCCCCGAGAACAGACGGGCCAGCACGTCGGCCCCCGGCACGACCCGGTCGACACCGTCGGCGTCGGGCTCGTCGTCCCAGCCGGCCCCCTCCTGCGCGGGCCGGCCCTGCGCGTCGATGATCACGTGCGGCGCGTGCACCAGCCCCGCCGACGGGTGGCGGTCGAGCAGCGCGACGGCGCGCTGCAGCCAGCCCGCGCGCAGCCGGTCGTCCTGGTGCAGCAGCCCGACGTACGCGCCGCGCGCGAGCGCCAGGCAGCGGTTCCAGTTGCCGGCCAGGCCGAGCGGCACGGAGTTGCGGTGGATCTCGAGGCCGTCGGCCTCGAAGCGTCGCGCGATCTCGAGCGTCGCGTCGACCGAGCCGTCGTCGACGAGCAGCAGTTGCACGCCCGCGCGCGGCTGCGCCAGGCACGAAGCGAGCGCCTCGTGCAGGTGCGCCGCGCCGTTCCAGGTCGGCAGGGCCAGCGTGACGCGCGGCGTGTCCCCGGGCATCGCCCGAAGATAAGCGGCGCCGCGCGCGGGCCGCAATCGCGAGCCGCGCCGCGCCTCGGCCGCGCGTCGCGCATGGTAGGATCGCGCCGATCCTCGAGGGCAGGGATTGAAGCTCGACTCGACCGACACGCCGCGCCGCGGTTCGAGCGGACGTCTCGGCAAGGGCCCGTCAGGCGGCCCCGCGAGCGAACCGACGGCCGCCCCCGAGGGGCGCTACGACGTGCCCGCCAACGAGCACGTGCTGCAGCTGCTGCCCGAGGGAGCGCGACGCGTCCTCGACGTGGGCTGCGCGGGCGGCAGCCTGGCGCGCGCCCTGCGCGCACGCCGTCCGGGGACGATCGTGCACGGGCTCGAGCGCGACGAACTCACGGCGGCGCGCGCGCGCCCGCATCTCGACCGCCTGTGGATCGTCGACCTCGGCCAGCCGCTGCCCGCGCTCGAGGGCCCCTACGACGCCATCGTCTGCGCCGACGTGCTCGAGCACCTCGTCGACCCGTGGACGGCGCTGCGCGGCCTGGCCGCGCAGCTGGCCCCCGACGGCGCGATCGTCGCCAGCCTGCCCAACGTGCGCCACTACCGCGTGCTGCGCGACCTCGTGCTGCGCGGGCGCTTCACCTACCGCGAGACGGGGGTGCTCGACGCCACGCACCTGCGCTTCTTCACGCTCACCGAGATGGAGCGGCTGTTCGCCAGCGCCGGCCTGCGGGTCACGGCCCGCAAGCCGCGCCTGCACGGCGGCAACTCGCTGATCAAGCTGCTGGGCTGGTTCCGGCCGCGCGACGCCGAGGAGTTGCGCACGATCCAGTACACGCTCGTCGCGCGTCGGGCCGAACCCGGCGCATGAGGGGCGTCGTCGCGGTCATCCAGGCGCGCCTCGGCAGCACGCGCCTTCCCGGCAAGGTGCTCGCCGACCTGGCCGGGCGCAGCCTGCTCGCGCACGTCGTCGAACGCGCGCGCGCGGCGGCCGCGCCCGAGCGCGTGCTCGTCGCGACGAGCACCCGTCCCGAGGACGAGGCCGTCGCCGCGGAGGCGCTGCGCTGCGGCGCGCAGGTCTTCCGCGGCAGCGAGCTGGACGTGCTGGAGCGCTTCGCCGGCGCGGCGGCCGCCGCCGACGCCGCCCACGTCGTGCGCCTCACCGCCGACTGCCCGCTGCTCGATCCGGCGCTGCTCGACGAGGTCGTGCGCGCGCACCTCGCGCAGGGCGCCGACTACACCAGCAACGGCCTGCAGCCCGGTTACCCGCGCGGGCTGGACGTCGAGGTCTGCACGCGCGCGGCGCTCGAGCAGGCCGCGGCCGAGGCGGCCGCGCCGCACGAACGCGCGCACGTCACGGCCTTCATCTACGCGCGGCCCGAGCGCTTCCGGCTGCACTCGGTGCGCTGCGACGGCGACCACTCGGCGCTGCGCTGGACGGTCGACACGCCCGAGGACCTGGCCTTCGTGCGCGCCGTCCACGCGCGCCTCGGGCCGCGGCCCCCGACCGGCTGGCGCGCGGTGCTCGAGCTGCTGGCGCGCGAGCCGGCGCTGGCCGAGATCAATCGCGGCGTGCGCCAGAAGGAGCTGCGCGAGGGATGAGCGCGCGCCTCGTCCCGCATCCCGAGTACGGCTATCTGAGCGTCGACCCGCTGCCCGACGCCGCCGAGATCGCGCGCTACTACGACGAGGTCTTCTATTCCGACGCCTACGGGCGCTGCAACACGGCCGCGCTCGACGGGCAGCTGCGCGACCGGGAGTTCCATCGCGCGCACCGCGGCGATCTCGTCGCGCTCATGGAGAGCGCGCGCGGCGCGCCCGTGGCCGGCGCGCAGCTGCTCGACGCGGGCTGCGGCTACGGGCTGGCGCTGCTCGACTTCCGCGACGCGGGGCTGCAGGTGGCGGGTTTCGATCCGTCGGCGCGGGCCGTCGCGCACGCGCGCACGCAGGGCCTGCACGTCGTGCAGGCCGGCCTCCACGGCCTGCCCGACTTCGGACGCCGCTTCGACGTCGTCACGCTGCTCGACGTGCTCGAGCACGTGGCCGATCCCGTCGCGCTGCTCGTCGGCCTGCGCGAGCGGCTGCTCGCTCCCGGCGGCGTGCTGCTGGTCGAGGTGCCCAACCAGTACAACGGCCTGCAGCTCGCGGCGCGGGCCGCGCACGGACTGCCCGAGTGGTGGGTCGTGACCCCGGCGCACCTGCACTACTTCGGCGTCGACTCGTTGCGCGCGCTGATCGCGGGCTGCGGCTACCGCCCGCACGCGTGCCAGGCGAGCTTCCCGATGGAGCTGTTCCTGCTCATGGGCGAGAACTACGTCGCCGATCCCGCGCTCGGCGCCGCATGCCACCGCCGGCGCATGGCCTTCGAGCGCAACCTGCGCGCGCACGGCGGGACGGGCACTCTGCGCGCGCTGTACGGCGCGCTCGCCGACGCCGGGCTCGGGCGCACCGTCGTCTGCTGCGCGGTGGCGCCGTGACCCTCTCGGTCGCGCTCATGCAGCCGGCCTTCCTGCCCTGGCAGGGTTTCTTCGCGCTGGCGGCGAGCGTCGACGTGCTCGTCTTCCTCGACGACTTCCAGTACTCGCGGCAGTCCTGGCAGCAGCGCAACCGACTGTTCACCGGACGCGACACCGTCGGCTGGATCACCGTGCCCGTCGAACGGCACGCCGGCCGGGACGGCTTCCCCGGCCTGCACGAGGCGCGCCCGCGGTTGGACGCGCTGCGCGGCAAGTTCCTCGCCACGCTGCGGCAGTCCTACGCGCGCGCGCCGCACCTGGACGAGTGGCTGCCCGTCGTCGAGGCGTGGCTGATGGCCGAGCACGCCAGCCTCGCGGAGCTCAACATGGCCTTCGCGCGGCAGGTCATGACGCGCCTCGGGATCGCGCCGCGCATCGAACTGAGTTCGCGCCTCGGCCACGAGGGTCGACGCTCGGCCGCCGTCGACGCGCTGCTGCGGCGCGTCGGCGCCACGCGCTACCACGCCGCCCGCGGCTCCTTCGGCTACATGCGGCAGGACGGGCTGTTCCCGCGCGCCGGCCTGCAGGTCGTCTTCCAGGACTTCGTGCCGGCACCCCACGCGCAACTGCATGCGCAGGAGTTCGTGCCGTATCTCTCGGTGCTCGACGCGCTGCTCAACGTGGGCGCGCGCGGCACGGCGGCGCTGCTGCAGGCCGGCGCGCGCCCCTTCACGAGCTGGGACGAACTGGCGGCCGCCGACGAGGCGCGGCCCGAGCCGCTCCCGGAGGCGGACGAGGCGTGAGCGAGGCCGAAACCCCGGCGCCGCCGCCCCCGCCGGGGACGCTCGTCGTGCGCACCGTGCCCGCGCGCGCCGACTGGGGCGCCGAGCGCGACGTGGACGTCGAGGCGCTGTATCCGCTCGGGCGTGCGCTGGCGGACAACGCGCGCCGCGACGAACTGGCCGCGCGCTGGGTCGACGAGCTGCGACGGCAGTCCTTCGGAGGCGACGCGCGCCTGCTCGGCGTGGATCTCGCGGCGGCGACGCACTACGGCGTCTGCTTCCCCATCGTCGAGCAGCTGCGCGCGGCGGCGATCGCCGAGGAGCTGCTGGCGCGCGCGCAACCACAGCGCCTGGTGCTCGACCATGCAAGCACGCCGCTGGGGCGCGCGCTCGTCGCCCGCGCCGCCGCGCGCGGCCTGCCGGTCGTTCCGGTCGCGCCGGCCGGGCCGCCGCCCCTGCCGGCGCCGCC
>CAZBBB010000164.1:0-4658 GCA_964490005.1 uncultured Phycisphaerales bacterium | reverse complement strand
CTTGGGGTCGAACAGGTCGAGCTGGCTGGGCGCGCCCTACGGCGTCAGCCAGATCACGCGGCGCGCGCGCGGCGGCAGGTGCGGCAGGCCGCCCGGCGCGCCGACGGTGGCGGCGCCCGCGCCGGACGCGAAGGCGCGCGGCGCGAGCAGGCTGCCCAGCGCGAGCGCGCCCAGGCCGCCGGCCGCGCCGGCCAGCAGCGCGCGCCGGCTGAGCAGCGCGGCGCGCTCGGCCAGCGGATCGAATGGCGGCTCGCGCCCGCGGCTCATCCGCGCGTCGCCGTCTCGTCGAGATTGAGCAGCGTGCTCGTGACGAGCATCCACGAGGCCAGCTCGGCCGGCCGGATCGAGGTGGCGAGCGGCGCCTCGCCGACGCCGATCAGCGCGGCGGCCGCCGACGGATCGGCGGCGAAGTGCGCGCGCTGCGCCTCGAGCAGCGAAAGCAGTCGCGCGCGCTCCTCGGGCCGCGCCGGCCGCGCGAGCAGCAGCCCCAGCGCGCGGTCGAGGCGCGCGGCGTCGAGCGCCGCGTCGCTGCCGCCCGCGCCTTCGCCCGTGCCCGCGCCGACGTCGGCCAGCACGCGCTGCGCCAGCACGCGCGCGGCCTCCAGCCAGGTCGTGTCGTTGAGCAGCGCGAGCGCCTGCAGCGGCGTGTTCGTGCGCAGGCGTGCCACGGCGCAGGTCTCGCGCGAGGGCGCGTCGAAGAGCGCCATCGCCGGCGGCGGGACGCTGCGCTTGCGGAAGCCGTACAGGCTGCGCCGCCAGAGGTCCTCGCCGTGGCTCTGCCGGTAGGCATTCGCGGTGAAGGCGGCCGACTCGCTGCCGACCTCCTCCCACAACCCGGGCGGCTGGTAGGGATAGACCGGCGGCCCGCCGAGCCGCTCGACGAGCAACCCGGCCGCGAACAGCGCCTGGTCGCGCAGCACTTCGGCCGGCAGGCGGCTGCGCGTGGCGCGCGCCAGCCAGAGATTGTCGGGGTCGGCCGCGCGCTGCTCCGCCGTGCTCTGCGCGCTGCGCCGATAGGTCGCCGACAGCGTGAACAGCCGCAGCATGTGCTGGATGTCCCAGCCGCTCTCGACGAACTCGCAGGCCAGCCAGTCGAGCAGCTCGGGATGGCTCGGTCGGGCGCCCGCCACGCCGAAGTCGTCGGGCGTGGTCACCAGGCCGCGCCCGAAGCAGCGCCGCCAGAGGCGGTTGACGATCACGCGCGCCGTGAGCGGGTGGGCCGGGTCGACCAGCCAACGCGCCAGCGCGAGACGGTCGGGCGGCCCGCCGTCGGCGGCGGGCGGCAGCGGCGGCAGCAGCGCCGGTGCGGCGGCGCTCACGCGCGCGCCGTGCCGGTCGTAGGCGCCGCGCTGCAGCACGTAGGTGTCGCGCCGCTCGTCGAGGCTCCCCATGACCATCGTCGTCGGGACGCCGGCCAGCACCTGCGCGCGCTGGCCCTGCACGGCCGCGAGCGCGTCGGCCCGCGCGGCCCACTCGGGCGCGCGCTGCGCGCGGAACTCGGCGCGCAACGCGGCGGCCGCCTCGTCGGACAGGCCCTCGCCGCCGGCCGCGCTCGCGAGCAGCGCCGCGTGCAGCTCGAGCGGCACGGGCAGGCCGTGGTCGTGCTCGTGGCGCAGGTGGAAGCCCGACTCGCCGCCGTGGTCGACGACCTTGAGCAGCAGCTCGTGGGCACCCGGGCTCAGCCGCAGCGTGAGGCGATCCTGGTCGGGTGCGAGCGAGCGCGCGACGGGGTTGTCGCGCACAAGCCGGCCGTCGAGCCAGACCTTCAGCGAGTCGTCGCTGCCGAGCGCGAGCGTCAGCGTGCGCTCGTCGGGCGCGTGCAGCGTGCGGTACAGATAGCTCGCGCTGCGCTCGCCCTCCAGCGCGTGACTGTGGCCGTCGCGCCACTCGGGGCGCGGCCGCCAGGTCAGCTCCGCGCCGTCCGGCCCCGCACCGGCGTAGCTCGCCGAGAGGTCGGCGCGCACCGGCGCGCCGTCGAGAGGCTCGGGGCCGAAGACCTGCGCGTGCGCCTCGGGGCCGCTGGCGGCGACGAAGGGGCCGATCTCCGACCAGGGCCCGGTCGCGACGGGCTGCAGCGCGCTGTCGTCCACGGTCGAGAGCGCCAGCGCGAAACGCCCGAGCGCGTGCTGGGCGTAGTCCGACTCGTGGCGCAACGACACCGTGAGCAGCGAACCCTCGGCGTGACCGAAGGGCGCCTCGGCCACGAACACGGCCGTGCGATCGAGGCCGTAGGGCTTGCCCTGCAGGGCCCAACCCGTCGTGCGCTCGCCGTCGATCGCAGCCGAGACGTGGAACCCCTTCTGGCTGAAGTCGGCGTGCGCCGCGACGAAGCGCAGCGGCACGGCGGCCGCCGGGTCGTCGAGCGGCGCGAGACGGGCCTGGAACTCGCTCAGCACGATGTTGGCGTGGCTCGCGCGCCCCGGCCCGCCGTCGGGCAGCCGCTCGTCGGCCAGCGCCAGCAGGCGCAACGCGACGATGCCCGTCGCGCGCGTCACGAAGCTCAGTTCGTAGACCTCGCTCGCCGCGTGCGGCCCCGTCGCGAACAGCGAGCCGTCGGGCTGCCGCTGCAGTTGCGCACCGTGGAGCGCGGAGGCCGCGACGGGCACGAGCGGCTGCCAGCGGCCGGCTTCGCGCGCGGCCTGCTCCGCAACCCAGCGCGCCTGCGCCTCGTCCAGCTCGGGGCGCGGGGCCTCCAGCCAGGCCTGCAGTTCGGCGATCCGCTCCTCGAGCTGCGCCACGCGCGCGGCCGACTCGCTGTCGGGCACGGTCACGAAGGGCATCGCGTTGCCCTCGAGCCCGTCGCTGCCCTGCTCCGGCACCTGATGGTAGATGTCGTAGAGCTGGTAGAACTCGCGCTGGCTGATCGGGTCGAACTTGTGGTCGTGGCAGCGCGCGCAGCCGAGCGTCAGGCCCATCCAGACGGTGCCCGTCGTGGCCACGCGGTCGACGACGTACTCCGCCAGGTACTCCTCGGGGATGATGCCGCCCTCCCAGTTGATCGGGTGGTTGCGCTGGAAACCGCTGGCGATGACCTGCGCGGGGCTCGCGTCGGGGAGCAGGTCGCCGGCGAGCTGCTCGATCGTGAACTGATCGAACGGCTTGTTCCGGTTGAAGGCCGCGACGAGCGCGTCGCGCCAGGGCCACATCGTGCGCTCGTTGTCGTAGTGGTAGCCGTGCGTGTCGGCGTAGCGGGCCGCGTCGAGCCACTCGACCGCCAGGTGCTCGCCGTAGCGCGGCGAGGCGAACAGGCGCGCCAGCGCGCGCTCGCGCGCCGCCGCCTGACGCGCCGGCTCGGCCCCCGGCGGCGCGTCGCCGAAGTCGGCCAGGAAGTCCGCGAGCGCCTCGGGCTCGGGCGGCAGGCCGGTCAGATCGAGGCTCGCGCGGCGCAACCAGGTCGCGGGCGGGGCCTCGCCGTTCGGCGTCAGGCCCTGCGCGTGCAGCGCCGCGTCGACGAAGGCGTCGATCGCGCCGCGCGCGCCGTCGCGCCCGTCCTCGGTGGCAGCCGGCACCGGCGGGCGGCGCGGCGGCACGAAGGACCAGTGCGACTCCCACGGCGCGCCGGCCTCGATCCAGGCCCTCAGCGTCGCGACCTGCGCGGGCGAGAGCTGCTTGCGCGTCTCGGCCGGCGGCATGCGCAGATCGGGGTCGTGCGCCGCGACGCGCGCGAGCAGCGCGCTGGCCGCGGGGTCGCCGGGCACGATCGCGCGGGCGCCCGAGTCGAGCGGTGCCAGGGCCGTCTCGGCCAGGTCGAGACGCAGGCCCGCCTGTCGCTGCGCGGCGTCGGGTCCGTGACAGGCGAAGCAGTTCTCCGCCAGGATCGGCCGCACGTCGCGATCGAAGCGCGGCGCGCCGCCGGCCGCCGGCGGATCGGCGCGCGGGGCCGCGAGCGGCACGGCCGCGGGCGCATTCGCCGCGAACGACAGGGCCGGCCAGGGCACGACCGCGAGCACGACGAGCGCCGCCGTTCGCCAACCGTCACGTCGTGCCACGGATCCCATCGCGTGCGCCCGCCCGGAGAGGCCCGGCATTCTACGGCAGCCGGCGCGGCGCGCGCGGCGCGCGTCCCGCGTGCGCCGTCAGCCGCCCGACGGGTCGCCCGCGTCGACGTGCAGCCCGGGGCGCGCGGCGCGCAGCGCCGACACGCCGTCCTGGCTGAGCAGCGTGCCCCACAGATACACCTGGCGCAGCGGCGCCATCGCGGCCAGCGTCCCCGCCGCGGCGTCGGTGAGGCGCGTGCCGACCAGGTTCAGCCAGGAGAGCGCGGGCAGAGCGGCGAGGTGCACCAGCCCGCCGTCGCCGATGGTCGTGCGGTCGAGCCGCAGCCGCTGCAGGACGAAGAAGGACGCCAGCTGCGCCAGACCGGCGTCGGTGACTGCGGTGCGCGAGAGATCGAGCGCCACGACCCGCGGCCCGAGCCCCATGAGCAGCGCGACGTCGCCGTCGTCGGCGCGCGGGTCGAGATGCGCCAGCGAGATCGAGAGGTACTCGCTGCCCTCGCCCAAGGGCTCGACGAGCGCGCCGCGCTCCGACAGCTCCGCGAGGAGCTGCTGCGCGACGAGGTCCTGCGCCAGCGGCGGCCCGCTGAAGGTCGGCGGAGGGACGAGGCCCGGCGGCAGGCCGCCGCTCGTCGCCGGACCGCTCGCCGCTGCGCCGCTCGC
>CAZBBB010000163.1:0-4708 GCA_964490005.1 uncultured Phycisphaerales bacterium | reverse complement strand
GCGCCGCGCGCGGCGCGCGTGCAGCGCGACGAGGGGCCGCGCGCCGACACGTCGCTCGAGAGCCTGGCGCGCCTGCCGCCCGTCTTCCGCCGGGGCGGCAGCGTGACGGCCGGCAACTCCAGCCAGGTCTCCGACGGCGCCGCGGCCCTGCTGCTGCTGAGCGAGGAGCGCGCGCGTCGTGCGGGCCTGGTCCCGCTCGGCCGCCTGCTCAGTTGGGCCGTCGTCGGCGTGCCGCCCGCGCTCATGGGGATCGGCCCGGTGCACGCCGTCCCGCGCGCGCTGGCGCTCGCCGGACTCTCCCCGGCGCAGATCGACCTGTGGGAGCTCAACGAAGCCTTCGCCAGCCAGGCCGTGTACTGCGCGCGACAGCTCGCGATCCCCGACGAGCGGCTCAACGTGAACGGCGGCGCGATCGCGCTCGGCCATCCGCTGGGCGCGACCGGCGCACGGCTCGTCGGCGCGCTGCTGCACGAGCTGCGCCGGCGCGGCGGGCGCTACGGCGTGCTGAGCATGTGCGTGGGCGGCGGCATGGGGGCGGCCGGCGTGGTGCAAGCTCTCGGCCCGGGTGCGCGCGATGATTGAGCGCGTCTGGCAGCGGCGCTACGACGCGGGCGTGCCGGCCTCGATCGACTACGAGCCGCTGACGCTGCCCGAGTCGCTCGTGCGCAGCGCGCGCGAGCACCCCGGACGGACGGCGCTGGTCTTCGCCGGGCGGCGCACGAGCTATGCCGAACTGCTCGCGCTCGTCGAGCGCGCCAGCGGCGCGCTGGCGGCTCTCGGCGTGGGGAAGGACAGCCGCGTCGCGATCCACCTGCCCAACCTGCCGCAGCTCGTGATCGCCTACCACGCGGCGCTGGCGCTCGGCGCGCAGGTCGTGCTGACGAACCCGCTCTACACCGACGACGAGCTCGTCCACCAGTGGAACGACGCGGGCTGCACGGTCGCGGTCGTGGCCGACTGGATCTGGCGCGACGAGCGCCTGCCGCGCCTGCGCAAGCGGCTGCCCGTGCGCCACTGGCTGGTGGCCTCGATTCCCGAACTCTTCGGCTGGCCCAAGAGCTGGCTGGCGCGCCGCAAGCTCGCGGCCCTCGAGCCGCCGCGCTGCGCCGACCTCTCGGGCGTCGTCGGCGCCCGGCCCTTCCTGAAGTCGGTGCGTTCCGCGCCGCGCCGGCCCCTGCAGCGGCCGCCCGCGCTCGACGACCTCGCCGTGCTGCAGTACACCGGCGGCACGACCGGACGCAGCAAGGGCGCGATGCTCAGCCACCGCAACCTCGCCTGCAACGTGCAGCAGCTCGACGGCTGGTTCGGACGTCTGCCGCGCGGGCAGGAGGTGTTCCTCGCGGTGCTGCCCTACTTCCACGTGTTCGGGCTCACGGTCTGCCTCAACCACCCGCTGTGGGTCGCGGGCACGATCGTGCTGCAGGCCGATCCGCGCGACGCGGCCGCCATCGCCGCCGCCATCGCCGAGCACCGCGTGAGCGTGCTGGCGCTCGTGCCCGCGATGTTCCACGCGATCACCACGCTGCCCGACGTCGAGTCGCTCGACCTCACGTCGGTGAAGGGCGTGTTCTCGGGGAGCGCGCCGCTGCCGCTCGCGACCGCGCGGCGCTTCGAGCAGCTCACGCGCGGCACGATCGTCGAGGGCTACGGCCTGACGGAGACCTCGCCCGTCACGCACTGCAATCCGCTGCGCGGCGAGCGGCGCGAGGGCACGATCGGCCTGCCCGTCTCCGACACCGACGCGCGCATCGTCGCGGTCGACGACGCGTCGGAGGAGGTCGCGCCGGGCGAAGCGGGCGAACTGCTGCTGCGCGGGCCGCAGGTGATGCGGGGCTACTGGAACGCGCCGGAGGAGACGGCCGGCGCGTTGCGCGACGGCTGGCTGCACACCGGCGACCTGGCCACGATGGACGCCGAGGGCTACTTCCGGATCGTGGGTCGCAAGAAGGAACTGATCCTGTGCGGGGGCTACAACGTCTACCCCGACGAGGTCGACCGGGTGCTCGCCGCCCATCCGGCGGTGGCCGAGGCGGCGACCATCGGGGTCCCCGACGCGCGCCTCGGGGAGATCGTCAAGTCCTTCATCGTGCTGCGCGCCGGGCAGAGCGTCGACGCCGCCGCGCTGGCCGCCTACGCGCGCGAGCACCTGGCGCCCTACAAGGTGCCGCGCGAGATCGCCTTCCGTTCCTCGCTGCCGCGCAGCACGGTGCTCAAGGTGCTGCGCCGCGAGCTGCTCGCCGAGGAGCTGGCCGCACGGAAACAGGCCACCTGAAAGGACTTAGCCGCACGGGGGTGTGGCGGAACTGGCAGACGCGGGGGACTTAAAATCCCCGGGCCCGCAAGGGCCGTCCGGGTTCGAATCCCGGCGCCCCCACGCCCCCCGGACTCCCGGTCGAGCGGCGCTTCCCTGCGCGCCCCGACGCGGGGCCGACCCGCCGCGAGGCGCCGCGAGGCGCCGCTCGCCGCGCGACTCGGCGCCTCGCCGGCGGCCGCATGCGCGCGGGCCCCCGGGCCGCAAACCCCTGAAAAGAAAGGTGTTTTTGCTTGGCGGCGCCGTCGGGCACCGTTAGTTTCGAGCCGTGGTTCGCGCTCGCGAACTTCAAGGCACGACACTTCCCAAGGAACGAAACATGAGCAATGCCAAGGCTGCGGGCAACAAGCCCCGCACCAAGTCCGACGTCTACCGCGCGCTCTCCGACAACACGGGCCTGACGCGCAAGCAGGTGGCGTCGGTGTTCGAGTCGATGAGCGGCCTGATCAAGAAGGACCTCAGCCGCGGTCCGGGCGTGTTCAGCATCCCCGGCCTGATCAAGGTCAAGGTCGTGAAGAAGCCCGCCACCAAGGCGCGCATGGGCACCAACCCCTTCACGGGCCAGGAGATGATGTTCAAGGCCAAGCCCGCGCGCAAGGTCGTCAAGGCGCAGCCGCTCAAGGCCCTCAAGTCGATGGTCTGAGCCCTTCGGGCCTCGGATTTCGCCGCACGCCCCGGCCGGTGCCCGCGAGGCCCGGCCGGGGCGTCGTCGTTTCCGTGCAGCGCCCGGGACGTCGGCCGCCGTGCGCGCCGTCCGAGCATCGGCGATGATGCGCTCCATGCAACGGGTCCTGGTGACGGGCGGCGCGGGCTTCATCGGCAGCCGCCTCGTCGAGCGCCTGCTCGAGCAGGAGCGCTCGGTCGTGGTGCTCGACGACCTCTCCTCGCCGGGCAGCGCGCCTCCCGCGCCGCGGCGCGGACTGCGCTTCGTCGCCGGCGACGTGCGCCGCCGCGCGACGCTGCACGAAGCCGCGCGCGGAGCGCAGCTCGTGCTGCACCTGGCCTCGGTCGTCGGCGTCGACCGCGTGCTCGCCGATGCGCGCGCCACCGACGAGGTCGCGCGCACCGGCACGCGCCACGCGATCGGCGCGGCGCGCGCCGCGCGCTGCCCGCTCGTCGTGTTCTCGACGAGCGAGGTCACCGACGCGCCGCGCCGCGGGCCGCGGGCCGTCTACGCGCGGGCCAAGCGCGCCGCCGAGCAGGCGGCCCTGGCCGCCGCGCGCGATCTGCCCGTCACGATCGTCCGGCCCTTCAACGTCGTGGGCGGCGGACAGTCGCCGGCGCAGGGCATGGTGCTGCCCGCCTTCGCGGCCGCGGCGCTGCGCGGCGGCCCGCTGCCGGTGCACGGCGACGGCCGCCAGGCCCGCTCCTTCCTGCACGTGGACGACTTCGTCGAGACGCTGCTCGCGCTGCTCGCGGCCACCGGCGGCCGGCAGCCGCCGGGCGAGGAGATCGTGGAGATCGGCGCCGAGCGCAGCATCGCCATCGGCGCGTTGGCGGAGCGCATCGCGCGGCTCGGGGCGCGCGGCGCCGAGCCGCGCCGCACGGCGGGCGCGCCGCGCCGCGCGGATCGCCGGCGCCGCGCGCCCGATCTCGGCGCGCTGCGGCGGCAGGTGGCCTTCGCGCCGCGGCGTCCGCTCGACGCGATCCTGCAGGACGTCCTGGCCCGTGCCTGAGGTGCTGCGCGTCATCGCGCGGCTGAACGTCGGCGGGCCGGCGCGCCACGTGCTGCGCATCGAGGAGCCGCTGCGGCGGCGCGGCTGGCGCAGCTGCCTCGTGACCGGCCGCGCGAGCGCCGCCGAGGGCGATCTCGTCGACGAGGCGCGCGCTGCGGGCCACGAGGTCGTCGTGCTGGCGGGCCTGCGTCGCGCGGTGCGCCCGGTCGGCGATCTCGCCGCGCTGGCGGCGCTGCGCGCGCTCATCGCGGAGCGGCGCCCGGCCCTGCTGCACACGCACACCTCGAAGGCCGGGCTGCTCGGTCGGCTGGCGGCGCCGGCCGCGCTGCCCTGCGTGCACACGTTCCACGGACACGTGCTGCGCGGCTACTTCCCCGCGCCGGTGGGGCGTGCGCTGGCCGGCCTCGAGCGCGCGTTGGCGCGGCGCAGCGCCGCGCTCGTGAGCGTGAGCCGGGCCGTGCGCGACGAACTGCTGCACGTGCACGGCGTGGGGCGACCCGTGCAGCACCGCGTGATCCCCACGGGCTACGATCGCGAGCGCACGGCGCCGGACGCCGCCGCCGGCGCCGCGCTGCGCGCCGAGCTGGGACTTGCGCCCGACGCGGTGCTGTTCGGCTGCGTCGGGCGGCTGACGGCCATCAAGGCGCCCGAGCGGCTGGCGGCCGCTTGGGCGGCGGTCGCGCCGCGCCAGCCGCGCGCGGCGCTGCTGCTGGTCGGCGAC
>CAZBBB010000162.1:0-4726 GCA_964490005.1 uncultured Phycisphaerales bacterium | reverse complement strand
CGTGGAGCGCACGCGGGCGCCGGCCGCCGCGCGCTCCGGCTCGCGAGGGCCGCGGGCAGCCGGCGCGACGCGTCCCCCCGGGGCCACGGGTGCCGCCGCGCGCATGACCGACACCGACCGCTACGACGATCCCTTCGCGCGCCACAGCTACAAGAGCGCGCTCATCGAGGCGCTCCGCTCCGGCGGCGGCGAGCTGCGGCGCGGCCGCGTCACCGTGCGCACGGCGCGCAGCTTCGGCTTCTGCTGGGGCGTCGACCGCGCCGTCGCGATGGTGCAGGACGCCCTGCGCGAGCACCCCGGCCGCCGCCTCTGGCTGCTCGACCAGATCATCCACAACCCGCGCGTCAACGCCGACTTCAAGGCGCAGGGCGTGCGCTTCCTGCGCGGCCCCTTCTCCGAGCCGGGCGCCGCCGCGCAACCCGCCGCCTCCGACATCGTCGTCATCCCCGCCTTCTCGGCCACGGTCGAGGACATGGAGCTGCTGCGCACGATCGGCTGCACGATCGTCGACACGACCTGCCCCTGGGTCATCAAGCCGCACAAGCGCTCGCTCAGCTACGTCAAGGACGGCTTCACCACGCTCATCCACGGCCTCGTGCGCCACGAGGAGACGCGCGCGAGCTGCAGCCTGATCGCCTCGCGCGGCGGCCATTACCTGGTCGTCGCCGATCGCGTGCAGGCCGCGCTGCTGTGCCGCGTGATCACCGGCGAGCTGCCGGCCTCGGGCCTGCTCGCCGCGCTGCCGCCCGACGCGCACAGCCGCGGCTTCGACCCGGCCGTGCACCTGGCGCGGCTCGGCACCGTCAACCAGACGACGATGCTCGCCAGCGAGACGCGCGAGATCGAGCGCATGGTGCGGCAGGCCATCGCGCGCCGCGACGGCGAGGCGGGCGCCGGGAGCGCCTTCCGCGAGCTGAACACGATCTGCAGCGCCACGCAGGAGAACCAGGACGCGGTCGGCGAGCTGGCCGCCGAGGGGCGTCTCGACCTGATGATCGTCGTCGGCGGCTACGACTCCTCGAACACGCGCAACCTCACGCGCGTGGGCGTCGGCGTGTTCCCCAGCTTCCACGTCGACGGGCCCGACAGCATCCGGGCCGACGAGATCGTGCACCGCGACCCGATCACGACGCAGATCACGCGCACGCGCGGCTGGCTGCCCGAAGGCGAGATCACCGTGGGCTTCACGGCCGGCGCCTCGACGCCCGACACGCTGCTGGGCGAGACGATCGCGGGCGTGCTCGCCGTCGCCGGCGTGCCGGCGGACGCCGTCCTGTCTCCGTGAGCCGCCTCCCGGCCCTTCTCGCCCTCGCGCTGCCGGTCGCCGCGCAGGTGCAGCTGCCCTTCGTCGACGACGAGCCCGACCGCGCGCGCGAGCTGCTCGCGAGCCTGATCGAGGTCGGCCTGCTGTGGTGGCTGTTCTACGGGCTGCTGTCCTTCCTGCACGGCAAGGCCGGCCTGGCGGTGCTCAAGGGCGTGCTCATCACGCTCACCGCGATCGTCATCGGGATCGCCGCGCTCACCTACGCGCTCGATCTGTCCTTCCCGCGCCTGGAGGTCGCCGGCGCGTGGATCTTGCCCTTCCTGATCGTCGTGCTCGTGGTGCTGTTCCAGCCCGAGCTGCGCCGCGGCTTCCTGCGCCTGTCGGAGGCCGGCAGCCTGGCGGGGCGGCAGGCCCCCGAGCGGCTCGGCGAGCTCTGCTCGGCCTTTCGCGCGCTGGCGAGCCGGCAGACCGGCGCGCTCGTGGTGTTCGAGCGCAGCACCGGCATCGCGGGCCTGCAGCAGACCGGCGTGCCGCTCGACGCGGCGCTCTCGGGCGCGCTGCTCGAGTCGATCTTCTGGCCCAAGAGCCCGCTGCACGACGGCGCCGTGATCGTGCGCGCCGGGCGCGTCGTCGCGGCCAGCTGCATGCTGCCGCTCACCGAGCGCACGGCCCTGGCGCGCGAGCTGGGCACGCGCCACCGCGCGGCCCTCGGCGTCACCGAGGAGACCGACGCCGTGGCCGTCGTCGTCAGCGAGGAGACCGGCCGCATCGCCCTCGCGCGTCGCGGCCAGCTGCTGCCGGTCGCCGAACCCGAGCGCCTCGAGGAGCTGCTCGCCGACGCCCTCGCGGGCCACGCGCCGGAGGGCGCCGCATGAGCCGCCCGTGGAAGGCCCTGCGCGCGAACATCGGCCGCAAGATCACGGCGCTGGCCCTGGCGCTGCTCGTCTGGGCCGGCATGGACAACTTCGTGCTGCGCGACCGCCGCTTCGAATTGGAGGTGCGCGTGTTCGCCACGCGCCGGCTGGCCGACGAGGCCCGCGCGCAGTCCGACGTGTTCTGCCTCGTCGTGCCGCCGGAGCTGATGGTGCGCTCGACCCAACCCGCCGTGCTGCGCGTCAAGGTGCGCGGCCTCAAGGACGACGTCGACCTCATGCGCCTCTCGGGCGTGCTCGAGTTCGGTCCGGCCGACCTGGGCGACGCCGACGCCTACGAGAAGCCCCACCCGCTCGACCGCGAGAGCTTCGATGTGCGCATCCCCTCGCACCTGACCGAGTTCAAGGTCGCCACCGACACGCTGGTCGTGCGCCTCGAACGGCGCGCGCACCTCGATGTCGAACTCAACGCGCTCAACGTCACGACGACCGGCGAGCCGCGCGACGGCTTCTACTTCGCCAACTCGAAGATCACGCTGCGCCCGAGCCGCGTGCGCGTCGAGGGGCCGCGCGGGGCCATCGAGCCGCTGCGCGCCGACCCCTCCGAGCCGAAGCTCACGCCGGTCGACGTCGAGGGCAAGTCCAGCGCCGTCACGCAGCTCGTCGGCCTGCCCGCGGCGCTGCTCGAGCAGGGCGTCTCGCTGCTCACGCCCGGCGGACAGGTCGAGGTCACGATCCCGATCGTGCCCGACGACGTCACGGTCGAGCTGTTCTCGGTGCCGGTCACCTACCTCAGGGCCGAGGCGCTGGCGCAGCGCAAGCAGAAGGTGCTGTCGCGGACCGAGCGGCTCGACCTGCTCGTCACCGGGCCGGCCTCCGAACTCAACGCGCTCAAGCCCGAGCAGTTGGCGGCGAAGATCTTCCTGATCCACGACTGGACGGGATCGACGCTCGCGACCGAGCGCCCCAAGGTGCAGGTGGCGACGGTCGGGCTCTCGCCCGCCGTGCGCATCACCGACCTGGTCACGAAGGAGGAGCCGCGCATCGAGTACGCCCTGGGGCCGCTGCCGGAGGCCGGCACGCCGTGAGCCGGCGCTGGTTCGGCACCGACGGCATCCGCGGGCCGGCCTGGGAGGGCCCGCTCGCGCCGGGCTTCCTGCGGGCGCTCGGGCAGGCGCTGGCACAGGGCGCGCCCGGCGGCGGCGAGGCGCTCATCGCGCAGGACACGCGCGAATCGAGTGCGGCGATGGCGCGCCTGCTGGCCTGCGGACTCGCGCAGGGCGGCCTGCGCCCCGTGCGCCTGGGCGTGCTGCCGACCGGCGGGCTGCCGCCGCAGATCCGCGCCGCCGGCGCGGCGCTGGGGCTGGTCGTCTCGGCCTCGCACAACCCCTGGGCCGACAACGGCGTGAAGGTCTTCGGCGCGGACGGCGCCAAGCTGGCCGACGCCGAAGAGGCCGCGGTCGAGGCCCGCCTTTCGGCGCTCGCGCCGCAGGCCGCCGCGCCGCTGCCCGCCGAGAGCGACACGCCCGGCGAGCGGCGCGACGGCGCGCAGGCCTACCTCGACTGGCTGCTCGGCCGCTTCGCGGGGGTCTCGCTGCGGGGCTGGAAGCTGGCCGTCGACTGCGCGCACGGTTCGGCCAGCGCCGTCGCGCCCGCGGCCCTGCGCCGCCTCGGCGCGCAGGTCACGGCGCTGCACGACGCTCCCGACGGGCGCAACATCAACGAGGGTTGCGGCAGCACGCACGTGGAGGCGCTCGCCGCCGTCGTCGCCGAGGCGGCCGCCGCGGGGCGCCCCTTCGACGCCGGGCTGTCCTTCGACGGCGACGCCGACCGCGTGCTGCTCGTCGACGCGGCCGGGCGCGTCTGCGACGGCGACCACCTGCTCGGACTGCTCGGGCCGCTCATGGCGGAGCGCGACGAACTGCCCGGGCGCGCCCTCGTGGCGACGGTCATGAGCAATCTCGGTCTCGAGCGCCACCTCGCGCGCCACGGCCTCTCGCTGCGCCGCTGCGCGGTCGGCGACCGCTACGTGCTGGCCGCCCTGCGCGAGCAGGGGCTGGCGCTCGGCGGCGAGGCCTCCGGGCACGTGCTCATCCGCGAGGGGGAGCACTACGTGGGCGACGGCCCGACCACGGCGCTGGCCGCGCTCTCGGGCCTGTCGGCGTCCGGCCGGCCCGTGGCGGCGCTCATCGACGAGGCGCCGCGCGTGCCCCAGCGCCTGGTGAACGTGAAGGTCGCGGCCAAGCCTCCGCTCGAGGCCCTGCCGCGGCTGACGGCCGCCGCGCGACAGGCGCAGGAGCGCCACGGCGCCGAGCTGCGCATCCTGCTGCGCTACTCGGGGACGGAGAACCTGGCGCGCGTGATGGTCGAGGGCGTCGATGCGGCGCTGGTCGAGGCCCTGACCGAACAGCTCGCCGCGCTGTGGGCCGACGAGGTCGCGGCGGGCGGCCGCCCGTGAGCGCGCCGACCGGGCCCGGCGCCGGCCCGATCCTGGCGCTCGACGCGAGCACGCTGCGCGCGGGCGTGGCGCTGCTCGGGCCGGCCGGCGAGCGCTGGGGCGCCTGGCAGCAGGAGGCCGCCACGCGCGGCA
>CAZBBB010000161.1:0-4804 GCA_964490005.1 uncultured Phycisphaerales bacterium | reverse complement strand
GCGCGCGCGGCGGCCGCCTTCGCGCGGCGCGAGGCCGAGCGCGCGCGGGCGACCGGCGACGAGCTGCTCTCGACCTCGGTCATCGACGTGCGCGAGACGGCGGCCGTCACGAGCGCGGCGCAACTGGCGCGCGCGGAGGCCGAGCTGGCCCGCGCGAACGTGCTGCTCGCGCAGGGCACGCTGCGCGCGCCCTTCGCCTGCGTCGTCGTCGAGCGGCACGTGGCCGAGGGCAGCTACGTCGCGAGCGGCGATCCGGCCTTCACCGTCGTCGACCTGGCGCGGCGCGAGGTGCGCCTCGAGCTGCCGGCGCCGGTCGCGGCCGGCCTGAAGCGCGGCGCGGCGGTCACGCTCGGCGTCGACGAGCTGCCCGGCCTGTCGGTCGAGGCGCGGCTCGACGAGCTGCTGCCGGCGGCCGACGCGGCGAGCCGCTCCTTCACCGGCATCGTGCGGCTCGGCGAGCGCGACGCGCCCGAGCTGCTGCCGGGCATGTTCGTGCGCGCCCGCCTCGCGCGGCCGGCGGTGACGAGCGAGGCGATCGTGCCCGCCGACGCGGTGCTGTTCGGCGACGAGGGCGCGTTCGTCGTCGTGATGGACGGCCCGGCCGGCCCCGGCGGCGCCGAGGACCAGGGCCCGCCGGCGCCGACGGGGCGTCTCGTGCCGGTGACGGTGCTGGCGCGCGACGGCGCGCGCAGCGCCCTCGCGCCGCGCGAGCAGGGGGCGCTGCACGCCGGGCAGGCGGTCGTCGTCACCGGCGCCGACAACGTCTGGCCGGGGGCGCAGCTCGCGCCCGTCCCGCCCTGGCCCGCCGGCGAGCGCTGAGCCGGTGGATCCGGTCCGGTTCTCCGTCGAGCGGCCCTACACGGTCGCGGTCGCGGTCATACTCGCGCTGCTCTTCAGCGTGCTGGCGTGGCGGCGCATCCCGGTGCAGCTCAAGCCGACCGTCGACAACCCGATCATCTCGGTCGAGACCAGCTACCGCGGCGCGGCGCCGGTCGAGGTCGAGGAGCGCATCACGCGCCCGATCGAGGACCTGCTGCAGAGCGTCGACGGGCTCGACCGCCTGAGCAGCAGCTCGGCCGAGGGGCGCAGCGAGGTCACGCTCGAGTACGCCTGGGGCGTCGACAAGGACCGCGCCGTCATCGACGTGATCAACAAGCTCTCCGAGCTGCCCGACCTGCCCGCCGACGCCGAGCGGCCGGTCGTCACGCTCAGCAACCAGCAGGGCGGCAATGCCGTCATGTGGCTGGCCACGCGCAGCCGCTACGACGTCAACCGCGTGCGCCAGCTCGTCAAGGACATCGTCGAGCCGCGCATCTCGCGCGTGCCCGGCGTCGCCAGCCTGATGGTCGTCGGCGGCGAGGAGCGCGAGGTGCGCGTCGAGGTCGACCCCGACCGGCTGGCCTCGCGCGGGGCGAGTTTCGCCGAGCTGGAGGCGGCCATCCGGCGCGGCGCGCTCGACCTGCGCGGCGGTTCGGTCGAGACCGCCACGCGCCAGTGGGTCGTGCGCACCGAAGGGCGCGTGGCCGACCCGGCCGCGCTCGCGGCGCTCGTCGTGCGCCGGGACGCGCGCGGCACGGTGCGCCTCGGCGACGTGGCGAGCGTGCGCGACGGCTACCGCGAGACGACCTCGGTCGTGCACAACGAGCTGGGCGCGATGGTCGCCATCGGCGTGCGCAGCGAGCCGGGCGCCAACGTCGTGACGCTGATCGCCGGCGTCGACGAGGCGCTGGCCGAGCTCAACGCGCGCTTCCGCAACCAGGGCGCCGACCTCGAACTGCGGGCCGTCTACCGCGACACGACCTACCTCAACAAGGCGCTCGACTTCGTGATCTCGAGCCTCTGGCTGGGCGCGCTGCTGGCGGTCGTCGTGCTGCTGGTCTTCCTGCGCAGCGCGCGCAGCGTGCTCGTCGTGACGCTGTCGATCCCGATCTCGCTGGTCACGGTGTTCCTCGTGATGCAGGCCTTCGGGCGCACGCTCAACGTGGTCAGCCTCGCGGGCCTGGCCTTCGCCGCCGGCATGGTCGTCGACAACGCCATCGTCGTGCTCGAGAACATCTTCCGGCACCTCGAGGCCGGCAAGCCGGCGCGGCAGGCCGCCGTCGACGGCGGGCGCGAGGTGTGGGGCGGCGTGCTGGCGAGCACGCTCACGACGATCGCCGTGTTCGTGCCGGTGCTGGGCATCGAGGAGGAGGCCGGGCAGCTCTTCGCCGATCTGGCGCTGGCGATCTCGGCCGCCGTCGGCCTCTCGCTGATCGTCTCGCTGACGGTGATCCCCTGCCTGGCGGCGCTGCTCTACCGGCGCGCGGCGGCGGACGGCGGCGCGGTGTCCGCCGAGCGGCCGCCCGGCGCGATCGGCCGCTTCTACGCGCGCGCCATCGAGGCGCTCGTCGCGCGCGGTCCGCGCGCGGTGGCGCGTCGCGGGCTGCTCGTCGGCGGCGCGGTGGCGCTCTCGGCCGCCACGCTGCTGTTCATCCCGCCGGCCGGCTACCTGCCCTCGGGCAACTCGAACCTGATCTTCTTCTTCGGCGACACCGTGCCGGGCATGCGCCCCGAGGCGCTGGCCGCCAACATGGCCGTGCTCGAAGACTGGATGAAGGCCCAGCCCGAGACCTTCCGCTACTTCATGGTCATCGGGCAGCGCTTCAACGGCGGCGGCGTGATCCTCAAGGACGAGTTCGCGAGCGGCCCGGGGCTCGACGCCTTCCAGCAGAAGATGTTCCCGGTGGCGCTCTCGATCCCGGGCTTCCGCTCGCTCGTGCCGCTGCGCACAAGCCTGTTCCGCGACAGCGGCAAGCAGTTCACGGTCGAGATCAGCGGGCCCGACCTGGCGCAGCTCGCCGGCGCGGCCGAGGCGCTGCAGGCCGAGCTGTCGGCCTGGCCGGCGGTGCAGCGCGTGACGACCGACCACGTGCTCGGGCGGCCCGAGCTGCGCGTGCGGGCCGACCCGCACCTCGCCGCCGAGGCGGGCCTGAGCGTCGAGGCGGTGGGGCGCATCGTCGAGACGGCGCTGGCCGGCCGCATCGTCGCCACCTGGAGCGACGGCGCGCGCGACCACGACGTCAACCTCGTCGTGCCGCAGGAGCGCGTCAACGACGACCTCGACCTGGCCTCGCTGCCGCTCGTGCGGCCCGACGGCTCGCGCACGACGCTGGGGGCGCTGGCGCGCGTCGAGCGCGTCACGGGCGCGCGCAGCGTGCAGCGCATCGAGCGTGAGCGCGCGGTGACCGTGACCGTGAACCTGCAGCCCGACGCCGTGCTGCAGTCGGTGCTCGACGAGGTGCAGGAGCGCGCCGTCGGCCCGCTGCTGGCCGGCCTGCCGCGCGACATCCACATGCGCCTGGGCGGCTCGGCCGACAAGTTCAGCTCGACGCTGGCCTCGCTCACCGACAGCTTCTGGCTGGCGATCCTGATCACCTGGCTGCTGCTCGTCGCGCTGTTCCGCAGCTGGCTCTCGCCGGTCGTGATCCTGGTCTCGGTGCCGCTCGCGCTCACCGGCGGCCTGGTCGGCATCGCGCTGGCGCAGCGGGTCTCGCCCGACGCGAGCTTCGACCTGCTCGCGATGCTCGGCTTCGTGATCCTGGCGGGCATCGTCGTGAACAACGCGATCCTGATCCTGCACCAGGCCAACAACCTGCGCGACGAGGGCCTCGGGCGGCGCGCGGCGCTGGCCGAGGGGGCGCGCTCGCGGCTGCGGCCCATCCTCATGTCGGTGACGACGACGGTCTTCGGCATGGCGCCGCTGGCCATCGGCCAGGCGACCGGTGCCGAGCTTTACCAGGGCCTCGCGGCCGTGGTCGTCGGCGGGCTCGTCGTGAGCACCGTCTTCACGCTGTTCCTCGTGCCGGCCCTCGTGACGCTCGGCTGGGACGTCGGCGAGGCGTGGGGTCGTCGGCGCGGCGGGGCGTCCGCAGCCGTCGCCGTGGCGAAGTAGGGCCGCGCCGCGTCGCGCGGCATGATGGAGCGATGGTGTCGGCGCTGATCGCCTTCCTCGGGGCGTGGTTCACGTGGAGTGGCGCCTCGCTGCTGCTCGAGAACTTCGGCGTGCAGGCCGAAGCCGCGCAACTCGGCGCGATCGCGGCCGCCGTGCTCGTGGGGCGCGCCGCCTGGGCCTCGCGGCCGGAGGTTCGCGGGAGGCGGCCCGTCGTCGGGCCCAGCGAGCGCGCTCGCGTTCGCGACGTGCTGAGCGCGTCCTGCGCCGTCGCCGCCGGCTGGTGCGCGCTGCTCGGCGGGATGCGCGCGCTCGACACGCTCGTGATGCCGCGCCTGCCCGCCGAGGTGTCGCTCGCGACGGTGCTGCGCGTGCAGCTCGCGACGGGCGTCCTCGCGGCGGCGCTCGCCGGCGCCCTCGCCGCGCGGCTCGACGCCGCGCGTCCCCGGCGCGCCGCCGGGTGCGTGGCGCTGTTCGCGCTCGCCTGGGCCCTGCTCCAGCACGGCGCGACGCTCACGCAGCACGTCTACGCGCCGGAGTCTCCCGACTGGCTGTTCATCTCCGGCGCCCTGCTCTGGCCCGCCGCCGCGCTGGCGGGCGCGGCGGGGGCGCGGCGATGAGCGGCGCTCAGCGCAGCGCGTCGAGGGCCACGAGCGCGGCGGCGACGGCGATCAGCAGCAGCACGGCGCGCAGCGTGCGGCGGCTGCGGGCGGGCGCTTCGATCGGCGGCGCGTCGACGATGCGCGAGGCGGACGGTGCGAGAGGTGAGGAGACGAGGCGACCGTCGGCCTTCATGGTCTGCCATCCAGAGGTGTCGAAACGGAGAGGTGCGGCGAGCGTCCCGAAGGCGTGCCGCCGGCCAGCCTATCCCGTGAT
>CAZBBB010000160.1:0-4860 GCA_964490005.1 uncultured Phycisphaerales bacterium | reverse complement strand
GCCTCGACGACGTCATGGACCTGGCCGAGGAGTTCCTCGAGACGATCGTCACCGACGTGCTGGCCGACTGCGAGGAGGACCTGAAGCTGCTCGAGCGCGACCTCGACAAGCTGCGCGCCTGCAAGCGCCCCTTCCCGCGCATCTCCTACGACGAGGGCGTCAAGAAGATGAATGCCGGCGGGCATCCCTTCGAGTGGGGCGGCGATCTGGGCGCGCCCGACGAGGAGTTCCTCACCAAGGACGAGGTCAAGCCGTTGCTGGTGCACCGCTTCCCGGCGGCAGTCAAGGCCTTCTACATGAAGCGCGATCCGGCCGACGAGCGCGTGGCGCTGTGCGTCGACGTGCTCGCGCCCGAGGGTTACGGCGAGATCATCGGCGGCAGCGAGCGCGCCGACGACCTGGCCTTCCTCGAGGAGCAGATCGCCAAGCACGAGCTGCCGCGCGAGGCCTTCGAGTGGTATCTCGACCTGCGCCGCTACGGCAGCGTGCCGCACGGCGGCTTCGGCATGGGGGTCGAGCGCTGCGTGGCCTGGCTGTGCGGGACGCACCACATCCGCGAGTGCATCCCGTTCCCGCGCATGCTCTACCGCATCTACCCGTAGGGCGCGCGATGGCGATCGACCTCACGACGCTCGAGCGGGCCGCCGCGCGCGCCGGTCGGGTGGGGCTCACCGCGCGGCTCGTGCCGCACGATCGCCGCCGCGGCGACTGGTTCCGCGTGCAGGGCCGCGAGCTGCTCGTGAGCGAGCAGCTCGTCGAGCGCTGTCCGCCCGAGGACGCCGCGGCGCTGTGCATGAACGAGATGTTCCGGCTCAAGCGCTTGGCCCGCGTTCGCACCTCGCTGCTGATCCTGGCCGTCTGGTCCGTGAGCTTTCCGACGCTCTGGCACGGTCTCCTCAACGTGGACGCTGGCCGGCCATTTATCGACCTGTCGGGCTGGCGCTGGGCCTTCTTCCCCGGTGTTGCCCTGGGCTTTCTCGCCGTGTGGGTCTACAACCGCGCCAAGGCGTCGCTCGCCGCCGACGACGAGACGGTCGAGCGGCTCGGCGACGCGACGCCGCTCGTGCGCGGCCTGAACTTCATGGACCAGGACGAGTTGCGCATCGCGGGCCGGCGCCTGTCGGCGCGTCCCGACCTGCACAAGCGCGCCGAGCGGCTCGTGGCCAAGCACCGGCTCTGCGCGCCGCCCGAGCTGCGGTGAGCACGACGGGCGATGCGGCGGCGCGTTCGGCGGGCCACGCGGCCGGGCTGCGGCTCGTGCGGCACGCGCGGGCGCCGGAGCTGGCGCGCCGACGCGCCGCGCTCGTCGCGGCGCTGCGCGGTGCGCTGATCTCGCAGGGCAGCGTCGAGTGCGTGGTGCCGCTGCTCGCGCCGCACGCGGGCCAGGAGCCGCACCTGCACCCGGCGCGCGTCGATCTCGACGGACTGCCCGGCCCGCTGTGGTTGCAGACCTCGCCCGAACTGGCGCTCAAGCGCCTCGTCTGGTCGGGGTTGCCGAGCGTGCACGCCTTCTCGCCGGCCTTCCGCGGCGGGCGCGAGGAACTCGGCGCGCGGCACCAGCCCGAGTTCCTGATGCTCGAGTGGTATCGACCGGGCGCCGACCTGGCGCTGCTGATCGACGACGTGCGGCGACTGGCGCGCGCGGCAGCCGAGGCGTTGGAAACCTGCGGCGCGTCGGCCGAGAGCCGCACGAGGCACGCCGAACGGCTGACGGCGGCGCGCGCCGAGGGCGAGGTCCTCAGCGTGGCGCAGGCCTTCGAGCGCTGGGCGGGCTGTTCGCTGAGCCCGCTGCTCGACGGGGACGTTGCGCGCTTCGTGGCCGGTGCGCGCGCGGTCGGGCCGACCGGCTGCCGCGACGACGACGACGCGCCGACCGCCTTCGGCCGCGTGCTGCTCGAGCGCGTCGAGCCGGCCCTCGCGCGTCGCGGCCCCGGCTGGGTCTTCCTCACGCACTGGCCGGCTTTCGCGGCGGCGCTGGCGCGCCTCGACCCGCACGATGCGCGCGTCGCGCTGCGGGTCGAAGCCTGGTGGGGCGAACTCGAGATCGCCAACGGCTACGTCGAGCTGGCGCGCGCCGACGAGCACCGGCTGCGCTGGAGCGAGGAGGCGGCGCGCCGGCAGGGGCCGCCGCCGGCGCGCGATGCCGGCTGGCTGGCCGATCTCGACGAGCGTCCGCTGCCCGATACGGTCGGGATGGCGCTGGGCGTCGACCGGCTGGCGCTCGCGATGGGCGGCGAGCGCGCGCTGGCCGAGGTGCTGCCCTTCACGCTGCAGCCGCGCTGAGGCGCGTCGGTCGGGGCTCGCCCGGCGCGCGTGGCCGCGCGTAACGCGGCGGCCCGCCGTCCGACTGGGGAGCGACCGTGCGTGTCGCTCTGCGGCCCGCCCTGCGCGCGCGGTCTTGTTGCCACGACGGCCGGGCCGCGTTGGCGAGAGGCGATCGCGCCCCTCGCGGGGAGGTGCTGATGATGGGACGGGGGATCCACGTGTTCATGGCGGCGGCGCTCTTGGCGCTGGGCGGGGCGGCGGCTGGCCAGGCGCCGGCGCCCGACCTGCTCGTGTCGCTCTCGGGCGACGACGCGCTGCCCGGGCAGCTCGTGCGCGACGAAGACCTCGTGCACCACGCGCCGGGCCAGATCGGCTGGGTGGCCTGGCCGTCCGAGACGCTCTCGCTGCTGGCGGGAGACGGCGGCGCGCCGCTGCACCCGGTGTTCAACGACGTCGACGCGCTGCACGACGCGGGCGGCGGCGGCACGGCGGCCGAGGGGTTGTATCTGTCCTTCACCACCGACGAGGCGGGCTTCCTCGACGGCGACGTGCTGCGCCTGGGGCCCGGGGGCATGCACGTGGCCCATCCCGAGGCGCAGTTCGTGGCCTGGACGGGCGCCAGCGACGGCAACGTCGACGTCGACGCCCTGCAGATCGACGCGGACGGCACGCTGTGGTTCTCCTTCGCCGACAACGAGAACTCGTCGCTGCTGTCCGGCGATCAGGCCGGCCTGATCAAGGACGGCGACATCCTGTACGTCGCGCCGGGGGCGAGCCTGGCGGTGATGGCCTACACCGAGTCGCAGGTCGACGGGCTCGTGAGCGCCGCGCTGGGCCTGTCCACGACGACGACCGACACCCTGGGCCTGTCGCGCGACCCGCGCGACGGCGCGCTGCTCTTCAGCGTGCAGAGCCCCACGGCGCACGACGCCTCGGTGTTCACGGTCGCGAACGGCGGGGGGCTGCTCGCAGGCCACGTCGAGAGCGAGTTCGGGTTCACGGGCGCTCCGGAACTCGACGCCTTCACCGTGGCGCACGCGCGCTTCCCGGCGCTGACGACCTCCAGCGGGGTGCCGGGCGCGGGCGAGACGCTCACCCTGCGCATCGACGGCGCGCAGGGCAGCGTGGTGCACGTCGTGCTGGCCTCGCTGGCGCTGGGCCCGTCGGGCGCGCCGCCGATGACGGGCTGGGGCGGCCTGGTGCTGGCTCCCGACGCGCTGTTCTGGCTGATGTGGTCGAGCGCGATGCAGTTCGCGGTGCTGACCGACGTGAGCGGCAGCGGCGAGTTGTCGGTGCAGGTTCCGGCGGCGGTGCTCGCGCTCGACGTCGTCTGCCAGGCGGTCGCGCCGGGCTTCGGGCCGGATGCGAGCAACCCGATCCTGATCGAGCTGGCGCAGTAGCGCGGCGGCGTCGCGCGTCGCGAGGATGGGGCGTGGCGGGGCGTGAGGCGGCCCGCGACGTCCTCTTTCGGCGAAGCGCTCATGAGCGGCTCACGACTGGTGCACTGCACGTTCCCCAAGGACATGATCCGCGAACCGCTGCTCTACAACCTGGGGCACAACTTCAAGGTCGTGCCCAACATCCGCGGTGCGACGATCAGCGACGAGATCGGGCTGGTGTTCCTCGAACTCGAAGGCGCCGAGGCCGAGATCGACAAGGCGCTGGCCTACCTGCAGGGGCGCGGCGTGAAGATCGAATCCGTGCCGGGCGGCATGCCCGCCGCCGGTGCGCCGCGCAGCCACTGAGCGGGCGCGCCGCCCGTCGAGGGCGGCTCAGCCGCCGGCCTGCGCCTGGAGCTCGGCCTTCGTCTGCTCGATGAGCAGCCGCCAGTCGGCGATCTTCTGCTCCGAGGTCTGCTTCTCGGCGACATAGCCGAACCAGTTCTTGATGGCGATGACCCGGTTCTTGATGTCCAGGTCCTCCATGCGGCTGGCGTCGGGGAAGAAGAACTTCGGCTTGCGGGCCACCTGCTCCTGCCAGTGTTCGACGAGGTCGAAGGCGTCGCGCACGTGGATCGTGTCGCTCATGTCGAGCCCGATCATCGCGTTGGCGAAGCACGGCGCTCCGTCCACCGGGTCGATGAGCTGCAACTCCTCCTTCATGGCCTTGCGCTGACGCGGATTGGGGCTCTCGAGGAAGTAGGCCCGGATGAGCGCCGACCAGGACTCGAACTGCTCGGCGCTCACGCCGGGCATGGCGCCGAGCGGCGCGTAGGCGATCACGGGATCGACGGTCTCCGGCTCGGCGGCGGCCTCCTCGGCCGTGACGATCGGCGCGGGCGCGGCGGGGGCCTCCTCGGCGCTGGGCTCGGCAGGAGCGACGACTTCGGGCGCGGGCGCCTCGACGAGCGGTTCGATGCTCCCTTCGGCGGAGGCGGCCGGCTCGCTCGTCGCGCTCGTCCCCTCCGCGGGCGGCGCGGCGACGACCTCGTCCTTGGGCCAGAAGAACCATGTGGCGAGGGCCGCGACGAGCACGCCGAAACCGATGAACAGCGGCGCCTTCGATGTGCCGCCCGACTCGGCCGATGCACCGCGGCGCGCACGGCCGCCGCCCGCCGTCTTGCCGGCCGCGCGGCCGGACTTGCCGCGCGCGCTG
>CAZBBB010000159.1:0-4993 GCA_964490005.1 uncultured Phycisphaerales bacterium | reverse complement strand
GGAATTGCCCTGCTCGGACGCGCGGGCAGCGCACGAGCCTCCGGACGGAAGACCCCCGTGACCGCCACGACCCACGCCGATCGCCGCACGCGACCCGCGGGGCCGCCCTCCGCGGCGGGCCGCTCGCCGGCGGGCCTGCGCGTGCTGTTCCTCGACCCCATCGGGCACCTGTTCGGCAACCTCGATCACGCCATCTGCGAGGGCCTGGCGGCGCAGGGTTGCGACGTGATCCTCGGCACGAACGAGCGGGCGCCGCCGAGCCGGCGGGGCGCGCGCTACCGGCGCGTGGTGCCCTGGTGCGGCGTGGTCGGCGACACGCCCAAGTTCGTCAAGGCCGTCAACTACGTGCGCTCGCGGCGGCGCGTGCTGGCGACGGCGCGGCGCCTGGCGCCCGACCTGGTGGTGCTCTACTACGTGCTCGAGCCGCGCCTCGACGCCACGCTCGTGCGGCGGCTGCAGGCCGAGGGCTTCCCGGTGGTCGTCTGCGCGCACGACGTGCTGCCGCTCGACCAGGAGCGCCCCAACCTGCCCGCCTGGCGCCGGCTCTACGCGCTGGCCGACCGCGTGGCCGTCTTCGGCGCCTTCGCGCGGCGGCAACTGGGCGAGCTGTTCGCGGTGCCGCGCGGCAAGATCGTCTCGACCTTCCTGGGCGTCGACCGCGAGGAGCCCTGCGCGCCGGCCGAACGGCTCGCGGCGCGCGCGCGCCTCGGGATCGGCGCCGACGAGCAGGCCCTGCTGTGCTTCGGCCAGATCAAGCGCAACAAGGGGCTCGACGTGCTGCTGCCGGCCTTCGCGCGCGTCGCCGAGCGCCACCCGCGCGCGCGGCTGTGGGTCGTGGGGCGTCCCTGGCACGTCGATCCCGAACCGCAGCTGAAGCTGGCCGCGCGCCTCGGGCTGGGCGAGCGCGTGGCCTTCCGGCTGGGATGGGTGACGCGCGACGACGTGGCCGACTGGTTCCACGCCGCCGACCTCGGCGTGCTGTCGTACACGCACCTCTACCAGAGCGCCGTCGCGGGGCGCGCCTGCGCGCACGGCCTGCCGCTGGTGGCCTCGGCCGTGGGCGACATTCCCGAGCTGCTGCGCGACGAGCGCGGCGGCTGGCTCGTGCCGCCGCGCGACGAGCAGGCGCTGGCCGGCGCGCTCGACGAGGCGCTCGGCGATCCCGCCGGGCGGGCGCAGCCGCTGCGCGTGGCGATCCTCGGCACGCGCGGCATCCCCGCCAACTACGGCGGCTACGAGACCTTCGCCGAGGAGCTGGCCGCGCGGCTCGTGCGGCGCGGCCACGCCGTGACCGTCTACGGCCGCTCGCACAGCGTCCCGGCCGGACTGTCCGCGCACCGCGGGGTGGCGCTCGTGACCCTGCCCGCGCTGCGCAGCAAGTACCTCGACACCGTGCTCCACGGCGCGCTCTCGGCGCTGCACGTGATGTTCCGGCGCGTCGACGTCGTGCTCATGTGCAACGCGGTCAACAGCCCGGCCTGCCTGCTGCCGCGGCTGGCCGGCCGGCGGGTGCTCATGAACGTCGACGGCCTCGACTGGACGCGCCGCAAGTGGAACGCCCTGGGGCGGCTGGTCGCGCTGGCCGGCGCGCGGCTGGCGCTGTGGTGCCCGCACCACCTCATCACGGATGCCGTCGTCGTGCAGGACTTCTATCGTGACCGCTTCGGCGCCGAGTCGGTCTTCATCCCCTACGGTTCGCGCACGCTCGACGCGCCGGCCGCCGACCCGGCGATCCTCGTCCGGCACGGGCTGGTCGCGGGGCGCTACCTGCTCTACGTGAGCCGGCTCGAGCCGGAGAACAACGCCCACGTCGTGATCGAGGCCTTCGCCGGCGTGCCGACCGACATGGCGCTCGCGATCGTGGGTTGGGCGCCCTACGCGCAGGCCTACATCGCCGGGCTGAAGGCCGCGGCCGACCGGCGCGTGGTCTTCCTCGGGGGCGTCTACGGCGACGACTACCTGGCGCTGCAGCAGAACTGCTACCTGTACGTGCAGGCCACGGAGGTCGGCGGCACGCACCCGGCCCTGCTCGAGGGGCTCGGCGCGGGCAAGTGCGTGGTCTACAACGACGTTCCCGAGCACCGGGAGGTTCTGGGAGAGCACGGCTTCGGCTACCGTGGAGTCGACGGCCTGCGCGAGCGGCTCGCGCAGCTCGTCGCCGACCCGGCGACGGTTGCCGAGCACGGACGCCGGGCGAAGGACCTCGTCCGGCAGCGCTACGACTGGGAGGACGTGACCGATCGCTACGAGTCGCTGTTCCATGACGTCGTCGACGGCGGCTTCCGCTTCCGCAGGCGACGCGCGCTGCGGGCGGCGGGCGCCGCCGCGGGGGGGCTCGATGGTTGACGCGTCCCGCGGCCCCGAGGCGTGCGCCGCGCGCGCGGCGCTGGCGCTGGCGCTCGCGCTGGCGCTGCCCGCTCCGGCCTGCACGCCGCCGCAGACGCAGGCCACCCTGCAGGTCGCGCCGGAGGTGATCGCCTCGATCGAGCGCTACCGCAAGCGCTACGTGATCGCCCGCGACGACCTGCTCTACGTCTCGATCCGGCAGAACGCCGAGCTGTCGCGCGAGTGCCTCGTGCGGCCCGACGGCTTCATCACGCTGCCGCTGCTCGACGACGTCGAGGCGGCCGGCCGCACCCACGCCGAACTCGACGAGGAGATCACCCGGCGCCTCGCCGCCAAGCTCGTCGCGCCCGACGTGAGCGTCATCGCGCTCAAGACGCGGCCCGCGCAGGCCTACGTGCTGGGCGAAGTCACGGGGCCGCGCGCCGTCGACCTCGCCGGTGCGCCCACCGTGGCCGCCGCCGTCGCCGTCGCCGGCGGCTTCACCGACCGCGCGCGCAAGGACAAGGTCTCGATCGTGCGGCTCGTGGGCGACCATCTCGTCGCGATCACCGTGCCGTCGACGATCGAGGAGCAGCCCGGCGTGTACATGGCGCTCGGTGCCCACGTGCTGCAGGCCGGCGACCTCGTGGTCGTGCCGGAGACGGGCGGCGCCGAGTTCGACCGCTGGATCCGCACCTTCATCAACCAGCCGTTGAGCGGGCTCAACACGCTGCTCTCGACCTGGGCCAACTACGAGCTGATCGTGTACCTCGACGACGACGACAACAACTGACGGGCCCGCCATGGAAGCTCCCCAGGACCTCGACAGCTTCGACCTCCGCGCGCCCTTCCGGCGCCTGCGGCGCGTGCTCGCGACGCGCTGGCGGCTGGTGGCGGCGGTCTGCCTGACGAGCGTGGCGCTCGTGGCGCTGTTCATCGCCTGGCGCCCGCCGGTCTACGTCGCGGGCGTCGTGCTCATGGGCGAGTCCGAGAACGACCTCGGGCGCGAGCGCTTCTACGACCAGTGGAACGTGTTCCGCAAGGACGACGTGCACAGCGAGCCGCAGCTCATCGCGGGCGGCCCGGTGCTGTGGGCCACGATCGACAAGCTCGACCTGCGCTGGGACGACGTCTACCACCCGATCGGCAGCCAGCTCACCGAGTGGTGGCGCACGTCGTGGATCGGCAACGCCTACCGTTCGGTGAAGTACGCGATCCTCACGAAGCCGACCTCGCCCTGGGACCTCACGCCCGAGCAGGAGGAGCGCGTGCGCACGCTGCTCGACCTGCGCCAGTCGGTCGGCTTCGAGGGCGTGGCCGAGACGCTCGTCGGCAAGGTCACGCTCAAGGGGCCCTCGCCGCGCGTGGCCGAGATCGTCAACACGCTGGCCGAGACCTACCTCGAGCAGCGCGCCGACCGCTACCGCGCCGAGGCCCTGGCGGCCAACGAGCTGCTCGGCGAGCAGGTCGAGCGGGCCTACGCGCGCGTGCTCGACCTGCAGGCCGAGCAGGAGGCCTTCCGCAACGAGCACGACCTGTACCTCGACTTCGAGAAGCAGAAGGCCGCCGTCGCGCAGTGGACCACGCTCGAGATCGACATGGTCAACAAGCGCATGCTGCTGGCCGAGCAGCAGGCCGAGCTGCAGCAGGTCGAGCGGCTGCTCGCGATCGAGCCGCCGCTGCACCGCACGATGAGCACCTGGGAGCGCAACGAGGTCGTCGAGACGCTGCGCGCCACGCTCGGCGGCTACCAGGTGCAGCTCGCGCAGGTGAAGCAGATGTACCGCGACGGCGAGCCCGAGGTGCGCATCGTCGAGGAGAGCATCGCCCGGCTGGACCGGCTCATCGAGGAGAGCGGCGACATGGTGCTCTCGAGCTACGCCGACACGACCAACGCGACCTGGTCGGCGCTCAGCGAGCGCCGCGCCGAGCTGCTGCGCTCGACGGCGGGCCTGGGCGCGGGCCTGGCGGTGCTCGAGGCCGAGTACGAGCGGCACATCGGCGCGCTCAAGGCCCTGCCCTCGCAGCAGCGGCAGATGCTGCAGATCGGCCAGCAGATCGAGGTCGCCTGGTCGCTGTACCGCGAACTGCTCGACAAGCAGACGCAGGCGGCGGTCTCGATGGCGTCGGCCGGGGAGACGGTCTCGAGCATGAAGATCGTCGAGCGCGCGCAGCCGCCGACCAAGCCGGCCTGGCCGAACACCAAGCTGCTGCTCGCCGTCGCCGTGCTCGTGGGCCTGCTGCTCGGCACCGGCGCGGCCTGGCTGGTCGACCTGCTCGACGACCGCGTGCGCCGTCACCACGTCGAGCAGGGCCGCGGCGAGTCGGCCTTCTACACCTGGCTGCACGAGGTCGGCACGAAGGGGCGGATGAACTGATGAGCGAGCCGGCCCAGCGTCCCTCCTCCGGGTCGGGTCCCGCCCGCGCGCGCCGCGGCCTGTGGCCCTGGCGCCGCAACGCCGCGCCACCGCCGGCGCAGCAGCGCGAGGGCGAGCTGCGGCGCCTGGCGCTGCAGCTGCACGTCGACCTGGCGGTCGAGGGACGCGGGCGCTGCGTGCTGCTCGTCGCGCCCGACGACGCGGAGCTGTGCGTGCGGCCGGCGCGCGACGTCGCGGCGCTCATGGCGCGGGAGCTGGGGCGGCGCGTGGTGCTCGTCGACGCGGCGCCG
>CAZBBB010000158.1:0-5042 GCA_964490005.1 uncultured Phycisphaerales bacterium | reverse complement strand
GCCAGTGCGCGCGCAGCGCCGCGAGCAGCGGCGTCGCCATGATCGCGTCGCCCAGCGGATTGGGCAGCCGCACGAGCACGCGCGCCGGCGGCCGCACCGTCGCCACCCCGCCCTCGACCACCGACCCGGCCGCGCCCGTCAGCGCGAGCGGCCCGCGGGCGGCGTGCCGGCGGGCGGCCCCATGCGCTCGATCGTCGCCGTCGAGCTGTAGCCTTCGCGCAACCCGGCGAGCACGACCTTGCCGCCGCGCGCCTCGACGAACTGGCGGCCCACGACGCCCTTCTCGCGCCAGTCCTCGCCCTTGACGAGCACGTCGGGCGCGACGGCCTCGATGAGCGCCAGCGGCGTGTCCTCGCTGAAGGTCGTGACGAGCGAGACGCACTCGAGGCCCGCGAGCAACGCGGCGCGATCCTCGACGCGGTTCACCGGACGGCCCTCGCCCTTGAGGCGCTTCACGCTGGCGTCGTCGTTCACGCCGATGACGAGCAGATCGCCGTGCCCGGCGGCCTCCTCGAGGTACGCCAGGTGCCCCACGTGCAGGACGTCGAAGCAGCCGTTGGTGAACACGATCGTGCGGCCCGCGCGGCGCTCGAGCGCGATGCGCTGCAAGAGCTCGTCGCGCCCCACGACCTTGCCGGCGCTGCGCCCGCTGCCCGACAGCGCGCGCTCGATCTCGCCGGGCGTGACGGCCACCACGCCGAAGCGCTGCACGACGATGCCGGCCGCCGCGGTCGCCAGGCGCATGGCCTGCTCGAGCTGCGCGCCGGCGGCGAGCGCGAAGGCCAGGGTGGCGATGACGGTGTCGCCCGCGCCGGTGACGTCGTAGACCGAGCGCGCGGTGGCCGGGATCGACCACTCGGCGCTGCCGTCGGCCAGGCTGCAGTACATGCCCTTGGCGCCCAGCGTGATGATCGCCGCGTGCAGGTCGGCGGTGGCGCACAGCTGCAGCGCCGCGCGCCGCGCGCTCTGCGGCCCGTCGATCGACAGGCCCGTCGCGGTCTCGGCCTCGAGCTTGTTGGGCGTGATCAGGTGCGCGCCCTTGTAGCGCGCGTAGTCCCTGCCCTTGGGGTCGACGAGCACGCGCGGCGCGGCGCCGCCCGCGCCGCGCCCGCGGCAGACGCGCTCGAGCACCGCCGGCGTGAGCACGCCCTTGCCGTAGTCGGACACGACCACGACGTCGGCGCCGACCAGCGCCGCCTCCAGCCGCGCGAGCAGCGCCTTCTCGACGGCCGCGTCGAGCGGACCGACGCGCTCCTCGTCGATGCGCAGCAGCTGCTGGCTCTGCGCCACGACGCGGGTCTTGCGGATCGTCGGCCGGCCGGCGTCCTCGACGAGATCGCCGGGATCGATGCCGCCGCGCTGCAGCAGTTCGGCCACGCGCCGCGCGGCCTCGTCGCGCCCCGTGACCGACACGCAGCGCACCTGCGCGCCGAGCGCGGCGAGATTGGCCGCCACGTTGCCGCAACCGCCCAGCAGGTGCTCCTCGCGCGCGGCGTTGAGCACCACGATCGGCGCCTCGGGCGAGACGCGCTCGGTCGTGCCGTGCTGGTAGCGGTCGAGGATGATGTCGCCCACGATCACGATGCGCGGCGCGCGCGCCGGCCGCAGGAAATCGCCCGCCGAGACGCGGCTCATGACGCGCCCTCCGCCCGCAGGATCGCCCAGCGCAGCAGCGGCACGTTGAGCTCGTGGTGACCGGTGAGTTCGAAGGCCTGCCCCCCCGGCCGGTCGAGGACGTTCACCTTCGGCCGGTAGTGGCGCAGCATGTCGAGATTGGCCGTGGCGAAGCCGCTCACCTCGTGACCGAGATTGCGCGCCACGTTGAGCGTCTTGACGAAGACCTCCGGCAGCACGACCGCCGAGCCGACGTTGAGATACACGCCGCCCGAGAGCTTGGCCGTCACCGCGCAGAGCGTGCGGAAGTCGGCCATGCTCGCCGCCCCGATGGCCGCGCCGTCGGCGTTGCCGTGCATGTGGACGGTGTCGGTGCCGATCGCGACGTGCACCGTCGCCGGCAGGCCGCGCGCCGCGGCCGCCGCGAGCAGGCTGGCGCCCGCGTTGGGCAGTTTCGCCGCGAGGATCGCGCGGCCGAGTTCGGCGCCCAGGCCCGTGCCCGCCTTCGCCGCGCGCCGCGCGGCCTCGTTGAGCGCCGCGGCGGTCTCCGTGACCATGCCCCAACTGCCGTCCTCGAGGCCCGCGCCGACGTCCTCGCTGGAATGCCCCACGGCGGCGATCTCGTAGTCGTGGATCGCACCCGAGCCGTTGGTCGCCAGCGCCCCGATGTAGCCGCGTTCGATCAGGTCGATGATCAGCGGCGACAGACCGGTCTTGACCACGTGGCCGCCGAAGCCGAGCACGACGAGCCGCCCCTCCCGGCGCGCCTGCACGATGCGGGCCGCCAGCCGGCGCAGCGTGCGCGCGCCGAGCACGTCGGGCAGGCTGTCGAGCAGGTCGGCCGCGCCGGGCGTCGGCGCCACGGCCCGGGCGAACATGGCCGTGTCGACGAGGTGGCTCCTCCGCGCCACCGGCGAGGTCTTCACGCGCGAGAAGTCGAGGGGCGGGAAGTCCATGGTTCTCGGTCGGCGTCGCGGCGCGCGCGGCGCCGCGTTCAGGTCTCGTTTGTACCTTGAGGCAGGGGCTCGCCCAAGGGCTGCGCGTTCTCCGCCCGCAGGCCGTGATCGCGCGCGTGCCGCCAGCGATCGTGCAGCCACAACCACTGCTCGGGCCGGGCGCGCACGCGCGCGGCGAGCGAGGCCGACAGGCGCGCGGTCAGGTCGATCTCGGCCGCGGCGGCCGGCAGGCTCGTGTCGAGCGGCACGGGCGCCTCGAAGCTCAGCCGGTAGCGCAGCGGCCCGGCCAGGCGCTCGACGTAGACCGGCAGGACGGTCGCGCCGAAGCGTCGCGCGACGACGCCCGCCACGTTGTGGTGGCTGGTCGGCGCGCCGAGGAAGTCGAGCACGACCCCCTGCCGCCCCGCGTTCTGGTCGAGCAGCGCGCCGACGATCTCGCCGTCCTTGAGCACCCGCGCCAGCTTGAGCCCGCCGCCCAGCTTGGAGATGAAGCCCTTCCACGTCACGAGGCGCCGCTCGAGCAGCCGCCGTTCGAGATAGGGGTTGTCGAGCGGCCGCGCCAGGGCCCAGATCGGCCAACCCAGCTCGGCCATGAAGACCGACAGCAGCTCCCAGGCCCCGAAGTGGCCCGTGCAGAGCAGGATGCCCTTCTCGGCGCCGAGGGCCGCGTGCAGGTGCTCCAGCCCCTCGATCTCGACGTAGCGTTCGAGCGGCAGGCCGCGCTTGAGCCCGCGCTGCACGAGGCCCGGCTCGACGACGTTCAGGGCCAGGCAGCGGTAGGCGCCGGCCACGATCGCGTCGGCCCTCGGGTCGCCGCGGGCCAGCCCCAGGCCCCGCTCGACCAGCCCCCGCGTCTGCCGCCGGCGCCGGCGCGAGAGCCAGAACGCCAAGCGGGCCGTTCCGCCGAGCAGGACCAGCGCCAAAGGCCCCGGAAGCAGCCCCACCAGGCCCAGCGCCGCCCCCGCGAGGAGGTCTTCCAGCCGGTCGAGGACCCGATTGCGCCCGTCCGCCACCGCCGCCCGCCTCGCCCCGCAAGTTTGGGATTGTCGTCATTTGCGCCACGGGCGCGGGGTGCTATTGTAGCGAGCTGTTGCGGATCAGAAGGTTGTCCTGCTTGCAGGCGTAAAACTCTTCTCCCCTTCTTCCCCTTTTCCCCAGAGTTTCCCTTCTGGTCCGCCCTTGAGCCGCCTGACGCGCGACAGCGCTCGGCGTTGCTTCAGCCCGCGCCGCCCGCCTCGAGTTCGGCCTCGGTGTCGCGCACGGCGGCCACCACCGACGCCCGCGGTCCGCGGCCGACCGTCGGCTCGACCGTCGCGCTCGGCGCCGCGGTCGGACGATCGCGCGCCTCCTCCCACTCGCTGAGGGTGAGCGAAAGGGCGCGCGACACGCCGTGCTCCTGCATCGTGATGCCGTAGAGCGTGTCGGCGTAGCTCATCGTGCGGCGCGCGTGCGTCACGACCAGGAACTGGCTTCCGCCGAGGAAGTCCTCGAGCACCGTGCAGAAGCGGTCGATGTTGGTCTCGTCGAGCGCGGCATCGACCTCGTCGAGCATGCACACGGGGCTGGGCTTGGCGCGGAACAGCGCGAACAGCAGGCCCACCGCCGTGAGCGTGCGCTCGCCGCCCGAGAGCAGCGTGATCGAGCGGGGGTCCTTGCCGGGCGGCGCGGCGACGATGTCGATGCCGGCCTCGAGCACGTCGGCGCCCTCGGCGAGCTGCACGTCGGCCTTTCCGCCCCGGAACAGCTTGCGGAAGATCTGCCGGAAATTCTCGCGGATCTCCTCGAAGGTCGCGACGAAGCGCTCGCGCGACTCGCTGTTGACGCGCGCGATCGTGTCGAGCAGCGCGGCCTTGGCGGCGAGCAGGTCGTCGCGCTGGCCGGTCAGGAAGGCGTGGCGCTCCTCGACCTCGGTGAGTTCGTCGACCGCCGCGAGGTTCACGTTGCCCATGCGGGCCAGGCGGCCGCGCAGCTCCTCGATCTCGACCTCGATCGCCGGCCAGTCGAGTCCGCCCTCGGCCGTGACGGGCAGCGCGTCGCCCTCGTCGGTGCTGGCCTCGGGGCGCGCGCTCTCGAGGTCGACGGACAGCTCCTCGAGCACCTTCTCGCGCAGCGTGCGCCGCCCCAGTTCGGCCTCCTGCAGGCGCAGCTGCTGGGCATGGACGGCCTGGGCGGCGCGGTCGAGGACCGCCTGGCGCTCCTCGGCCGAGCGCTCGCCGGCGTGCACGCGCTCGCCGAGCGCCGCCGCCCGGGCGCGGGCCTCGTTGAGCGTGCCGGCGGCCGCGTCGCGCGCCTCGGCGAGCCGTCCCTCGCGCTCGACGAGCGCGGCCAGTTCGGCCGCGAGGCCCTGCCGCGCCTCGGCGAGCGTCGCGCGCTCGGCCTCGGTGGCCGCCAAGTCCGCGCGACGCTCCTGTGCGGCCCGCTCGACCTGGCGGCGCTCGGCCTCGACGGAGGCGCGGCGCTCGACCAACCCGC
>CAZBBB010000157.1:0-5105 GCA_964490005.1 uncultured Phycisphaerales bacterium | reverse complement strand
CTTGCGCTTGTTGGCCGGGTTGACCAGCTTCATCTCGAAGCGGTGGCGGTCCCACTTCTGCGCGACGGGCCCCGACGGGATCTTCGCGTCGAGCTGCATCTCAGACGAGCCTCGGCGCGGCGACGAGGCCGAGCAGCACGGCGGCGGGGATGGCGATGTAGGCCAGCGCGATCGCGGTGCCGAGCAGCGGCCCGGCGCGGCGGCGCAGCCAGCACAGCCGCGGGCTGGTGCAGCCCAGCGACTGCAGCACGCTGCCCGTCGCGTGGCTGATGTGCAGCCCGAGCATCGACATGGCGACGACGTACAGCGTCACGAGCAGCGGCTGCCGGAAGCTCGCGACGAGCGCGGCGTAGACGTCGGGCCGTCCGGCCTCGTCGCGCAGCGCGTGCAGCTCGGGGTGCGTGAGGCCCCAAGTGAGGTGCGCGAGGTGGAACAGCACGAAGGCCAGCAGCATCAACCCGGTGACGGTCATGCTGCGCGCCGCGCCGGTCGACTGGACGCGCCCGGCGACGCCGTAGCGCACCGGGCGCGCGGCGCGGTTCTCGGCGGCGAGCTGCAGCGCGAGCACGACGTGCACGACGGCGATCAGGACCAGGCCGCCGCGCGCGGCCCACAGCAGCGGCCCCAACTCGCGCAGGCCGGCGGCATAGGCGTTGACGGCCTGCTGTCCGAGGAAGATCTGCAGGTTGCCGGCCAGGTGCGCGATCACGAAGCCGATCAGCCCCAGGCCCGTGAGCGCCACGACCATCTTGCGCCCGATGGAGCTGCGGGCGAGGAGGGCGGCGGGCGCGCGCGTCGCGGCGGCGGACGGGGGTGCCATGGGGCGGTGCGGTCTCGTCGGGCGGCGGCCGCCCGGCGCCGCTTTCGGTGTCCCGAAGGCCGCCAAGCCCCGCCTGAGCATGAAAGGGGCGCACGATAACCGCTCGGGACCGGCGGGGTGAAGAGCGGCCCCGCGGCCCGGATCGCGCCCATGCGGCAGGCGTGACTGCCAAGTTGGCGCACGACGATGCGGCCCTGGCTGCCGCGGGCCCCCGGGCAGGCGCAGGCGCCGGCCTGTTCGACTGGCACGCACCTTGCGACTTCCGATTCGTGCCGCCGCAGCCCGCGGCGGGACACGCCAGCCCCGTGCGCGCCCTCCGCGGCCGCACCGAAACGGAGAGTCGAAAGATGAACATCTACACCGAGCATCGCGCGGCCTACTTGCCCTGCCTCGACGTGCGCGTCGGCGACGAAGGCCTCGACGTCGATCTCGAAGTGCCCGGCGTCGTGATGGACGACCTGTCGGTCACGGTCGAGGGCGGCGAACTGGTCCTCGCCGGCTCGCGCCGTCCGCCGACGGGCGAGAAGGCCGTCGCGCACCACCTCGAGCGCCGCTTCGGCGAGTTCCGGCGAGTCGTGCAACTGCCCTTCGAAGTCGAGGTCGAGGCCGTGCAGGCGCGCCTCGTCGACGGCGTGCTGCACGTGCACCTGCCCAAGGCCGCCGCCGTGCGGCCGCGCCGCATCACGGTCAGCGCCAACTGAGCGCCGCACCGCGCATTCCGTTCCCGTTCCGCCAAGAAAGGAGAGTCCGATGAACATCATCCCCTGGAAGCACAACCGGAACGTCGCGCCCGCCACGCGCGACTCTCAGGAGGTCAGTCACCTGCGCAACGAGGTCGATCGACTCTTCGATCGCTTCTTCACCGAGCCGTGGGGCGGCTTTCCGTCCGGCTTCATGACGAACGGCGAGTATCTGCCCTCGCTCGACGTGGTCGAGGACGACACGTCGCTCACGGTGCGCGTCGAGGTCCCGGGCCTGAAGCCCGAGGAGCTCGACATCCAGATCGAGGGCGACGTGCTCACGATCACGGGCAGCAAGGAGGAGCGCGGCGAGCACAAGCACGGCAACGTGTTCCACAGCGAGCGCCGCTTCGGCCGCTTCCGCCGCTCGGTCGCGCTGCCCGCACACGTGGACACCGACGACGTGCAGGCCCGCTGCGAGCACGGCGTGCTCACCGTCACGCTGGCGCGCAGCGAGAAGGCGCGCCCGAAGAAGGTGGCCGTCAAGGCCGGCTGAGCCCGACGCGAACCTGCGGGAATCCTCCCGCCTGCACCCGGGAATCGACACCACCGGCCGCCTCCGCCTCGTGCGGGGGCGGCCGGGCCTGTTCGTGCGCGGCGAAATCCGCGATCCGGCCCGCTACCATGCCGGCATGCCGCGCCTGTTCGTGGCGATCGACCTGCCCGAGGCGCTGAAGGTCCGCCTGTCGGGTCTGTGCTGCGGGCTGCCGGGCGTGCGCTGGGAGCGCGACGCGCAGTTCCACCTCACGCTGCACTTCGTGGGCGAGGTCGAAGGTCCCGTGGCGCGGCGCGTGACCGAAGCGCTGCACGGCGTGCGCTGCGACCCCTTCGAGCTTTCGCTGCAGGGGGTGGGGCACTTCCCGCCGCGCGGCGCGCCGCGCATCCTCTGGGCGGGGGTGGCCGCCAGCGACGAGCTGGTGCAACTGCACGACCAGGTCGAGCGCGTGCTGCGGCGCGCGGGCCTGCCCGGCGAGGAGCGCCGCTTCTTCCCGCACGTCTCGCTGGGCCGGCTCTCGGGCGTGCCCCTCGGGCGCGTGCTGGGCTGGATGGAGCAGCACCTCGCCTTCCTCAGCGAGCCCTTCGGCGTGAGCGACGTGGTGCTGTTCAGGAGCCGGCTGGGCGCGGGCGGGGCGCAGTACTCGGTGCAGAGCGCCTATCCGCTCTTCGCCCGTCGCTCGAGCTGAACTCCGCGGGCGGCGCGCACGGCGCGGGAGGGCGGCGCTTGCCCCGCCGCGATCAGCCTCGCTAGACTGCCGACCCTTTGTCGGGCGATCGCGATGGCAGCCCCCGCTCTGCGCGCCTCCCGCACGAAGCACCCCGGAGATCGATGCCGATGCGTTTCCGCTCCCTGCTGAACGTCGCGCTGCCCCTCGTCCTGCTCTGCGCCACGACGAGCTGCGTCTACAACGACCACCGCAACTTCGGCATGACCGAGAAGTGGGTCGCCTCCGACGTCAACCACGTCGCCAAGACGTTCACCACGCCGATCCTCGCGATCGGCGACTCGATCATCAGCCCCGCGACGATGATCTGGGACGTGACGCGCCCCGGCCCGCCCTACGACCTGCGTCACCGCTACCTGAGCTACTCGGGCTCGCGCGTCATCGCGCGCAGCGACATGGGCCTCGGCCAGCAGTGGCTGGCGATGGTGCCGGCCTTCCTCATCGAGACGGCCTGGCTGATCATCACCGGCCCGGTCGACATCGTCACCGTGCTCGCCACGCGTCCCGCCTCCGACGAGGAGTGGGAGCAGTGGCGCGCCGACGGTCGCGCCGCCGACTACTGAGGGACGGCGTCGCGCGCGCCGGCCGCGCTCAGCGCGGCAGCTCGCAGTGCGCCGGCCAGCCGGGCCAGGTCTCGGGCGCCAGCGCCGTCTCCGTGCGCCACAGTTGCGGCAGCAGCACCGCGCCGGGCCGCGTGTTGTACGTCGCGTCCCAGGCGCGCCGCTCGTCCGTCCACGGAAAGGGCTCGGGCGGCGGGTAGGCCGACATCGCGTGGAAGGGCAGCGGCTCGACGCGTTCGGCGGCGGCCGTGTTGAGGTCGCGGTCCTTGGCCCAGCCGTCGAGGTACAGCAGCCAGTCGCGTGACCAGCCGTCGGGGAGCGGCGGCAGCGCGCCGGCATCGAAGCTCAGGTGCACGACGTCGCCCGCGCCGAAGATGGCGTACATGTCGTCGACGGCCGAGAGCAGCGGCTCGACGGGGCCGTAGCGCGTGTAGCGGCCGGGGTGCTGGTTCCAGCGGGGCTTGTCGAGCCGGTGCCAGTCGAAGCGCTCGGGGCGCGTGGTGTCGCCCGCATCGACCAGGGCCGAGAAGCCGCGGAAGGAGAGCTGCGCCGTGAGCGCCTCGAGCGGCGTGTCGACGAAGGGCGCGTCGTCGGCGTCGATGACGAGCCGGATGGCGTCCCAGCTCAGTTGCAGCGTGGTCGGCAGGCGCAGGCGCGGGTCGTCGCGGACGAGCAGCTCGGTCACGTCGACGACGAGTGTCTTGGTCTTGCCGGCCGGGAAGCCGATGGGCGGGCCGGCCGGCCGCCAGCCCTCGCCGTCGGGCAGCCAGATCACGGGCGGTTCGAAGGACACGGTCGGGTTGCGCGAGGCCGCGACGTTCACCGAGGCGTCGCTCCACTGGAACCAGCCGGTGAGCGCGAGACGCAGCCGCGGCGCGGCGGCGATGGCCGCGCGCGTCGCGTCGTCCGCGCCGAAGTCGAGTTCGATCCACCACGGCTCGGCCAGCCCCTTGTAGATGAAGGGTTGGCTGCGGAAGGGGCGCGCGGTGCGACCGTCGACGGCGGCGAGCAGCTCGGTCACGTCGCTGCCGTCGCTCGCGAGCGCGCGCGCGGGCGGCCGCGCGTCGGCGAAGGTGTGCACGTGGTGCGGCGGGAAGGGCGGGAAGACGAAGCCCTCGTGCGGCTGGATCTCGACGCCGGCCGGGTGGTCGATGGCGTGCAGCCGCACGCGGTCGAGGTAGGTGACCTCGCGCAGCTCCTCGGTGAGCGCCAGCTTGAGCAGCCCGCCGTCGGGCACGAGCTGCGCGCCCTCGATCTTGACGTACTCCTCGTGGTCGAAGGGCACGAAGCGGCCCGGCGCGAGGGGCAGCCCGAGCGGCGTCGTGCCGAGCACGTCGGTGACGAACTCCCAGCGCGTGCCGTTCCAGGTGTAGAGGAAGGGGCAGCTCCCGGGCTGGATCAGGTTCTCCTCGACGCGCAGCGGCGCCTCGGCCGGCGCGTCGAGCGCGTACTGCACGACGCCGTTGGGCCAGGTGATGCCGATGATCTGCGCCGTCGCGTGCTCGCCCAGGCCCAGCGGCGGGCCGTCGCCGCGCCAGTAGATGCGGCGGTAGATCGGGCCGGTGCGCAGTTCGACGATCGCGCCCTCGCCCTCGGTCGCGACGCGCATGCCGCGCAGTCGCAGCTGCAGGCCGCGCCCGGAGCGCGTGCCGCCGAGCGGCGTGACGGCGCCGTCGCGCAGCGCGAGCAGGTCGACGGCGCCGTCGCCGTCGAGGTCGGCGGCGGCCAGGCGCGCGGGGACCGACGGCGCGGCGCCGCCCGG
>CAZBBB010000156.1:0-5136 GCA_964490005.1 uncultured Phycisphaerales bacterium | reverse complement strand
CGCCCGGGCCCGGCGCGCCGGCGGCCGCGTCGGCGCCCGCGTCGGCACCGGACGGCGCGACGTCGAGCACGATCGACTGCAGGTCGGCGGCCAGCACCGTGCCGTCCATCGGGGCGGTGATCTCGATCGTGGGCAGCAGCACGAGCGAGGCCAGCGCGACGACGATCCACGGCCAGGGGCGCAGCGCGTAGTGCGCGAGGTTGAACCACAGCGAGGCCAGCAGGCCGTGCCGCTCGTCGCGCGAGGCGGCGATGCGCTGGATCGCGATGCCGCTGCCGTCGACGTTCTCCGCCGCCCACCAGGCCACGCCCAGGTAGACCGCGAGCGCGGCCACCGGCGCCGTCCAGAAGGAGGCGTCGAGCGGCGTCCCCGGGCCCGCCGGCGGCCAGAAGGCGACGACGCCTTCGCCGATCGTGCCCGCCTGCACGGCCGCGAGCACGCCCGCGCCGCCGCCGACCTCGCCCCAGGCGACGACGCCGAGCACGACCGCACCCACCACCGCCATCACGAACTGCGGCAGGTCGGTCAGGACCACGCCCCAGAAGCCCGACATCACCGAGTACAGCAGCGCGACGGCGCTCGCCGCGAGCAGCGCCGTGCCCTTGTCGATGCCCAGGAGCACGTCGAGGATCTTGGCCGCGGCCAGCATGACCCAGCACAGCACGATCGTGTTCGTGAAGCAGGAGTGGAACACGCCCAGCGTGCCGCGCAGCACGCGCCCCTCGCCGCCCGGGTAGCGCAGCTCGGCCAGCTCGGCCTTGGTCATCACGCCGCCGCGCCGCCACCAGCGCGCGAACAGGAAGGTGCCGAGCATCCCGCTCACGGCGAAGCACCACCAGACCCAGTTCTTCCAGATGCCGGCGTCGCGCACCCAGCCGGTCACGACCAGCGGCGTGTCGGCCGCGAAGCTCGTCGCGACCATCGACGTGCCGGTGATCCACCAGGGCAGCGTGCGCCCCGACAGGAAGAACTCGTCGACGTTGCGGCCCGCGCGGCGCGCCAGCGCCATGCCGATACCCACCGCGAGCGCCACGTAGATCCCGATCACGACCCAGTCGAGCGGTGCGAGGCGCATCGCGGCGCAGCCTAACGCACGGCGGGGCCCGGGCGATGCGTGATAACGTGGCGTGTCGCCGCGCCCGCGCGCGGCGCGCGCAGACACCCCGGAGACCACGCATGCCGCGCCAGCCGCCGTCCGCCCCGCGCTCGGTGACGGGACGTCGCCGGTCGCCCGCCGCGCGCGGCACCCTGCTCCTGGCGGCCCTGCTGAGCTGGGTCGCCTGCGCCGCGCCGCCGGCCCCCTTCGAACTCTCGCCGCGCACGCTCGACGCGTGGGCCATGCACCTCGCGCCGAGCCGCGACGAGCTGGCCTGGGAGCAGGTCGGCTGGCTGCCCTCCTACGAGGCCGGCCTGCGCGCGGCCGCCGCGCGGGGCCGACCGCTGCTGCTGTGGATGATGAACGGTCATCCGCTGGGCTGTACGTGAAACAACGGCGTGGCGGGCCGTGCGTCCGTCTGGAGCGATGAGCGGGTGATCGCGAAGAGCCGCGCGTTCGTCACGGCCGCCGACGAGACCTGGCGGCTGCAGCGCGGCGACGACGCCGAGTGCCGCGCCTTCCAGTCGATGGCGAACGGCGGGCACTACGGCGGCGGCGGCGGCGGCACGCGCCAGGGCCTGTACGTCGTCGCACCGTCGAACGCGCTGCTGGCGGCCGGCAACACGCTCTCGGCCGACGCCGCGCTGGCGCTCATGGAGCGCGGCCTGTCGGCCTTCGACGCGCTGCCCGCCGAGGCGCGCGCGCTGCCCGCCGAGCTCGGCCTCGCGCCGGCGCACCGCTGGGAGTGGAGCTTTCCCGAGCGCGGGCTGGCGCTGCGGCGCGTGGTGCGCGATCTGCCCGAGAGCGGCCTGCCCGACGCGGCGCCGCGCACGCCGAGCAATCGCGACGCGGCCTGGTTCTCGGCCGGGGAGATCGCGGACGCCGTGCCGCCGCGGGCCGCGGTCGGCGAGGTTTTCACGCTGCCCGCGCCGCTCGCGCGGCGCCTGGCGCAACTGAGCCTGGTCGACAACGTCCGCGGACAGGTGCTGCCCTTCGCCGACGAGGAGGTCGAGCGGGCCGAGCTGCAGGCCGAGGTCGTCGCGCGCTCGGGCGAGCGGCTGCAGCTGCGCCTGTTCGGCGCGACCGCCGCCCGCTCGGACGGCCGCTGGAAGCTGCCGGGCAGCGACTGGGTGCCGCCGGGCGAGTTCCCGCGCCGCATGGAGGTCGAGCTTGCCGGCCGCGCGACGTGGAACGCCGCCACGCGGCGCTTCGACGACTGGCTGCTGGTGGGGCTCGGGACGAGCCGCGGCAGCGGCTGGCTCAACGCGCGCGCGCGCGACCACGAGGGCCGCGTGGGCTTCCTGATCACGCTCGCGCCCGACGGGCCGGGCGGGCGCGTGCCGCCGGCCTTCATCGACCTGTACGCGGCCGACTGGGTGACGCGCCCGCCGCAGGGCAGCAACTACGGCGGCGCGCCCGCCGCCCTCGCGCGGGAGGCGCCCGAGCTGCCGTGAGCCGAGCGCGCGTGCTGCTCGAGTTCTGCGCGGGCTCGCCCGAGGACGCGCTGGCCGCCGCGCGCGCGGGCGCCGACCGCGTCGAGCTGTGCGTCGAGCTGCCGCGCGACGGGCTGACGCCGCCGCGCGCGCAGATCGAGGCCGCGGCCGCCGCGCTCGCGCCGCTGGGCGTGCCGCTGGTGGTCCTCGCGCGGCCGCGCGACGGAGACTTCGTCTACGCGCCGGCCGAGATCGCCGCGATCGAGGCGACCCTCGACGTCTGCCACGAGGTCGGCGCCGAGGGCGTGGCCCTCGGCGTGCTGCGCGCCGACGGCCGGCTCGACGTCGAGCGCTGCGCGGCGCTGCTCGCTCGCGCCGCACCGCTCGCCGTCTGCTTCCACCGGGCCTTCGACGCCGTGCCCGACGCCCGCACCGCGCTCGACGAGCTCGTCGCGCTCGGCTGCCGGCGCGTGCTCAGCTCGGGCGGCGCGGCGCGCGCGATCGACGCGCTGCGCGCGCTCGCCGGCCGCGAGCGGCACGCCGCCGGGCGCATCGAGGTCGTGCCGGCCGGCAGGATCCGCGGCGCCGACGCGGCGGCCATCGCGGCTCGGACCGGCGCGCGCTCCGTGCACAGCAGCGCGGGCGGACCTCGGGGCGTGGCGGCCCTGCGCGCGGCGCTCGACGCGCCGCCCCCCGCGCGCTGAATCGCGCGCGGCGCATGGCTACAATCGCCGCCCCGTGACGACCGCCCCCGCTCCCGCCGATGCAAGGTCTCTGCCCGGGTCGGGCGCGGCGCCGAGCCTGGAGCAGGTCGTCGCGCTGCTCGACCGCCCGCTGCTCGACCTGGTGCACGAGGCGGCGGCCGTCCATCGCGCGCACCACGACCCGCGCGCGATGCAGTGCAGCCGGCTGCTCTCGATCAAGACCGGCGCCTGCCCCGAAGACTGCGGTTACTGCAGCCAGAGCGCGCATGCCAGCAGCGGCCTGCAGCGGCAGGAACTGCTCGACGTGGAGGCCGTGCTCGCCGAGGCGCGCGCGGCGCAGCAGGCCGGCGCCGACCGCTTCTGCATGGGCGCCGCTTGGCGCGGCGTGCGCGACGGCGAGGAGTTCGACCGCGTGCTGCAGATGGTCGCCGGCGTGAAGGCGCTCGGGCTTCAGGCCTGCGTGACCCTGGGCCAGCTCCAGCCGCACCAGGCGCGCCGCCTCGCGCAGGCCGGCCTCGACTACTACAACCACAACCTCGACACGGGCGCGAGCCACTACGACAACATCGTCACGACGCACGCCCAGGCCGATCGCCTCGCGACGCTCGAGCACGTGCGTCAGGCGGGCATCCACGTCTGCAGCGGCGGCATCCTCGGCATGGGCGAGTCGCGCGCGGTGCGCGGCGAGTTGCTGCACCAGCTCGCGAGCCTCGACCCGCAGCCCGAGAGCGTGCCGATCAACACGCTCGTCGCCGTGCCGGGCACGGCGCTGGCCGACGCGCCGCCGCTCGACTGGACGGAGGTCGTCCGCACCGTCGCGGCCGCGCGCATCCTCATGCCGCGCGCCGTCGTGCGCCTCTCGGCCGGCCGCAGGGAGCTGGGCGAGGCCGGTCAGGCGCTGTGCTTCCTGGCCGGCGCCAACTCGATCTTCTACGGCGACAAGCTGCTCACCACGCCCAACCCCGAGCCCGAGAGCGATGCCGCGCTGCTCGGCAAGCTGGGCCTGCGCGCGCTGAACGCGGGCTGAGCTTGGGCCGGGCGCTCGACGCCGCCCTGCAGCGGGAGTTGGACCAGGCCGAGGAGGCCGGCCGGCGCCGACGGCTGGCCGAGGCCGGGCCCGGCCCACGCGAGCGCGAGTTCACCAGCAACGACGTGCTGGGGCTGGCCGGCGAGAGCGCGCTCATCGACGCGGGCCGCGCGGCGCTGGCCGAGTACGGCGCCGGCGGCCGCGCCTCGCGCCTGCTCGGCGGCGGCTGCCCGCTCGACGCGCGCGCCGAGGCGGCGGCGGCCGCGTGGCTGGGCGAGCGGGCGGCGCTGCTCTTCCCCAGCGGCTACCAGGCCAATCTCGGGCTGATCGGCGCGCTGGCCGGGCCCGGCGACGCGCTGCTCTGCGACGCGCTGCTGCACGCCTCGCTCGTCGACGCCGCGCGGCTGTCGCGCGCGCAGGTCATCGTCCACGCGCACGCCGATCTCGACGCGCTCGACGCGGGCCTGCGCCGCGCGGCCGGCGCGCGGCGGCGGCTGGTCCTCACCGAAGGCGTCTTCAGCATGGACGGCGACATTCCGCCGCTCGCGGAGATCGCCGCGCTCTGCGCGCGGCACGATGCGCACCTGCTCGTCGACGAAGCGCACGCCGCGGGCGTCCTCGGGCCGCGGGGCGCTGGCGCCTGGGCCGCCGCGGCCGCCGTCGGCGAGCTGCCCGACGTGCTCGCCGCGCGGCTGGTCACGGGCGGCAAGGCGTTGGGCGTGGGCGGGGCCTTCGTCGTCGGCAGCGCCGCGCTGCGCGAGCTGCTCGTGAATCGCGCGCGCTCCTTCGTGTTCACGACGGCGACCTCGCCGGCCGTCCCCGGCGCGCTGCTCGCGGCGATCGCGCGCGCGCAGGCGGCCGACGCCGAGCGCGCCG
>CAZBBB010000155.1:0-5151 GCA_964490005.1 uncultured Phycisphaerales bacterium | reverse complement strand
GCTGAGCGTCGGCGCCGGCGGCGCGCCCGCGCGCGCGCCTCAGCGCGCGGCGGGGGCGTCCTCGCGCAGCAGCTCGTAGGCGGCGAGCGTGCCGAGATCGACGCCGGCCTCGCCGGCCACGACCTCGATCGCCTTCTGCAGCTGCCGGTCCTCCTGCCAGTCGCCGTACAGGAAGCCGCCGGGGAACAGCTTGCCGCGCGCGTCGGCGACGCGGTCGCGCAGCGCGCGCCGCAGCAGGCGGCGCACGACGTCGTCGTCGAGCTGCGGCTGGTCGAGCTGCGCGCGCAGCTCGGCGAACCCGGGATAGCGCGTCGGGTCGCGGCCGTCGGAGTCGGCCAGGACGGCGCAGAGCTCGGGATCCTGCTCGAAGCGCTCGTCGACCCAGGCCTGGAAGGGGTCCTTGAACTTGCCGCCCTCGGGGACCTCCTTGAGCAGGCGGTCGTAGAGCCGCGCCAGCTCGGCGTTCTCCCAGGGTTCGAGGCCCTCGAACTCGATCTCGTGCTCGGGCGTCACGCCGCCGCGGGTGACGACGCGCCCCTCGAGGTCGAGCTCGGTGTGGATCGAGCGGCCCGAGGGCAGGTAGTAGCGCGCGTTGGTGATCTTCACGTTCACGGGGTAGCTGTACTGCCCGTCCCCGTCGAGGTCCTCGTACTCGTCCTCGGGGTCGTACATGCCGTTGAGGTTGCGGTCGGTGATCAGCCGGTCGCCCGGGCGCGTCTGCATCGGCATGGCCTGCTGCACCGAGCCCTTGCCGAAGGTGCGCGCGCCGACGACGACGGCGCGGTCGAGGTCCTGCAGCGCGCCGGAGACGATCTCGCTGGCGCTGGCCGAGCGCGAGTTGACCAGCACGACGAGCGGGCCCGTCCAGCGTTCGCGCACCGACACCGCGGGGAAGTTCTGCCGCTCGACGCCGCGTCCCTCGGTGTAGGCCACGAGCTGGCCGGGCTTGAGGAAGATCGACGCGGTGCGCACGGCCTCCTCCAGGTAGCCGCCGCTGTTGTTGCGCAGGTCGAGGATCAGCGCGCGGGCCTCCTGGCGGCGCAGTTCGGCGACGGCCTTCTGGATCTCGTCGCTGGTCTCGTCGGCGAAGCCGACGACCTCGACGTAGCCGATGTTCCCCGGCAGGAGCTGGCTGTGCACGCTGTCGATGTGGATGGCTTCGCGCACGATCACGTAGTCGTGCAGCTTCTCCCAGCCGTCGCGGTAGACCGAGATCGTGACCTCGGTGCCCGGCGGCCCCTTGAGCCGCCGGATGATCTCGTCGTTCTCGTGGCCGGCCGTGTCCCAGCCGTCGACCTTGAGGATGCGGTCGCCCGAGAGCAGGCCCTGCTTGTAGGCCGGGCCGCTGTAGATCGGGCGCGTGATCGTGAACTCGTTGTCGATCGTGTCGACGTACGCGCCGATGCCGGCGTAGTTGCGGCGCAGCTCGAGGATCCAGCGCTCGAACTCCTTGCTGGTGAAGTAGGTCGAGTGGGGGTCGAGCGAGGCCAGCATGCCGCGCGCCGCGGCCGTGATGAGCAGCTCGCGCCCCTCGGGGCCGCGGAGCTGGTCGCCGAGCAGGTGGTGGTCCTGGATGCGCTCGATGAGCTCCTCGAGCACGCCCAGCGTGCCCTTCTCGATCGAGAGCGGGCCCTCGCCCGGCGCGGCGGGCGCGCGCACGGGCGTCTCGCTCTGGCGGTAGAGCTTGTCGGAGTAGTAGGCGATCTTCTCGTCGAGCTCGAGGTAGGCCCGCGCCAGCTGGCCGCGCGGCCCCGGGTCGCCGCGCAGCAGCTGCAGCACCGGCCGCGCGTCGTCGTACTGGCGCAGCTCGGCCAGCGCGAGGGCGGCGGCGGCGCGCGTCTCGCTGTCGGTGCTGCGCAGCGCGTCGAGCAGCGCCGCGCGCGCGGCGCCCTTGTCGCCGATCTCGCTCACGCGCCAGAGCGTGCGCGCGACGTCGACGCGCAGCAGCGCGGGCAGCGGCGCCTCGAGCAGCGCCGCGAGGCGGCCGTGGACGGCCGGCACCTCGCGGAAGGAACGGTGGCTGAGCAGCGTGAGCGCGTCGGAGGCCCGGGGCGTGTCGAGCAGCGGCAGCAGCAGTTCGGCCGCCGGGCCCCAGGCGGCGAGGGCCGGGTCGGCCAGCGTCGACGCGATCGCGAGGCGCAGCTCGTCGTCGGCGCCCTGCGCCGCGGTGAGCAGGTGCGGCACGGTCGCCAGCGAGTCCTCCACGGCGATGTCGCGCAGTTCGCGCGCCAGCTCCCAGGTCTCGGCGCCGCTCGCGCGCTGCAGCCGGGCCAGGGTCGCGTCGAGGCGGGCGAGGGGGTCACCCGCGACCTGCAGGCCGGCGGAGAGGAGCAGGGCGAGGAGCAACGTGGGCATGGGTGCGCTTCCGGGAGGGGTCCGTCTCTATCGAGAGCCCGAGGCCGTGGGCCTGAGGCGCTCATGATAGTCGCAGCGGGCCGCCGATCGTTGGACGGCGTCGTGCCGAGGTCCGGGCGCCCGCGGCCCGCGGCTATCATGGCGCGCGATGGACGACTCGCTCAGTCATCTCGGGCAGGACGGCCGCGCGCGGATGGTCGACGTCGGCGGCAAGGCGCCGAGCGCGCGCCGCGCGGTCGCGTCGGCGCGCCTCGTGATGCAGCCGGGCACGCGTGCCCTGGCCCTCGCGGGCGGCGGGCCCAAGGGGCCGGTGCTCGAGGTGGCGCGCCTGGCGGGCATCGCCGGCGCCAAGCGCACCTCCGACCTCGTGCCGCTGTGCCACCCGCTGCCGCTCGACGTGGTCGACGTGCGCATCGAGCCCGAGGGCGACGACGCGCTGCGCATCACGGCGAGCGCCGCGGCGACCGCGCGCACCGGCGTCGAGATGGAGGCCCTCACGGCCGCGGCCGTGGCGGGGCTCACGCTCATCGACATGCTCAAGGCCGTCGAGCGCACGCTCGTGCTGGGCGAACTGCGCGTCGAGTCCAAGTCGGGCGGACGGCGCGGCGACTGGCGCCGGCCCTCGTGAAGCCGCGCGCCGCGCTCATCCTGGCCTCCGACCGCGTCGCGGCCGGGACGCGCCAGGACGCGACCGCCGCCGGGCTGCGCGCCGAACTGGCCGCCGCCGGCATCGCGCTCGACGAGGTGCGCGCCGTGCCCGACGAGCGCGGGCCGCTCGCCGAGGCGATCCGCGCGGCCGCCGCCCGCGTGCCGCTCGTGCTCACCAGCGGCGGCACGGGACTGGCGCCGCGCGACGTGACCCCCGAGGCCACGCGGGACGTCATCGAGCGCGAGGTGCCCGGCTTCGGCGAAGCGATGCGCGCCGCCTCGCTGGCCGACGTGCCGACGGCGCTGCTCAGCCGCGCCACGGCCGGGACGCTGGGTGCCGCGCTGATCGTCAACCTGCCCGGCAGTCCCAAGGGGGCGCGACAGTGCCTGGCGGTCGTGCTGCCGGCCGTGTCCCACGCGCTCGCGCTGCTCGGCGGCGGCGTCAGGGACTGCGCGGCAGGGCCGGAAGCTCGAGCTTGAGGCAGAAGATCGAGCCGCCCGCGCGGTGGAACTCCGAGACGTCGATCGGCGTGACGGCGTAGCCGGCCGCGCGCAGCTGGGCCGCGGTGGCGCGCGCGCCGGCCGGGACGAACACGCGACCGCCCGGCAGCGCGTGCGCGTTGCAGGCGAAGTCCGCTTCGGCTTCGTGCGGATCGGCCGGCAGCCGCCGCGGGAACAGCCGCTCGACGGCGCGGCGCGCCTCGGCCGTGAAGGCCGGCGGGTGCCACAGCACGCTGCGTTCGTCGAGCAGCGCCAGGCAGGTGTCGAGGTGGTAGAAGGGCGCGCCGTGCAGCGGCAGCGGCACGATCGGCGCCGCCAGGCGCGCGGCGAGTTCCTCGAGCGCGGCCCGTTCGGTGCGGCCGCCGTGGCCTCCGAGCAGCAGCCGGCGCCCCGGCACGGCGAGGACGTCGCCGTGCCCCTCGAGCACGTGCGCGGGCGCCGGCTGCGGCTGCAGGCCCCGGCCGGTCAGCCAGGCCTCGACGTGCGGCACCTCGGCCTGCCGGCTCGCATGGCGCATGCGCGAGAGCACGACGTCGGCGCCGCCCTCCGCGCGGCCCAGCACCGTCGCCACGTTGCAGGTGAAGACCATGTCTTCGCGGCCGGGCGCGGCGGGCAGCACGTGCACGACCATCCCGGCGTCGCGGTAGGCGGCGCACAGCGCGTCCCACTGCCGCGCCGCGAGCGCGCGGTCCACGCGCCCGTGCTGGCCCTCCATCCACGCGTTCTTCACGTCGAGCACGGCGTAGTGCTCGGGCGGGCAGAGCAGCACGCCGGCCGGCGGCGGCAGCGCGGGCAGGCGACGAGCCGCGTCGTGATCGAGTTGCAGGAGCGGCATGGGCGTGCGGCGCGCGGTCGCGCGCGCGGCCGATGATACGATCGCCGTTCCCGTTCCCCGCAGGGCCCGCGGCAACGACCCATGGACCGACGCACCCTGGCGCAGGCCGTCGCGATGCTGGTGATGCTGGCCGCGCTGCTGCGCTGGTGGCCGGCCGCGAGCCGGCAGGCCGCCCAGACCGACCCTTTTGGCCGCGGCGACCCGCAGCACATGCTGCAGACCGACTGGCACGTGGCGCAGGACGACAGCGGCGGTGACCGCGCGCGCGCCGTGCTGCTCGGCATGGTGCGCCAGCCGGGCTTCGCCAAGCGCTACCGGCAGATGCTCGCGCTCGTGCGGCGGATCGAGGCCGAGGGTCGTCCCGACGACGTCGTGCAACTGCGCAACTGCGCGCGCAACGAACTGTGGATGTTCGGCTACTTCCTCTACCCGCGCCGCGTCGCGGGTCGGCCGCGCGAGGAGGGCGACGGGCCCGACGCGGTCGTGCTGCCCGAGTCGACCTGGGTGCTGACGGCCGGCCTGCTCGACGAGCCGCCGGGGCTCGACCGCGCCGAGGACCTGCGATGAGCGCGCTGCTCGTCGTGCTGGTCGGCTTGGCGGGCCTCGGGGCGCTCGTCGACCGCGCGCTGTTCGGGGCGCCGGGGCGGGGAGCGATCGAGCGGGGCGGCCGCGCGCTGATGTTCGGCTTCGGCGCCGCCGGCGCGGTCTCGATGGGGCTCGACGCGCTCGGCCTCGGCGTGCGGCCGGCCACGGTAGGGGCGGCGCTGGCGCTGCTCGCGGCGCTGCTCTGGTGGCGGCGCACGCGGCTGCCG
>CAZBBB010000154.1:0-5212 GCA_964490005.1 uncultured Phycisphaerales bacterium | reverse complement strand
GGCCGCCCGCCGACTGGACCGCGCCGCGCGAGCCCTCGCTGCTCATCGGCGCGGTGCTGTGGTGCGCCGACCGCTGCGCGCGGCCGCTCTCCGCGCTGGGCGTGCAGTACCCGGCCTTCCGCGCGATCCTGCAGACGCGGCTGCGGCTCGACCTGCGCTCGGTGCCCTTCGGCGGACAGGCGACCGCCGGGGAAGGCACCGCGCTCGGACTCGGGCTGATCCTGCTCGTCTGCGGCGCCTGGCTGGCCGGGCTCGCGCCGGGCGTGATGGCGTTGTTCGGCCTGCGTCCCGCGCTGTGGATGGCGGCCGTCACCGCGATGGACATGGCGCTCATCGGCTTCCTGCTCTTCGCGCACTACGGCATGCTCCTCGTGGACGGCACCGACCTCGGCGTGCTGCGCCCGCGCCCGGTCTCCGATCGAACCGTGTTCGCCGCGCGCCTCGCCCACGCGCTGGCCTACGTCTCGCTGCTCTCGCTCGCGATCGCGTTCTGGCCGCTGGTGCTGGGCGGAATCGGCTACCCGCTCCTCAGCGTCGTGCTCGTGCTGCCGGTGTGCATCGCGGGCGCGACGCTGCTCACCGTGGCGCTCGTGGGCCTGAGCTACGCGGCGCTGCTCGCCCTGCTCGGCCCGGGCCGCTTCCAGCGCGCGACGCTGGCGCTGCAGGTGGCGGTGCTCTCGCTGCTCATGGGCGGCTGGCAGGCCCTGATCCACGCGCCGATCGTGAAGGACGCCCTGTTCGAGATCTGGAAGGACCCGCTCGCGGTCGCGTGGCTGCCCCCGCTGCAGTTCGGCGCACTGTTCGAGACCTTCGCGGGGGACGGCCCCTCGCCGGCACCGATCGCGGCGACGGCCGCGCTGGTCCTGCCCGTCGTGGCGCTCGGGCTGGCCCTGTGGCTCTCGTCGCGGCACTTCCTGCAGGGACTGGAGGGCGGGCTGGCCGGCCGGCCATCGCGCCGCAGCTCGCGGCGCGAGCCCGTCTTCGCGCGCCTCGGCCGGCGGCTGTCGGGCTCGGCCGCCGAGTTCGCCGGCTGGGAATTCATGCGCGCGATGTGCCGGCGCGACCGCTTCTTCGTGCGCGGCGGGTGGCCGACCGCGATCGGCGTCGTCGTCGCCGGCCTCGCGAGCGTGGTGCCGCTCACGAACGGCACGGTCGGCATCGACGCGCGCTGGGCGGCCTTCGGCCTGTATCTGATCGGCATCGCGCCCTTCGCCCTGCTCGAGGTGTCGCGCTGCAGCGAACACCCCGAGGCCCGCTGGATCTTCGACGTCACGCCCCTCGTCGACCGCTCGGCGTTCCTGCGGGGTGCGGCGCGCGCGGTGCTGATCGTCGCCGTCGCCCCGCTGCTGCTCGTCGCCGCCACGGCGTACGCGTTGCTCTCCGGCTCGCTGCTCGACGTCCTGACGGCCGTGCTCGGTGCGAGTCTCGCGACGCTCGCCCTCGCCCCGAAACTGCTGCTGCCGCTGCCCTTCACCGAGAGGCTCGACCCCAACCGCGCCAACATCGACAACCTCGGCACGATCTTCGCCGCGCTCGGATTGCTCGTGCTGGCCGGCGCGCTGCACGCGGCCGCCTCGCTGCACCCGGTGACGCGCGTCGTCCTGCCCTGCCTGTTCGCGGCGGCGCTGCCCCGCGCGTGGCGCGGACTGCAGCGCCTGCAGGTGCACGAGGGCACGCGACGGCGCCCGCGCCCCGCCGCGGCGGTGCGTTCCGCGTCGCGCTGAGGCCTCAGCCCGCCGCGCTGCGCTCGGGGAACTGTCCCTTGAGCGCCTCGGCGCAGATCTGCTTGGTCGTCGGGTGGAAGTCGCCCTTGCCGACGATCCAGCGCAGGTAGTCGGGGTCGGACTGGACCACGTCGCGCAGCGGGCGACCGCGGTGCTTGCCGAAGCAGAACACGGCCGCGTCGTCGCGCCACTCGAGCTTGCGCCCCTCGTCGAGCCAGTCGCGCCGCAACTGGTCGCAGACCTTGTGCAGGCCCTCGACGCCGTCGGGCAGCTCGTCGTAGCGGCTCAGTTGGCCGAGCAGCACGTCGACGGTGGCGGCCGCGTCGGCGTGCGCGCTGTGCGCGCCCTCGAGCCTTCTGTCGCAGTAGAAGGACAGGGCCGCCGTGAGCGTGCGCGGCTCCTTGATGAAGAAGATCGAGCGGGCGTCGACGATCGAGACGCCCTCGGCCGGGAAGGCCGGCTGCCCGGCCCGCTGCAGCTCGGCGCGCAGCAGCGGCAGGTCGTAGCCGTCGATGTTGTAGCCGCCCAGGTCGCAGCCGGCGAAGAAGCCGTAGACCTCGCCGGCGACGTCGGCGAAGGGCGGGCAGTCCTCGACGTCGGCGTCGGTGATGCCGTGCACGGCCGTGGCCTCGCGCGGGATCGGCCGCCCGGGATGCACGCGCCAGACGCGCGACAGGCGCGTGCCGTCGAGCTGCAGCTTGATCACCGCCAGCTCGACGATGCGGTCGTCGATGACCGAGAGACCGGTGGCCTCGATGTCGTAGACGGCCAGCGGCCGCGACAGCTTGAGTCGTCCGTGTCCCATGGCCACCGCTCCCTTCGTCGTGCCGGCCAGTGTGCCAAGGGCGAGCCGGCGGTGCGAGGACGCGCTTGCGCCACGGGCGCGCCGCTGGCTCCGTGCGGCGGCGCGAGCGACGATGCCGGCCGCGATGAGCCAGACCGCCAGGCGCGAGGAGTCGGTCCCGTCGCGGCGCCCCGTGCGCCGACGGCGGCGCGGTCTCTGGCTGGCGGCGGCGCTCGCGGCGCTCGGCCTTTTCGCCTTCGCGAGCGCCGACATCACGGGCCTCGGCGCGCTGTGGCGCGGGGCCTTCGCACGCACGACGCCGCTCGCGTCGTCGACGTCGGCCGGCGCGACGCGGCCGGCCGGCGACGACGCGGGTGCGCCGCCCGCCGCGCCGGCTCCCCCGCTGCCGGTCGGCCTGGCGCTGCGCCGCGACCCGCGCTGCGCGCGCGCCTCGATCAACGCCGTCGACATCTCGGCCGACGGCCGGCTGCTCGCGGCGGCCAGCGACGACGGCACGGTGACGCTGCACGCGCTGACGCACGAGGCCCCGCCGCGCACGCTCCACGGCCCGGCCGTGCCGCTGCTCGATGTCGCCTGGCTGGCCCCCGACGCCAGCCGCCTCGTCACCTGCGGCGGCATCCCGAGCGGCGATGCTCCCGGCACGCTGCTGTTCCTGTCGCCCGACGAGGTCGGCGCGCGGCGCGATGGCCTCGGACACGAGAGCCCGATCCTGGCCGTGGCCGCCACGCCCGACGGCCTGCTGGCCGCCTCCGCCGGCGGGCGGCTGTCGCCCTTCGGCGAGGGCAACGACCACGACGTGCGCCTGTGGAACGCGGACGGCACGCTGCGCGCGCGCCTCTCCGGGCACGGCGCGGCCGTCACGACGCTGGCCTTCTCTGCCGACGGCCGCTGGCTGGCGAGCGGCTCGGTCGACGGCCTCGTGCTCGTGCGCCGCGTGCCGAGCGGCCGCGACGAGAGCGCACAGGCCGCGCCGGCGCTGCGGCTGCAACACGGGCAACCCGTCATCGTGGCGCGCTTCTCGCCCGACGGCGAGCGGCTCGCGACGGGCGGCGGCAACGTGCTGCTCGGCGGCGAAGGGCGCGTCCTGCTCTGGCGACTGGACGACGGGGCGCGGCTGGCCGAACTGTCCGGGCACGGCAGCCCGATCTTCGGACTGGCCTTCGCGCCCGACGGCCGCTGGCTGGCGAGCTGCTCGGGCGCGCCGCTGGGCGTGCTGCGCGCGCCCGAAGCCTCGCTGCGCCTGTGGGACGCGCACGCCGGCACCGAGCTGCACGTCGAGCGGCCGCAGCTCGGCACGCTCGACGCCGAGGGCGCGCGGCAGGACGCCGACGGGCTGTGGTCGCTCGACGTCTCGCCCGACGGTCGGCTGCTCGTGGCCGGCGCCGACGACGGGCGCGTGCTGGTCTACGAGGTGCTGCCCGGCGCGCGCTGAGCAAGCCGCGCCCGGCGGGTGCTCAGCGCGCCGTCCGCGGTCCGTCGAAGCCGAGGTCGACGAGTCGCGCGGCCTCGCCGGCGCCCTCGACCAGCGCACGCACGCGTGCCAGGCTCGGTCCGGCGCCCTCGGCGAGCGTGGACAGCGTCATGCGGCCGTCTTCCTCGCGCGTGTGCGCGAAGAGCACGCGCCCCTCGGCCACCAGGGCCAGCGCGAGCGCCTCGGCGCCGTCGACCGCCATCCCCGTCACGTGCAGCTCGCAGGCCAGCGGCAGCAGGAAGCGCTCTTCATCGACGGCCAGCCCCCGCAGGTAGAGGCGCTCGGTGATCTGCGAGTAGAGGATCGAGCGGCCCGGAGCGACGTCGAGCACGAGGCGGTCCTGCGCGTCATCGACCTCGAAGGCTGCGAGCAGGTCGACCTTGCGGTAGGCCAGCGCCACGTCGCAGGCCGGGCAGCACGTGGCCGTGTCGCTCTCCAGCCCGCACTGCGGGCAGGCCAGTTGCGTCTTCCTGAACTGCCCGAACACGAGCTTGAGCGAGGTCCGCACGCCGGGCGCGATGCCCGGCACGGGCAGCTCGACGCGCCCGCGCGGCAGGGGCGACTCGGGCGCGGGGTCAGCCGCGGGCGACTCGGGCGCGGGGGACGCGGGCGCGGGCGACTCGGCCGCGCGTGAGTCGGGCGCGAGTGGCGCCTGCGCGAACTGCTGTCCGCCGGTCTCGTCGGGAAACACGATGACGCCGCTCACCGTCGTCGAGTCGGACCCGCCGCCGCAGCCCGCGAGCGGCAACGCACAGGCCAGCAGCAGGGCGGTCGACGCGACGCGGCACGCGGGAATCACGGCAGGCTTCCGGGCGGGGTTCTTTCCGATCCTACGGCAGCCGTCGCGGTCCGCCAAGGCGCGGCCCGCGGGCGCGCGGCGTGCGCCGTCAGGCCAGCAGTTGGGGCACGACGCGGCCGGCCACGTCGGTGAGGCGGTAGTCGCGGCCCTGCGCGCGGAACAGCAGCCGCTCGTGGTCGACGCCGAGCAGGTGCAGCATCGTGGCGTGCAGGTCGTGCACGTGCACGCCGTCCTGCACGACGTTGTAGCCGTAGTCGTCGGTCGCGCCGTGCGTATGTCCGGCGCGCACGCCGCCGCCCGCCAGCCACAGCGAGAAGGCGCGCGGGTGGTGGTCGCGCCCGTAGTTGTCCGGCGTGAGCGGGCCCTGGCAGTAGACCGTGCGGCCGAACTCGCCGCCCCACACGACGAGCGTG
>CAZBBB010000153.1:0-5221 GCA_964490005.1 uncultured Phycisphaerales bacterium | reverse complement strand
GAGGCGCCGCCGCCCGCCGCCGACGCGACGCTCGCGCCGCGCACGGGCCGCAGGCTGTCCACGCGCCGCGAGCGGCAACCGGCCCGGCGCGGACTGCTCGCGCTCGACCTCGGTCAGCTCTCGGGCGGCGCGCGCCTCGCGCTGGTCGCGGCGCTGCTCGTGGCCTGCGTCGGGCTGGCGGCGCTCATCGGCTGGCTGATCCAGCTCGTCTGAGTCGCGAGCGGGTCAGGCGCGCTCCGCCTCCGGCACGAGCGTGCGCCAGAGCGACTGCAGGCGCTCGGCCGAGTCGGTCCACGACCAGCGTGCGGCGGCGCGCTCGGCCGCGTCGAGCCGCGCGCTGCGCTCCGCGTCGGGGGTGACGGCCTGCGCCAGCCGCGCGCCGAAATCCCGCGCGTCGTCGGGCGCCGCCAGCCAGGCCGTCTCGCCGGCCGTCTCGGGCAGCGCGCCGGCGCGCACCGCGACGACCGGCACGCGCAGCCGCTGCGCGTCGATCACGGGGATCGAGAAGCCCTCGCAGGCGCCGGCGACCACCAGCGCGTCGGCCGCCGAGTAGGCCGCGGCGAGCTGTCGCGCGTCGAGTACGCCGGTCACGCGCACGACTTCGGCGAGCCCGGCCTCCTCGGCCGCGCGCGCGAAGGCGAAGGCCGCTTCCTCGTCGGCCCGCCCGGCCCACACCAGCCCCAGGTCGCCCGCCCGTGCGTCGCGCCGCGCCGCCGCCAGCGCCTGCAGCAGGAAGCGCGGACGCTTGACGGCGGCGAGCGGCCCGAGCGCCAGCGCGTAGCGGCGATTCATGCCGGCGCGCCGACGGAAGGCGGCCAGCTCGGCCTGCTCGTCGAGGCGCTGCAGGCCGGGCGTGCCGGCGTTGGGCACGACGTGCACGCGCGCGGCCGGCAGCAGACCGCGCCGCACGACCTCGTCGGCCGTGCTCCGCGAGACGCAGGCGAGCGCCGAGGCGCGCGCCAGATGCGGACCGAGCCGGTGCCGGGCCCAGAGGCGGCGCCAGCGCGAGGCCCCGCCGCGCGCGTCGAGGAAGCGCAGGTCGTGCAGCGTGAGCGCGATCGGCAGCGCCCCGAGGCGCGGCAGCGGCAGCGCGCCGGCCGCGAACAGCACCGCCCCTTCGGCGCGCGCCAGCGCGGCCAGGCGCCGCCCGGCCAGAGCGCGACCCGCCGGCGTCGACGCGCCCCCGAAGGGGCGGCACTCCAGCCTGGGCAGCGGATCGAGGCCGGGGCGCACGAGGTGAATGACGCGCACGCGCCCGGCCGCGCGGTGCTCGGCGCCCAGCGCCGCGAGGCGCGTGGCGGCGCCGCTCGGACCGCCGTCGAGCATCGTCGCGTCGACGAGGACGATCACGGCGCGCGCCCGGCGGCGGCCCGTTCGTCGAGCGCCTCCCGGCAGACCGCGAGCAGCGCGCGCGCCGAGCGCTCGGCGCTGCGCGTGGCGGCGTGCGCCAGGCCGGCGGCGCGCAGTTCGGTCTGCCGGCGCGGCGCGCCGAGCACCGCCTGCAGCCCCGCGGCGATCGACTCGGGCCGGCGCGCGTCGCAGAACTCGGCCGCGTCCCCGACCGATTCGGCGACCGGACCTTCGCGACTCGCGAGCACGGGCGTGCCGCAGGCCTGCGCCTCGAGGGCCGTCAGGCCGAAACCCTCGAGCCGCGAGACGGAGGCCAGGCAGCGCGCGCCGCGCAGCAGGTCGAGCAGCCGCCCGTCGTCGACGAAACCCGGCAGCAGCACGCGGCCGCGCAGGTCGGGCTGCGCGGCCCGCGCGCGCAGCGCCTCGCTCGCGTCGCCGGGCGGACCGGCGAGCACGAGCACGTGGTCGGCGGCGGCGGGCGTGCGCGCGAAGGCGGCGAGCAGCGCGAGCAGGTTCTTCTTGCGCCGCAGCCGGCCGAGCGCGAGCACCCACGGCCGCCCGGGGACGGCCGACGAGCGCACCGCGCCAGGGCTGAAGCGCGGATCGACGCCGTGCGGCACGACCACGGCCTTCGCCGCCGCGCGCGGGTGCAGCGCGACGAACTGCGCGCGCGTGCGCTCGCTGACGCAGATCACGCGGGCCGCGACGCGCGCCGCGAGCGCCGTGCGCGCGCGATGGGCCAGCGAACGCTCGCCCCCCGCGTCGGCCGGCACGCCCGCCGCCCAGGGCAGCTCGTGCAGCGTCGCGAACACCGGGCAGGGAGCGCGCAGCGGCACGGCCGCGACGGGCGAGACGAGCAGGTCGGCGCGGGCCCGGCGCAGCTCGCCCGGCAGCACGATCTCGCGCCACGCGGCGACCGGCCAGCGCCGGCCGGCGGGCGCGAACACGAGCAGTTCGGGCGGCGGATCGAGCGCGGCCAGCGCCGCGCGCTGCACCGCCGCCGCGCGCTGCACGCCGGTCGGCGCCTCGTCGCCCGCGACGCTGCCGTCGAAGGCCAGGCGCACCGCTAGCCGTCCTGCGCGGGGCGCCCGCCGGCCGGCTGCCAGACGTCGCCGAAGCGCTCGCGCACGGCCGCGCCGTCGAGTCCGTCGGGACCGTCCCAGACGCTCTTCGACGACAGTCGGATCGGGCTGCTCCACATGAGTTCGCCGTCGGAGGTGACGACGCGCGCCATGACCCAGCGGCTGGTCTCGGCCGGCAGCTCGACGTCGAAGCGCTCGCTCGCGCGCGCCGCGGCCGGTTCGCGCGCGGCCCACGGCGCGCCGTCGACCAGGACCTCGATGCGGGCGATCGTGCGCCCGAAGGTCTCGGCCTCGACGAGCAGGCCGCTCGTCGGGCCGGCCGGCGCGGCGGCCGAGCCGCCCATCGGCACGCCGTTCCATTCGGTCCACAGCGCGCCGCGGCAGGTGCTCGCGAAGGTGCGCCGCGCGTGCAGCGCGGCGAAGACCTCGGCGCGCGTGAGGCCGGAGGTCCACACGCCGGCGAAGGCGCCGTCGCTGCTCTGGTGGTCGGAACTCGCCACGAGGCCGAAGTGCATGCCGAGCTGCAGGTTGGGCACGACGTAGTTGGCGCGCAGCATGCCGGGGATCGCGCGCGGCGCGTCGTGCGCCTCGCTGCTGCCGCGGTAGCCCTGGAAGACCTCGACGAGCCGGTCGTACCCGGGCGCGTAGCCGCGCCAGTCGAGCACCGAGGGATTGCCCGGGAACATGCCCGCCGGCGTGTGCGGGATGGTGAGCACCGCGTGCCCCTCGAAGGCCTTCCAGACGTCGCCGATGCGGCGCGCCACGGCGTCGTCGCGGCCGGGCACCGCCGTCACCGGATAGGCCACGAGCGGCGGCGGCGCGCCGCCCGAGATCACGTTGCGGTGCCCGCTCATCGGGTCGCTGCGCTCGTAGCCGCGCAGGTTCACGAAGCGGCCCGGGACGTCGTGCGCGTCGACCAGCTTGAGCGTGCGCCACCAGTCGAAGCGCGACATGTGCTCGAAATGGTCGGTGATCGCGAGCACGTCGAGCGGCGCGACGTCGAGGGCGTAGCGCAGGGCGTCCTCGATGGGCCCGTCCCAGTTGCTCGAGCAGCGCGAGAGGTCGGTGTGCCGGTGCAGGTCGCCGAGCGCGAGCTGCGCGCGCGTGCCGTCGGGCAGCACGCGCGCGGGCGGCGCGGGCCGCGCCGCGGCCGGCGCACGGTCGTCGAGCGCGGCCATGCGCCGCGGCGGACCGACCTCGAAGCGGCGCTGACGCGGCTCCTTGCGCACGAGCGCGACGGTGACGTCGGTGGGTTTGCGCGTCACCGGCTTCCACCAGTTGGCGAGTTCGGCCAGCTCGCGCTGCGTGTAGGGCCGGCCCGGCTCGAGCTGCGGCACGGCGCGCCCGTCGCCGACGACGGCGTAGGCCAACCCGCCGCCGGGCATGCGGCAGCTGGCGATCGGCGCGTCGAGCCGACCCTCGCTGCCCGGCAGTCCGACCTGGTGGCGGTCGGCGAAGGACCACTTCAGGCCGTCGAAGCGCGTCATGTAGCTGAACCAGATCGACGTGCGCCAGCCCAGCCCGCCGCCGGGGCTCTCGTCGGCGCGCTGCATGAACTGCGGGTCCTCGGGGTCGCCCAGTCCCAGCGGCAACGGCAGCCCGCGAAAGTAGAGCATCAGGCTGCCCGAGCCCTCGAAGGCCAGGCGCGGTTGCTCGCAGTTGCGCGAAAGCACGTCGTTCATGCCGTCGAGCGGCTGGATCGCGAGCGGCAGCACCTCGTCGCCCTCGATCGCGACGATCTCGATGCGCCGCTCGGTGTGCAGCGCGACCTCGAGCTGGTTCACCGAACCCTCGCGCCCCCAGTTCTCGGGGCCGACCTCCCAGGCGAGGTAGGTGCGGTCGCCGTCGTCGGCGATCGACGGATGGATCTCGAGGCGCGGCGTGTCGGTCACGACGTGACGCGAGCGCACCTCGAGACGGCCGTCCCCGTCGCGCACCAGCCGCGCGAGCAGGATGTCGTGGTCGCCATCGAGCGCGGCGTCCCAGGCCAGGGCGGCGCTCGCGTTGCCGGTGGCGGTGAGCGCGGGCGACCAGTTGTTGCGCGTGGCGTCGGTCGAGACCCGCAGCGCAGGCGACCAGCCGCCCGCCGGACCCGAGGCGGACGCGCGGATCTCCAGGCCCTCGGCGTCGACCTGCTGCCAGGCCAGCAGCAGCCGCCCCTCGCCGTCGAGCGCGAGCTGCGGATCGAGCAGGCGCGCGCCGGGCGCGGCGAACAGCGTGGCGGGCGGCGAGGGCTCGCCGAGCGCCGCCGGGCTCGACGGACGAGCGATGTTCATCCCGCGCAGCGCCCAGCCGCCGTCGTCCTGCTCCTCGGACCAGACGAGGTGCAGGACGTCGTCGGCGTCGGCCAGCGCCGCCAGGCCGGCCATGCGCGTGGCCGAGCGGTACAGCGGGCGCGTGGAGTCGTCGGCGCGCGCCACCGGGCGCATCTGCAGCGCGTCGCCCTGCCCGTCCCAGGCGATGCAGAACAGCCACACGGCGCCGGTGCTGCGGCAGACGATGGCGGGATCGTCGTAACCCGAGCGGTCGGGCTCGGCGACGAGCTTGGGGGCCGGCGCGGCCGGCGCGACGCCCTGCGACACGGCGCCCTGCGCGTCGGCGCCAGGCGCGGCGTCGGCGCCCGAGGGCGCGCAGGCGCCGAGCAGCGCGAGCAGGCAGGAGAGGCGGCGCGGTGAACGGATCATCGCGGCGAGTCTACGTTTCCGGAGCCGAGCGCCGCACAGACGTCCGCCAGGCGCGCGGCGGCCGCGTCCCAGGTGAAACGCGCCGCGCGCGCGGCCGCGGCGCGC
>CAZBBB010000152.1:0-5379 GCA_964490005.1 uncultured Phycisphaerales bacterium | reverse complement strand
CGCCGGCGGCGGCGCCGCGTGGCTCGCGAAGGCCCGGCCCGCCGCCACGCCCAGCACGCCGACGGCGGCCAGCGCGAACCAGGCCGCGCCGTGTCCGCGGCTCTCCATCAGCCCCACCACGACCGGCGGCGCGGCGGCGCCCACGACGAGCGCCACGACGAACTTGAGCGCATACGCCGAACTGCGACGCGCGCTGCTGGTAAAGCCGGCCAGCAGGCGGTTCTCGAGCGGTTGCGTCATCCAGTTCACGAACATGAAGGCGCCGAGCTGCAGCACCGCGACGAAGGGCGCGTCGAGCGCCAGCGCCGCCCCGACGAAGACCAGCGGCTGCAGCGCGAGCAGCCCGACGTAGCGCCCGCCCTGCCGCTCGCCCGTCGCCAGCAGTCCGCCGACCCACTGGCCGACGGCGCCGAGGCCGAAGACGGCCGCGTTGAGCCACTGCGCGTCCCAGACGAGGTCGAGGCGCGAGCGCGCGGTCTCGGGGAAGGCGGTCGTGAAGCCGTCAAGCAGAAAGCCGTTGACCGACATGGCGACGAGCAGCCAGACCAGCGCCGTCCGCGAGGGGCGGCGGCTCTCGGCCTCGTGCGACGCGCCGGGCGGCGCGGCCGCGAGCAGGCCGCGCCGGCGCAGCACGCCGCCCGCGAGCGCGCACAGCACCGCGCCGGCGGCGAGCGCGAGGAAGGCCCCGCGCCAGCCGAACAGCGGCGTGGCCGCCAGCACCAGCAGCGGCGCGCCGGCGATGCCGAAGTTGCCGAACACGCCGTGCAGCCCGAGCGCGCGCCCCATGCCCTCGCGGCTCGAAGCCAGCGAGACGAGCGCCAGTCCCGGCGGGTGGTAGAGCCCGGCGGCCGCGCCCAGCAGCCCGTGCGCGACGACGAAGGTCGCGAAGCCGTCGGCGGCCGCGCACAGCAGCGCGCCCGCCGCGAGCGACCAGAAGTACAGGCTCAGCACGGCCGGCGCGCCGCGCCGATCGGCGAGCAGGCCCGCGGGCAGCGCCGCCAGGCCCATCGCCACGCCGTACGCCGTGAGCGCCCAGGCCATCGCCACGAGCGTGACGCCGAACTCCGCCGCCACGACGGCCAGCGAGACCGGCAGGATGACCTTGCTGCCGTGGCACAGGAAGTGTCCGGCCGACGCATAGCCGACGGCAACGCTCGTTGTGCGCTCCACCGCAAAAGACTACGAAGCGGCGCGCCCCGGAACGATGCGGCGGGCGTATCATTCGGCGCGCCGGCGCCGCCCGCTCCGGGGCGGCTGCTCTCCCCCCACTCCTCCGCGGAGCCTCTCCATGCGCCAGTTCGCGCCGCTCGTCCTGTGCACCCTGCTCGCCGCCGCGGCGCCTGCCGCCGCACAGCTCTCCTTCGGCGGCACGCCGCCCAGCCTCGAGCACGCGCTGCGCACCGACACGGTGCCGACGGTCGCCTTCCCCGGCGTCGACGTCGGCCAGCTCTTCACCGAGGACGCGGCCGCGCCCAAGGGCACGCCCTTCCGCTTCGGCGTCGAACTGCCGCTCGGCCTCGGCCTCTCCGACGGCGTCTGGGACGCGCTGCCCGACGGCGGCGCCACCTGGCGGCTGCGCCTCTCCTCGCAGGGCGCGCACTCGCTCGCCGTGCTGTTCAGCGAGTTCGAGCTGGCCGACCGCACGCGCCTGTACGTCCACAACGACGACTACGGCACGATCCTGGGCGCCTACGACTGGCGCAACAACAAGGAGGACGGCGAGTTCGCCTTCGAGCCGGTGAAGGGCTCGGCGATCACGCTCGAGCTGCACGTCGAGGCCGGCGCGGCGCCGAGCCGGCTGCGCCTCGCGCGCCTGGTGCACGACTACCGCGACGTGTTCGCGCTGCTCAAGCAGAGCGACGGCGACGCCGCCGGCGCCTGCAACGTCGACGTGAACTGCCCGCAGGGCGCGCCGTGGGCGCTGCAGAAGCGCGCCGTGACGATGCTCATCATCGGCGGCTCGCTGTGCAGCGGCTCGCTGCTCAACAACACGCTCAACGACGGCACGCAGTACTTCATGTCCGCCAACCACTGCGGCTCGCTCAACAACGCGGTCTTCCGCTTCAAGTACGAGAAGGCCGGCTGCGGCAGCGGCAGCGCGCCGACGAACAACACCGTGCAGGGCAGCGTGCAGCTCGCGGCCAGCAGCACCTACGACTACCGGCTGGTCCGCATCACCAGCCCGATCCCCAGCAGCTTCAACCCCTACTTCCTCGGCTGGAACCGCAGCACCAGCCCCGGCGCGGGTACGGTCACGATCCACCACCCCGCCGGCGACGTGAAGAAGATCAGCTTCGACAACCAGGCGCCCTCGCTGAGCGGCAGCCAGTGGCGCATCGTGCAGTGGGATCTGGGCGTCACCGAGGGCGGCAGCTCGGGTTGCCCGCTCATGGACAACCAGGGTCGCTTCATCGGCCAGCTCTGCTGCGGCGCGGCCTACTGCGGCTACCCCTACGACGACTACTACGGCCGCTTCGACCAGGCCTGGAACGCCGTCAAGACCTGGCTCGACCCGAACAACAGCAACGTGACGGCGATCGCCGGCTTCGATCCGCAGGGCGGCACGCCGAGCCCGCCGGTGCTGAACACGGTCTCGCCGGCCAGCGTGCAGGCCTTCGCGGGCGGCACGGTCACGCTGTCGGGCAGCAAGTTCACCGGCGCGAGCAGCGTGACGGTCGGCACGCAGGTGCTCTCGGCCGGCGCCTTCACGGTCAACAGCGACACGACGATCACCTTCCAGCTCGTCGGCGCGCCGTCGCTCGGAGCGAAGAACGTGACGGTCACGACGTCGGCCGGCACGAGCGCCGCCAAGGTCCTGACGGTGCTCGAGACGGCGCCGCCCAAGATCTCGGCCTCGCCCAACACCGGCGCGGGCCAGCTCTTCGTCTGGAGCTACGGCGGCGGCGCGAGCGACAACTTCTGGCTGCTCATCGCGACCAACGCCTCGACCTTCAACTACGGCGGGTACCCGATCCTGACCAACGGCCAGATCGTGCTGTCCGGCGCGCTCTCGGCCAGCGGGCTCGGCGCGGCGCAGGCCACGATCCCGGCCGGCCTCGCGGGCCTGTTCTTCTGGTCGCAGCTCGTGACCTTCAACAACGTCGGCGGCGCCTTCAACGGCGCGAGCGGCGTGACGGGCACGGTCATCGGCTTCTGAGCGCGGCCAGCGGCGGGGCGGACCGCGCAGCCGCGCTCCTCCTCCGACAATGACGGATCAGAATCCCCGCAGCAGTTCGAGGGGATTTCCGACGACCTCCGGCGGCGTGTAAGTCAGCGGAGCGGCCCGCACCGCCTCGGCCAGGAAGCGGGCCATTGCCGGAATGCGGGCATCGCCGAGCGCGCCTTCGATCGCACGGCGCGGCGTCGTCGTCGTGAACCACTCCTCGCGGCCGTTCGAGGCAAGTCGCACGCCGAGCGACTCGGCGTACCAGACTGCGCCCTCGGAACCGAGCATGAGTTCGGCGCGCGTCACGATGGGGGCGCGTGAGCGCAGAGCATCGCGTAATTCGTCGCCCCGCACGATCGCGGGCATCGCCGTGGACCAGAGAGCCCGCGCACGCCCCGTTTCGTCGCAGAGGATATGCACGTCGAACAACAGTTTCCGAACTCCGTCGACAACACAACCCGTGATGCTGCCCGGGGACTCGTCCAACTCGGCAGCAATGCGAAGACTCGTCACCGGCTGGGCGAGTTCCGTTGCATCCGCAACTTCCAATCCGTCTTGCTCCAACGGTGGCGCCGGCATCTGCAGCACGAGCTTCACCTGCCCGAAACCCGCCTCGTCGAGCAACATGAAGGTCGCCAGCGGTCGGATGCCGGCATTCGGGTTCACGTGACCCTCCGCCAGCAGTCCGATCACGCCACAGCTCAGGCCGAGCAGGTCTTGCGGATCGACGGTGCCTTCAAGCAATTGCCGGGCAAGCCACGGCAGCCGTCGCCGGATCTCGGTGCTTGGCCAAGGTTCAAGCCCGTACTCGGCCGCCAGGTCCGCCAGCGGGCCAGCTCGCGCCATCTCACCGATGCGCCGCGGAGTTCCGCGCGGGCCGAGCGGCTCCGGGAGCGCCTGTCCCGATGAGACAGGCTGCGGGCCACGCCTCATCGGCGGCTCGCGCGCCGGTTCGTCGTCGCGTCCGGAGCGCCCAATCAGCCAGAAGGCCGCGACGGCCAGCGCGAGGGCGGCGAGGCAGGCACCCGCCGTCGCGCGCGCCGTCATCGCGCCCCGCGCACGGCCGCGCTCAGGCCGAGACCGTCAGGCGCTCCTCGAGCGCGCGGTACTGCTTCCACATCTCGGCGGGCATGCGCTCGCCGAACTTCTCGAGGAACTCCTTCTGGCCGGCCAGCTCGGCCTGCCAGGCCGAGGCGTCGACGTCGAGCAGCTCCTCCATGACCTGCGGGCCGACGTCGAGGCCGGCGGTGTCGATGGCGCCGGCCGCCGGAACGCGGCCGATCGGCGTGTCGACGGCCTGGGCCTTGCCGTCGCAGCGCTCGGCGATCCAGCGCAGCACGCGCATGTTCTCGCCGAAGCCGGGCCACATGAACTTGCCGTCGTCGTCGAGCCGGAACCAGTTCACGTGGAAGATCTTCGGCGCCTTCTCGCTCTTCGCGCCGACCTTCATCCAGTGCCCGAAGTAGTCGGCCATGTTGTAGCCGCAGAACGCGAGCATGGACATCGGGTCGCGGCGCACGACGCCGACCGCGCCGGTCGCGGCGGCGGTCGTCTCGCTCGCCACCATCGCGCCGACGTAGGTGCCGTGCGCCCAGTCGAAGGCCTCGAAGACCAGCGGCGCGGTCTTGGCGCGGCGGCCGCCGAAGATGATGGCCGAGATCGGCACGCCGTTCGGGTCGTCGTACTTGTCGGAGATGCTCGGGCACTGGCTGGCCGGCGCGGTGAAGCGGCTGTTGGGGTGCGCCGCCTTCTCCTTGCTCGCGGGCGTCCAGGGCTGGCCCTTCCAGTCGGTGGCCTGCGCCGGCGGCGGCGAGAGGCCCTCCCACCAGGGCTGCTTGTCCGCGGTGATGGCGGTATTGGTGAAGATGCTGTTCTTGCGCAGCGACGCGAGCGCGTTGGGGTTGGTCTTTTCGCTCGTGCCCGGCGCGACGCCGAAGAAGCCGCTCTCGGGATTGATCGCCCAGAGCCGCCCGTCGGGCCCGTAGCGCATCCAGCAGATGTCGTCGCCCACCGTCCAGATCCTCCAGCCCTTCATGCTCGCGGGCGGCACGAGCATCGCGAGGTTCGTCTTGCCGCAGGCGCTCGGGAAGGCGGCCGCGACGTACTTGGTCTCGCCGGCCGGCGACTGCAGGCCCAGGATGAGCATGTGCTCGGCCAGCCAGCCCTCGTCGCGCGCCTGCACCGACGCGATGCGCAGCGCGTGGCACTTCTTG
>CAZBBB010000151.1:0-5396 GCA_964490005.1 uncultured Phycisphaerales bacterium | reverse complement strand
GCGCAGCGTGAGCGCCGCGGCCGAGCCGGCCAGCGCGACGTGCCCGGCCCCGGCGCCGAGCAGCAGCGTCACCGTGCGCGCCTCGCCCGCCTGGCGCGCGAGCCGGAACCACGACGCGAGCGTCGGCGCGCGCCGCGCGCCCGCCGTCCCCGGGTCGAGCACGAGCAGCCCGAAGGCGCGGCTGCGCAGCAGCAGGTCGGCGGCCAGCAGCGCCGCGCGCGCGCCGCGCTCGACGGGCGGACGCAGCAGCGTGAGCGCGCCGAGGTCGACCTCGGCCGTCGCGGGACAGAAGCACCCCGTGCCGTCGACCCACGCGACCGGCTGGCCGGCGAGCTGCGCGCGCCGCACCGCCGCGAGCGCCAGGCTGGCGCGCCCCTGGCCCGCGATCTCGGCCAGCTCGGTCGGCCAGCCTCCGCCGAGCAGCGCATCGAGCGCCGCCCAGCCGCTCGGCAGGCGCGGGCCGCTTTCGCGCGGCCCGGACGGCTGCGCAAGGGCCACGGCCCGCGCCAGATTTCCTGCCGACCCCGCCTTGTACGCGCCCATGGGATACCTAACATCCACCTAACCCAAGGAGGCGTCAAGAGCCGCTTCCGAGCCCGTTCGCGAGGCCTCCGCGAGGCGCCCGCGTCAGCCTTCGACCCAGATCTCGGGCGGCACGGGATGGCTGAGGAAACGCGGCATGGACTCGGTCGCGCCGTAGGCGCCGGTCATGCCGAAGGCCAGCAGGTCGCCGGGAGCCAGGTCGACCGGCAGCGCATGCGTGCCGAGGCGGTCGAGCGAGGTGCACAGCGGCCCGGCGAGCGTCGTCGGCACGCGCTCGGCCGAGCGCGACGTCACGCAGCGCACCGGGAAGGGCTCGCCGATGAGCGCCGGGCGCAGCAGGTGATGGATGCCGCCCTGCAGGATCGCGAAGCGCACGCCGCGGCTCGGCTTGAGCCGCACGACGCGCGCGAGGTACACGCCGCAACTCGCCGCGAGAAAGCGTCCCGGTTCGAGGATCGGCAGACCCTCGAACCAGAGGTGCTCGTCGAGCAGCGCGCCGAGCGCTCGACCGACGGCGGCCAGATCGAGCGGCGTCTCGCCCTCCGCGTAGGGCACGCCGAGCCCGCCGCCCAGATCGATCTGCCGGATGTCGAGGCCGTGGGCATCGCGCAGCCGGCGCGCGAGCGCGAAGACCATCGCATGCGTCTTCGCGAGGCGTGCCGCGTCGCGCTCATTGCTCGCAGCGAAGACGTGCAGGCCCTCGATCGCGACATGGCGCAAGGTGCGGGCACGCGTCAGCAGTTCGGGAAGCTGCTCCTCGTCGACGCCGAAGGCCGAGGGGCCGCCGCCGCCGATGATCGCGCGCGACTCGGCGATTTCGGCGGCCGGGTGCACGCGCAGGTTGACGGCGATCGGTGCGGCGCGCGCGCCGACGCGCGCCGCGCCCAGCGCGTCGAGGCGCGCCAGGTCCTCCCAACCCTCGGCCTGCACGCGTGCGCCGAGCTGCACCGCGAGGGCCAGCTCTTCGTCGCGCTTGCCGGGGCCGGCGTAGAGCAGGCCGGGCGCCTCGGGCGTGCCGGCCGGGTCGCGCCCGACCGCGCGCAGGGCCGCGGCGCCGGCACGCAGCTCGCCGCCGCTGGCGCAGTCGATGCCGGCGCCGCGCGCGGCCAGAAACCGCAGCAGTTCGGGGTGCGGATTGGCCTTCATCGCGTAGGCGATCGCCGCGCGCGAGGGCAGCGCCGCCCGCAGCGCGGCGTCCTGCGCAGTGACCGTTCGAGCGTCGTACGCGAACAGCGGCGTGCCGTGCCGCGCGGCGAGCGCCTCGCAGGCCGCGTCGTCGAAGGCGAAGAGGCTCGCGGCGCGCGCGCCGCCACGAGTCTCATCGGGCCGCGCCCCGGCCGCGGCCGTTCGCGACGCCGTCGGCCCGCTCACCGCAGGGCGTCCTCGAGCGCGGTGGCGGCGTCGGTGCGCGCGTCGCGGTACTTGACGATCACGGGTGCGGCCAGCGAGAGGCCGGCCGCCTTCGCGTAGTCGCCGCGCGCCGGGCGACTGCCGGGCACGACGACGGCGCCCTCGGGCACCTCGCCGGCATGCAACGTACCCTTCACCAGATCGTGGATCGGCGTGCCACCGGTGATGATCACGCCCGCCGCGAGCACGGCGCGCGGACGCACGACGACGCCCTCGAACAGGCCCACGAGGCCGCCGACGAAGGCCTCGTCCTCGACCACGACGGGCAGGGCGCCGACCGGCTCGAGCACGCCGCCGATCTGCGCGCCGGCCGAGAGGTGCACGCGCGCGCCGATCTGCGCGCAACTGCCGACCAGCGCGTGGCTGTCGATCATCGTGCCCTCGCCGACCCAGGCGCCGATGTTCACGTAGGCCGGCGGCATGACGACCACGCCGCGCCCCAGGTGCGCGCCGCGGCGCACCGCGGTGCCGCCGGGCACGAGGCGCACCTCGTCGGCCAGCGTCAGGCGGCGCGGCGGAAAGGCGCTCTTGTCGATGCCCGCCGGCCAGGGGCCCGGCGACTCTTCCACCTCGCTGCGTCGGAAGCCCGTGAGGATGGCCTGCTTGACCCACGGCACGGCGACCCAGCGCCCGCTCTCGCAGCGCTCGGCGGCGCGCACCGCTCCGCGCTCGAGCGCCTCGAGCAGCGCGCCGTGCGCACCGGCCCAGCCCGGATCGGCGGCCAGCGCCGCCGGCGGCCGCTCGTAGAAGGCGGCCAGCTCGGAGACGTTCACGCGGCGCCGTCGGCGGCGGCCGCCCCTCCCGTCTCGCCGCCCCCCGCCTCGCGCCCGCCGCCGCGCGCCGCCGCCGGCACGCGTCGCACCGACGCCACGCGCGGAGCCGGCAGTCCCTGCCGGGCCACGAGCGTGCGCGGCAGGATGCCGGCCGACTCGAAGGCCGCGAGCAGCGCCTGGCGCGTGCCGTGCTGCGCCCGCACCAGCGGCAGACGCACGCCGTCCGTGCCGATGCCGAGCAGCGCCAGCGCGGCCTTCAGCGGGATCGGGTTGCTCTCGAGGAACAGCGCGTCCATGAGCGGCAGCAAGCGGCGCTGCGCGGCGCGCGCCTCGTCGAGGCGGCCGGCGCGGGCGTCCTCGACGAGCATCTTGCAGGCGGCCGGCGCGACGTTGCCCGCGACCGAGACCAGCCCGCGCGCGCCGAGCGCGATCGAGGGCAGCGCCAGGTTGTCGTCGCCGGCGAGCAGGGTCTTGCCGGGCGGCAGCGCCTGCGCGATCGCGCCGATCTGCACGAGGTTGCCCGACGACTCCTTGACCGCGACGAGGTCGGCCAGCTCCCACAGGCGCGCGAGCGCGGCCGGCGTCAGGTTCAGGCCCGTGCGGCCGGGCACGTTGTACGCGACGAGCGGCAGGTCGGGCGCGGCGGCGCTCACGGCGCGATAGTGCGCGACCAAGCCGTCGACGGTGGGCTTGTTGTACCAGGGCGTGACGACGAGCGCGCCGTGCGCGCCGAGTGCCTGCGCGCGCGCCGTCCAGCGCGCGGCCTGCGCGGTGGCGTTGTGGCCGGTGCCCGCGAGCACCGCGCGTCCGCCGGCCTCGGCCAGGCACGCGGTGATCAGCGCGTCGCGCTCGGGCTCCTCGAGCGTGGCGGCCTCGCCGGTCGAACCGAGCACGACGAGCACGTCGGCGCCGCCGGTGACGACGTGGCGCACCAGGCGCCGGAAGGCCGGCAGGTCAACCTGTCCCTGCTCATCGAAGGGCGTCGCCAGCGCCACGAAGAGCCCCTGCCACTCGCTCGCCTGCTGACGCATGACTCACCCTCCCGGATCGCCGACCTGCAGGCCGCCGCCACGGCCCTGCCGTGAACGCTGCCATCCCGTCGCCCGGGCTTCAACCTCGTTGCCGGGCCACGGCGCGGGCGCCGGGCCGCACCCTGGCTGCCCTGCGCCACCGGGCCGCCTACTCCCACTCGATGGTGGCGGGCGGCTTGCTCGAGATGTCGTAGACCACGCGGTTGATGCCCCGGACCTCGTTGCAGATGCGGTTGCTGACCTTGGCCAGAAACTCGTGCGGCAGGGGCGTCCAGTCGGCGGTCATGAAGTCGGAGGTGTCGACGCAGCGCAGCGCCGCGACGTTCTCGTAGGTGCGCCCGTCGCCCATGACCCCCACCGAGCGCACCGGCAGCAGCACGACGAAGGCCTGCGCCGTGCGGCCCATCCAGCCGCTGCGCTCGAGCTCCTCGCGGAAGATCGCGTCGGCGCCGCGCAGGACGTCGAGGCGTTCCTTGCTGACCGCGCCCGGGCAGCGCACCGCCAGCCCCGGCCCCGGGAAGGGGTGGCGCTTCACGATGGCCTCGGGCAGGCCGAGCAGCGAACCGATCTGGCGCACCTCGTCCTTGAACAGGTCGCGGAAGGGTTCGATGAGCTCGAAACCCAGCTCCTTCGGGAGCCCGCCGACGTTGTGGTGGGTCTTGATCGTCTGCGTCGGGCCGCCGTGCGCCGCGACCGACTCGATCACGTCGGGGTACAGCGTGCCCTGGGCCAGATAGCGCGGCTTCTCGAGCGAGCGCGCCGCCCGCGTGAAGACCTCGATGAAGGTCCTGCCGATGCGCCGGCGCTTCTCTTCGGGCTCCTCGACGCCGGCCAGCGCCGCGAGGAAGGCCTCGCTGGCGTCGACGACCGTCAGCGAGATGCCGAAGGAGCCGCGGAAGGTGTCCTCGACCTGGCGCGCCTCGCCGCGCCGCAGCAGGCCGTTGTCGACGAAGACGCAGTGGAGCTGCTGCCCCAGCGCGCGGTGCAGCAGCAGCGCCAGGGCCGAGCTGTCGACGCCGCCCGACAGACCGAGCAGCACGCGCTCCTTGCCGACCTTGCGGCGCAGATCGGCCACGCTCTGCTGCAGGAAGTCGTCCATGCGCCAGGCGCGGGCGAGCTTGCAGCGCCCGTGCAGGAACTCGGCCAGGATCGTCGCGCCCGCTTCGGTGTGCGTGACCTCGGGGTGGAACTGCAGCCCGAGGAAGCGCCCGCCCAGCCCCTCGACCGCCGCGTAGGGACAGCCGTCGCTCTTCGCGATCCCCTTGAACCCGGCCGGCAGCTCCTCGACGCGGTCGCCGTGGCTCATCCAGACGATCGAGTTCGGCGGCGCGCCCGGCAGGCCCTCGGCGGTCAGCCGCGCGCGGCCGTATTCGCGACCATGGCCGCCCGAGACGCGGCCGCCGAGCGCCGAGACCGCGGCCTGCAGGCCGTAGCAGATGCCGAGCACCGGCTCGCCGAGGTCGAGCAGCTCGCGGTCGAACTGCGGCGCGCCCGCGTCGTAGACCGAGTTGGGGCCGCCCGAGAGGATGATGCCGCGCAGCTCCTCGCCCGCGGTGCCGGCGATCTCCGCGGCGCTGGACTTGCACGAATGAATGCGCGAGAAGACGCCCTCGTCGCGCACGCGGCGCGCGATGAGCTG
>CAZBBB010000150.1:0-5464 GCA_964490005.1 uncultured Phycisphaerales bacterium | reverse complement strand
CGGCTGATCGCGGCGCTGCGCCGGCTGGCGACGTCGCTCGAGCGGCACCTGGCCGCCGTGCGCCGCCGCGCGCCGGTCGCGCTCGCCGAGCGGCAGGCGGGCACGGCCCGACGCGTCGCGCAGCTGCTGCAGGGCGCCGAGCTGCCGGCCGACGACCCCGGCCTGCGCCGCGAGCTGGCGCTGCTCGCCGAGCGCGCCGACATCACCGAAGAGCTCGACCGCCTCGACGCTCACCTCGCGGCGCTGCGCGAGACGCTCGCGGGCCGGGGCCCGGCCGGGCGCCAGCTCGACTTCCTGCTGCAGGAGATCGGGCGCGAGATCAACACGGCCGGCGCCAAGTCGGGCGACGCGCGGCTCGCGCGCTCGATCGTCGCGGCCAAGGCCGGGGTCGAGGCCCTGCGCGAGCAGGCGGCGAACGTCGAATGAGCGCGCGCAAGGGACGCCTCGTCGTCATGTCGGGCCCCTCGGGCTCGGGCAAGACCACCATCAAGGAGCGCCTGCGCCGGCACCCGTCGATCCGCGTGGCGGTCACGGTCACGACGCGTCCGCCGCGCGCCGGCGAGGTGCCCGACCGCGACTACCACTTCACGACGCGCGAGCGCTTTCTCGAGATGAAGGCCGAGGGCCGCTTCGCCGAGACCAACGACGTCTTCGGCAACGGCCACCTGTACGGCTCGCTCAAGCGCGAACTCGAGCAGGCGCTGGCCGACCCCGACGTCGTCTACCTGATGGAGGTCGACGTGACCGGCGCGCGCAACCTGCGCCGCGCCGGCTACGACGGCCTGTACCTGTTCATCGCGCCGCCCGACATGGCGGTGCTCGAGGAGCGCCTGCGCCGCCGCAGCACCGACGACGAGGCGGCCATCGAGCGCCGCCTGGCCCGCGCGCGCGCCGAGATGGACGAGGCCCGCGCCGACGGCAGCCGCATCGTCGTCAACGCATCGATCGAACACGCCGTGAAGGAGACCTTCGGTCTCATCGGACTGCCCGTCACGGCCTGAACCGCAATCACGCACGAGAGAACCCGAGGAGACAATCGAGATGGATCGCACGAAAGTGATGGAGCTGGCCGACCGCGTCGGCGGGCTGTTCCGGCTGACGGTGCTGCTGCAGAAGCGCGTGCAGGAGCTGGTCGGCGGCGCGCCGAAACTGGTCGAGACCAAGGAGATCAACCCGATCCGGATCGCGATGCTCGAGATCGAGGCCGACGCGATCGAGCTGGTCGATCTCTCCGAGGAGGAGATCAAGGCGCTCGAGGCGCAGCAGCAGATGGCCAGCGACGAGGCCGAACTGCTCGAGGCCCTGCGCACGCGCATGGCCCGCACGCTCACCGCGCCCGACACGGGCTCGGCCGGCGCGAGCTACGGCAGCTCCTCGGATGACGACTCCGACGACGACTGAGGCCCCGCCGGGGCGGCGGCCGCCATGCCGGTCGCCGCCGCGGCGCATGCCGCGCGAGCCTGTCACGCGGTCCGCGTTCCCGCACTAGCCGGGCCCGTCATGTCGAGACGGGCTCGCAGGGCGGCACGCAGTCTCAGCGCATCTCGGACACGGCGGCGCGGTCTGTTCGGCGCCGGCCTCGCGCTCCTCGCGGCGAGCGCGGCCGGCGCCTCGATGCTGACGGGAGGCGGGCCGGCGCTCGCGGAGAGGGTGCCCGCGCCGGACCGGACGCCGCTGACGGCCGGACTCGCGGCCGCGCCGGGCGCCGCGTCAGGTCGGGCCGGGTCGGCCCTGCCCCGATTCGACAGCGTGGCGCGCCCGCTGCCCGACGAGGCGGCGCAGCGCGCCGCGAGCCTGCTGCACCTCGAACTGCGTCACGCCGACGGTCGCCCGGCGGACTTCTCCCCGGTCGAGTTGCGGGTCCTGGGCGCAGCGCCTGTCGTCGGCCTGACCGATGCGCAGGGAAGGCTCTCGCTCCCGGGCGGCGAACTCGGCGGGCGGCTGCGCATCGGCGGCGTCGGCGTGCAGCCCGAGAGCCTCGAGCTCGAGACGGCCCGCGGCGAGCGGCAGGTGACGCTTCCGGCAGGCCGGCGCTTCGCGGGTCGCGTGCTGCTCGAGGGCCGGCCGACGACGCGCGCCCTCCCGATCGCGTTGAGCGGTGCGCCGGGCCTCGACCGCGGCGCCGGTGCGGCCAGCGGCCGCGACGCGCTCGCGCTCGACGTGCCGGGCCTGGGCGGCTCCCTGCTCGACAACGCACGACGCACCGCGCCCGACGGGACGTTCTGCTTCACCGTTCCCGAGTCGTGGACCAGCGTGCACGTGCGCGTCGGCGGCCACTGGGTGCCGGGCGGCTCCGAGCCGTGGACGGACGGCAGCTACGAGTTCGCGTTGCCCGTCGACGACGCCGTCGTGCGCCTGTGGCGCGCACCCTCCGTCTACGGGCGCGTGCAAGGTGCCGACGCGCCCGCCGTCGTCGAGTGCACGTCGTGGGACGCCGCGTGCCCGACGGCCGGCGTGCCACGGACCGTCGAGACCGATGCGAGCGGACGCTTCGAGCTGCCGCTGGCCTGGTTCCGGCGCGGCGCGGCGTCGCTGATGGCCTTCTCTCCCGGCCGCGCCGAACGCGCCTGCGTGCGCTTCAGGGTCGCGAACACCTCCGACGACATCTGGCTGAGCGACATCTTCCCTGTGCCGGTGCGGCGCACGCTCGTGACCGTGCTCGACGAGGACGGCGCGCCCGTGGGCCGCGTGGCGTTGACGGCGCCGGGCACCGGGCTGCTCGACGCGGCTCCGACCTCGCCCCAGGGCCGCGCGCGTCTCGACTGGCCGCGCGACGAGCAGCAGGTCCTCGTGCGCGCGCCCGGCTACCGCGGCACGCAGATCGCGCTCGACGCCGCGCAGTCCTCGGCGGGTGTCGTGCTCGAGCGGACCGCGAGCGTCGACGTCCGCGTGACGCGCGCCGACGGCGGCACGCTGGCGGGCTTCAGCGTGCTGTTCGAGGGTGCGCGCGAGCCGCAGGCCGGGCGCGTCGCGGACGCTCCGGAGAAGCGGAGCCGGGTGCAGTTGCCGCTCGAGGGGTTGTGCGGCCCGACCGTGGTGCGGCTCGACGCGATCGTGCCGGGCTCGACGGTGCAACTGAGCGTGCTCGACCCGGCGGGGCGCACGTGCTTTCGCGCCGAGTCGATCGAACTGCAGCCGGGGGAGTGGCGCCCGATCGAGGCGACCATCACCGACGTGTTCCGGCGCCAGGAATTCCTTGTGCTGGACGAGGCGGGCAAGCCGCTCGAGGGGGCCAGCGTGATCGTCACCGCCGGCAGCTCGGCAGGCACCGCGGCGTACGAATCGAACAGCGCCTTGCGCATCGAGTCCCTGCACCCGGGCCCGTACGACGTTCGCGTCGACGCGCCGGGCTACCAGCGGGCGTCCTTCAGGGACGTCTGGCTCGACGGCCAGGGGCCCGCACGGGAGTATGTGCTCGAGCCCGCCCGGGCCAAGAGCGCCTCAACCTGCGGAATCGTCGTCCGTCGCGGCACCTGAGCCGGTGACCGCGCCGACGCCCGAGCGCGCGGCGGCCGCGTGCCGGGAGTCGGCGCGATCGGCCATCCAGGTGGCGATCGCGAGGCGTTCGCGCGGGCGCGGCTCGACGAAGCGGCAGCCGATCCGCACGGCGCCGCCCTCGCCGCGGCGCAGCGAGACGACTTCGGCGAGCGGCAATGCGACGACGCGCGTGCCCGCCTCGTCGGGGAGCAGCAGGTGCAGCCGATCGCGCAGCTGCACGGGCCGCGCGACCTGCAGCTGGCAGCCCTCGGGCGAGAGGTCGACCAGCCGCGCCGGGGCGCGCTCGGCCCAGGCCGGCGTCGCGCGCAGCTCTTCGAGGCTGACCGCCACGTCGCGGCCGAGTCGCTCGCGCACTCGCGGCGCGGCGCCGCTCTCGGGCAGCGTGTGCACGTCGAGCGGGCAGCGCACGCGGGCCACGGCGCGGCGTTCGGTGAGGGCGTCCACCAGTCGGTGAGCGAGCGTCCAGCCGCGGTGGAGCGTGTCCGGGCCGGCGAGCAGCTCGGCCTCGAAGCTCGGTTGGCCCGGCGCGGCGGGCGCGACGAGCAGCGCGTGCCGCTGCGGGAAAGGGCAGCCCCATGGGCTCACGACGGTCAGCGTGCGCAGGTCGGCCGCCACGACCCACGCGACGAAGCCGCGCTCGGAACTCTCGCGCGCGTCGAGCAGCGCCAGCTCGTCGAAGGGGCGCGGCGCGCCGTCGAAGGCCGGCTCGGCGAGCTGCAGTTCGTCGAGCAGCCGCTGCGCGCGGACCGCGAAGCGGCGCGCCGAGGCGCGGGTGCGCGTGCGCTGCAGATGCGCGGCGAGCCCGGCGAGCAGGCGCGGCGTGTCGTCGAGCACGAGTTGCGCCGCCTGCGGGCCCGCCGCCCCGAGCAGCGTGCCCAGAAACTCGGCCGACTCGGTCGACAGGCCCGACTGCCGGCCGACCTGCGCCACCGAACCGCGGATCAGCCGGCGCAGCAGCGCGTGCGCCGCCGCCGCGCCGAGGAACAGCAGCCCCGCGACCGTCAGGATGGCCGTCGCCTCCGGCGCCACGGCATCGGCGAGCAGGGCGAGGGGGGCCACGCGGACCTTCTCGGCCCGGTCGACGCGCCGGCTTGAGTTCGGTGGGGCGCTGCGCGCCGCTCGACGGCGTCCGGAAGAGCATTGATGCCCGGCGGCCACGGCGCGACGATGCGCCGACGTGATCCGCGGCGGGTGGGCGCGCCGCCGGCCGCGGGCGTGGCGCGGATCGGAGAGTGGCGGATGGGACGCAAGAAGGCCAAGGCGCAGGAGACGTTGCTGGCGAGCCGCAAGCTCGCCGCGGCGATGGGAGGCGGTGCGCGCCGCGCCTTCGACACGCTCGCCGCCACGGCGCCGGCCAAGGCCGCCAAGCGCCGCGCCGAGCGCATCGTCAACGAACCGCTCTCCGACGCGGCCCGTGACCGGCTGCGCGAGGTCTTCGCGATCTTCCTGCTCGGCTTCACGCTGTTCCTGCTGCTGGCCTTCGCGAGCAGCTACGGCGAGCGCAACCTGTGCGGCTCGACCGGCGAGTTCATGGCGAACCTGCTGCTGGGCGCCTTCGGCTACGCCGCCTGGCTGATCGTCACCTGCCTGGGGCTGTGGGGCGGCACGCTGTTCGCGCGCGTGCAGCCCGAGTCGCTCACGATCCGCGTCTCGGGGCTGCTGCTGTGCCTGGTGTCCTTCGCGGGCCTGCTCGCGCACCTCTTCGGCGACGTGCCGGGCAGCTTCCCGGTGGGCGGCGTGGTGGGCGACTACATCAACCACCAGCTGCTCGTCGTGGGCGGGCTCGGCAGTGCCGGCACGCTCATCACGCTCGTCGTGCTCACGCTCGTGACCTTCGTGCTGGCGACCGACATCGCCTACTACGGCGCGATCGCCGGCGGCATGCGCTGGCTGTCGGCGCGGCGCGCGGCGGCCGGCGGCGCGGCGCTCGCGACGGCCACGCTCGCGCCGACCGCGCCCGAGGTGC
>CAZBBB010000149.1:0-5520 GCA_964490005.1 uncultured Phycisphaerales bacterium | reverse complement strand
CTCGCCGAGGCGCGCGCCGCGCGCTGGCGGCCGTCCGCGCCCGCCGCGGGCCTCCGCGCGCCGCCGTACCTCGGCGCGCGCGAGGTCGAGGCGCTCGATCTGCGCGAGATCGCGCGCTGCATCGACTGGACTTTCCTGTTCCACGCCTGGGAGCTGAAGGGCGTCTACCCGTCGATCCTCGAGGACCCGGCGCAGGGCGCCGCCGCGCGCGAGCTGTTCGACAACGCCCAGGCGCTGCTGGCGAAGATCATCGACGGCCGGCTGATCGGCGCGCGCGCCGTGCAGGGCTACTGGCCCGCCGCGTCCGACGGCGACGACATCGTCCTCTTCGGCGACGCGTCGCGCGCGACCGAGCTGCTGCGCTTCCCGATGCTGCGCCAGCAGGAGGCGACCTCCGACGGCCGCCCGCGCCTGTGCCTGGCCGACTTCGTCGCGCCCGCGGGCGGACCGCCCGACCACGTCGGCGCCTTCGCCGTCACGACCGGCCTGCGCGCCGACGAACTCGCCGCGCAGTACGCGGCCCGGCACGACGACTACAACGCGATCATGGTCAAGGCGCTCGCCGACCGCCTGGCCGAGGCCGCCGCCGCGTGGCTGCACCGCCGCGCGCGCCGGCAGTGGAGCGGCGAGGCCGACGACGCGCACGACCTGCAGGCGATCCTGCACGAGCGGCACGACGGCATCCGGCCGGCCTTCGGCTACCCGGCCTGCCCCGACCACTCGCTGAAAGCGCGCCTGTTCGACCTGCTCGACGCGCCGTCGATCGGCCTGTCGCTCACCGAGAGCGGCGCGATGTTGCCGGCCGCCTCCGTCGCGGGCCTGTATCTCGCGCATCCGGAGGCGACCTACTTCAACGTCGGACGCATCGGCGCCGACCAGGTGGCCGACTACGCCCGGCGCGCCGGCCTCTCGGTCGGCTCGGCCGAGCGCTGGCTCTCGGCCCAGCTCGGCTGAAGGCCGCGTCCGCCGCTCAGTACGCCGCGCCGCGCCCCGGCATCGGGATGGGGTAGCGCCCGGAAGCGTCGGGCAGGCTCGGCGGGTCGGCGTCGAAGGCCAGGCGCGCGGGCGAGAGGTCGAGCGTGCTGTTCAGCGCCTGCTCCCAGGTGACGCGTTGCCCCGAGTAGCTCGCCATCCGCCCGAGGATCGCGGTGAGCGTGGCCTGCGCGCCGCGGCGCGCCTCGGTGTGCGGCGTGCCGTCGCGGATCGCGGCGAACAGCGCGTCGTGCTCGGCCTGGAAGGGGTCGACGGCCTCGCCGTCCCACTCCCACTCCGTGCCGTCGTGCCGCACGATGCGCCCGCCGCCGACGTCGGCCGTGCCCAGCGCGCCGTGCGCGTGCTCGGAGACGTCGTTCCAGCAGCCCTCGATGTGCCGGCACTGGCTGAGCATGATCGTGCCGTCGGCATAGCCGTACTCGATCATGTGGTGGTCGTAGATCTCGCCGTGGTCGGGGCCCGTGCGCACCTGCCGGCCGCCCTGTCCCTGCGCCCAGGCCGGCACGTCGCCCGCGACCCAGTTGCCCACGTCGAGATTGTGGATGTGCTGCTCGACGATGTGGTCGCCGCACAACCAGTTGAAGTAGTACCAGTTGCGCATCTGGTACTGCATCTCCGTCTGGTCCGGTTCGCGGGGCCGCACCCACACGCCCGAGCTGTTCCAGGACACGCGCAGCAGCGAGAGCCGGCCGAGGGCGCCGTCGTGGATGCGCGCGACGGTCGCGAGATAGCGCGGGTCGTGATGGCGCTGCAGCCCGACGCCGACCTTCAGCCCGCGCCGATCGGCCTCGTCGGCGGCGGCCAGCACGCGCCGCACGCCCGGGCCGTCGACGGCGACGGGCTTCTCCATGAAGACGTGGCAGCCGCGCGCGATGGCCGCCTCGAAGTGCGCCGGCCGGAAGCCGGGCGGCGTGGCGAGCACGACCACGTCGAGGTCGAGCGCGAGCAGCCGCTGGGCGGCTTCGAAGCCGGTGAAGCGGCGCTCGGCGGGCACGTCGACGCGCCCGGGCTGCGCGCGCAGCAGTTCGGCCAGGCTGGCGTCGATCCGGTCGGAGAAGGCGTCGGCCAGCGCCACGAGCCGCAGGCCCGCGTCGGCCGACAGCGCCTGCGCGGCGGCGCCCGTCCCGCGCCCGCCGCACCCGATCAGGCCGAGCCGCAGGGGCTCGGGTCGGCGCACGCCGCCGACGCCTCCGCGCGGCGCCGGGCGCAGGCCGAGCAGCGTCGGCAGCGCGAGCAGGGCCGAGCCGGCGCGCAGGAATCCGCGGCGCGTGGGGCGGGAGTGCGAGGTGCGCGGCGAGCGACGGGCGGCCATCGAAGGTCTCCGGGAGGGCGGCGGGCGATTGTAGGCCCTGCCGCCGCGCGCCCGAGGTCCGTACACTCGCCGTGATGATCGAGGTGCAGGGCGTCACCAAGCGCTACGGCAGCCACGCGGCCGTGCAGGACGTCTCCTTCCGCATCGAGCGCGGCGAGGTGGTCGGCTTCCTCGGCCCCAACGGCGCGGGCAAGAGCACCCTGCTCAAGATGATCTCGACCTGGCTGGCGCCGAGCGCCGGCACGATCACGGTCGCCGGCCACGACGCGGCGCGGCAACCGCTCGCGGTGCGCCGCGCGCTCGGCTACCTGACCGAGCACAACGCGCTCTACGACGGCATGCGCGTCGACCGCTTCCTGCGCTTCGCGGGCCGGGCGCGCGGCCTGTCGGGCGCGCGCCTGGCCGAGCGGCTGGAGTGGGTCGTGCAGGCCTGCGCGCTCTCGGCCGTCACCGGGCGGCGCGTGGCCGAGTGCAGCAAGGGCTACCGGCAGCGCGTAGGGGTGGCCGGCGCCCTGATCCACGACCCGCAGGTGATCCTGCTCGACGAGCCCACGCACGGGCTCGACCCGCTGCAGGTCGTGGCCTTCCGGCAGTTCATCCGCTCGCTCGCGCCGGGGCGCGCGGTGCTCTTCAGCAGCCACATCCTGAGCGAAGTGCTCTCGATCTCCGACCGGCTGCTCGTCATCCACCAGGGGAGGCTGCTGGCCGACGAGCCGGTCGCGAGCCTGGTCCGGCGCGCCGGCGAGAGCGGGCGCGACGCCGAGACGGCGATCCTCGACATCGTGCGCGCGGCGGGCGGCGAGGCCGACGGCGCCGCGCGCCCGCAGGCGGCCGGGGCCGTGCCGCGATGAGCGCCGGGAACCGGCTCTCGCCCGGCCAGTACCTCGCCGGCGTGGGCGTCGTCGCGGCGCGCGAACTGGGCGCGACCTTCGACGGCGCCGTCGCCTACGTCTACGTGATCGCGTTCGTCGTGCTGAGCAACTCGATCTTCATGAACGAGTTCTTCCTCTCGGGCACGGTCGACATGCGGCCCTTCTTCGACCTCGCGCCGCTGCTGCTGACGGTCTTCCTGCCGGCGGTGACGATGCGCATGTGGGCCGAGGAGCGCCGCCAGCGCACGCTCGAGATGCTGCTCACGCTGCCCGTGGTGCCCGGGCAGGCGGTGCTCGGCAAGTATCTCGCGGCCCTCGGGCTGTTCGGCTGCTTCATGCTCGGTTCGGCGCCGATCGTGGTCATGCTGCACGTGCTCGGAGCGCCCGACGGCGGGCTGATCGTCTCGGGCTACCTCGGCCTGCTGCTGCTGGGCCTGCTGTTCCTGGCCTTCGGGGCCTTTCTGTCCTCGCTGGCGGCCGACCAGATCACGGCCTTCGTGGGCAGCACGCTGCTCGCCGCCGCCTACGTGCTCACCGGCAACGACCGCGTGGTGGCCGTGCTCGACGGATTGTTCCCCGCGCTCGCGCCCGGCACGCTGCTCTACGAGTCCTTCTCCGTCATGCCGCACTACGAGGCCTTCGTCGGCGGCAGCGTCACGCTGGCGGGGCTGGTCTACTTCCTGCTCTCGAGCGCCGTGTGGCTGGCCCTGACGGCGCAGGTGCTGAAGACGCGGCGCACATGAGGGGCCGGCCCGCGCCGCTCGCGCCGCTCGTCGTGCTGGGACTGCTCGGCGCGATCGCGGCCGGCCGCATCGCGGCGCACGATCCGCTGCTGCGCCTCGAACTCGGCGCGGTCAAGCTCACGGCGCTCACGCCGGAGACGCGCGCGCGCCTCGCCGCGCTGCCCGACACGGTGTTCCTCACGCTCTACCTGAGCGCGCGCGAGCGGCTGCCCAGCGACATGCGCCGGCTCGAGCGCGACGCGACCAGCCTGTTCGAGGCGCTCGCGCGCGCCTCGGGCGGCAAGGTCGGCTACCAGGTGCTCGACCCGGGCGCCGATCCCGAGATCGAGCGCTACGCTGCGCGGCGCGGCGTCGTGCCGCAGCGCGTGCGCAGCGTCGAGCGCGACGGCTACAGCGAGAAGACCGTCTGGAGCAGCCTGGGGATCGCCTTCGGCGCGCGCGATCCGGTGCTGGTCGCGGGCCTGCGGCCCGAGCACGTGCCGCGGCTGCAGGCGCTCGTCATGGGCTACCTCGAACAGCTGGAGCGGCCCGCGCGTCCGGTCGTGGCGCTCGCCGCCGCCGCCGGGCTCGGCACCGAGGGGCTGGCGGCCGCGCTCGGCCGGCACGCCGAGGTGCGCCGCGTCGATCTCGACGGCGGCGCGCGCCTGCCCGCCGACGCCGACCTGCTCGTCTGGCTCGAGCCCGAGCGCATCGAGCGCGAGCGCCAGATCGAACTCGAGCGCTTCCTCGACGACGGGCGCTCGATCGTCGTCGCCGACGGCGGGCTGCGCGTGGCCGGGCTGCAGGCGGCGCCCGGCGTCGAACCCGTCGCGCGGCTGCAGCGCGACCCGCTCGGCGCCGCGCCCTTCCTCGCCGAGCTGGGGCTGAGCGCGCGCGCCGAACTGCTGTGCGACGCGCGCTCGCAGAGCCTGCCGCTCGGCGGCGTCGAGCGGAACGTGCCCTTCTTCCTGCGCTGCATCGCGCAGAACCAGGACTTCCGCACCTTCGTCGGCCAGCCCAACGGCCATTTGCTGTTCCACCTGCCGGCGGTGTTCGGCCTCGACGCGGCCGTGCTGCGCGAGCGGGCGCTGAGCGCCGAGGTGCTCGCGAGCAGTTCCGACGACACCTGGATCGCGCCGCTCCCCGACGGGGGCGTGGCGCTCTCCGAGCTGCGTCCCGAGGCGGGCCGCGGCGCGGCCCGCTCGCCGCTCATGGTCGCGCTGCGCCCCGACGATCCGGGGCGCGGGCTGCTCGTGGCCTGTGCCTCGAGCAGCCCTTTCGTCGACGGCCTGTTCGAGATCCCGCGCACGGCGCACGCGGTCCTCGTCGACGTGCTGCTGGCGACGCTGGGCTCGGACGAGCGGCTGGTCATGGGCCGGATGGACATCGAGCGCCCCCGCGCGCTGCCGCCGCTGCCGGCCGCCGAGCGCGCCGCGTGGCGCGCGGCCTGCGTGCTGCTCGTGCCCGTCCTGCTGCTGGCGCTGGCCCTGCGCCGCGGCGCGTTGCGCCGCCCGCGCGAGCAGCGCCCGCGGACCGAGCGTCGCGTGCGTCCCATGCTGGCGGGCGCCGGGCTGCTGCTGGCGGGCGGAGTGCTCGGCGCCCGTCGCGAGCGGCGCGAGGC
>CAZBBB010000148.1:0-5555 GCA_964490005.1 uncultured Phycisphaerales bacterium | reverse complement strand
ACTTCTTCTCGCGGATTTGCGAGGACGAGGGAATTTTCTACTTCTTCGAACACACCAAGGAAGGCTGCAAGCTCGTCCTCGCCGACTCCAGCCAGCCGCATCCGGAACTGCCGCACGGCTGCGACATGACGTTCGTCTCGTCTCATGGCGGCGCGGAATTGGCGCGCGAAGTATGGGACTGGCAGAAGGCGCAGTCGCTGGGAACCGGCAAAGTGACGCTCTGGGACAGCCACTTCCAACTGCCCAACAAACAGTTGGAAGGCAGCGCCGACGTGGTGGAGACGCTGCAGGTCGGCAAACAGTCGTATCAGCTTCGCGCGGCGTCGACCGATTTGGAGATCTACGACTACCCGGGCGGATACGCCGAACGCTACGACGAAGTCAGCAAGGACGGCGGCGCCAATTCGTGCGGCCTCGACAAGGTATATGACGACGGCAAACGCACCGCGCGTGTACGCGGCGAAGAGCAGGCCGTCGAGATGATCCGGTTTGAAGGGCACACCAACTGGCCCAACATGCAGGCCGGCCATCGCTTCGAACTCATCGAACATTCCACCGACAGCGACAAATACGTCGTGCTGTCTTCCGACACGATTATCCGGCAGCCGCTTGATACAACCACCGACGCCTCGATCGGCTACGACGACTTCGTCCGTTTCGAATGTATTCCGCTCGCGCTGCCCTACCGCCCGCCGTGCCAGACCATCCGGCCGTTGTCGCCGGCCGCGACGACCAGCGGGTAGTTGAGCGGCCGGCCGGCGGCCGCGGCGCGCGCGCCGATTTCGCGCGCCAGCAGCGCGCCGACGATCAGCCCGAAGCCCCAGTTGAGATACGCGGCGCTCATCGCGACGAAGGCCGTGAGCGCGGCGGCGCCGGCGCTCGTCGTCGGCCGCGCCGCCAGCCGCGCCAGCAGGCCGGCCACCGCCGGCGCGCGCGCCAGCGCCGCGCCCGCCACCAGGATCAGGCTCATCTGGAACGTGAACGCCAGCGTGCCGGCATCGGTGACGCGCGCGTACCAGCCCTCGGCCAGCGCCGCCGCGCTCGGCTCGGGCATGAGCCACCAGCCCGCGGCGAAGGCCACGGCCGTCAGCGCCAGCGCGATGACGAAGGGATCGGGCACGCGGCGCTGCGCCCAGTCGGCGAGACGCGCGGCGAGGCGGCCGAGCACGGCGGCCGCCTAGCTCCGCACGCCGACGGCGATCCTGCGGAAGCGCGCCGGCGCGGCGCCGTGGCTCATCTCGGCCGTCTGCGTCGGCTGGCCCTTGCCGCAGTTGGGCACGCCCCACAACGTCCAGTGGCGATGGTCGCAGATCGCGTCGCAGGCGCCCCAGAAGGCCGGCGTGAGGCCCTGGTAGGTCGGGTTCTTGAGCAGCCGGCCGAGTCGGCCGCCCTTGATCTCGCGCCCGTGCTCGCAGGTGAACTGGAAGTTGAGCCGCTGCTGGTCGATCGACCAGCACTTCACGCCGGCCATGTAGAGCCCGTCGTCGGTGTCGGCGATCAGGTCGGGCAGCGACCAGTCGCCGGGCAGCAGCGAGAGGTTGGAGATGCGCACGATCGGAACGTTGAGCGGCCCCTCGGCGCGCGAGCAGCCGCGGCTGCTGGGCGCGCCCTGCCGCCCGGCCTGCCCCTCGAAGTGCGCCGTGTCGCGGCTGGTCTGGTAGCCGGTGAAGCGGCCGTCCTGCACGATGAACCAGCGCTGGCTGCGCACGCCGTCGTCGTCGTAGCCGATCGTCGCCAGGCCGCCGGGCACGGTCGCATCGGCCACGAGATTCACCAGCTCGCTGCCGTAGCGGAACCCCTCGCTCAGCTTGCCGGGATCGACGAAGGAGGTGCCCGCGAAGTTGGCCTCCCAGCCGTGCACGCGGTCGAGCTCGGTGGCGTGGCCCACGCTCTCGTGGATCTGCAGCGCGAGCTGGTCGCCCGACAGGATGATGTCCTTCTCGCCGACCGGACAGGGCGGCGCCGAGAGCAGCTCGATGGCTTCCTCGCGCACGGCCTCGGCGTGCCCGACCAGGTCGAGCGAGGTCACCAGTTCGTAGCCCGCCGCGAGATACTGCCCGCCGAAGGCGGCCGGATAGCTGCGTGTCTGCGTCTCGCCGTCGCCGTGCGCGGTGGCCGAGAGGCCGGCGCCGCTGCGCAGCACGACCTGGTCGATGCGCGCGCCGGCGCTCGACACGAAGGTCTGGCTCTCGCGCCGGAAACTCATGCTCGCCATCGAGGCGCTGATCGCGGGCTTCGCCCGCAGGATCTCGTCGGCGCGCAGGAGCAGCGCGAGCTTCTCGTCGAGCGGCACCGCGAAGGGGTCGACGATCCAGGTCGAGGTCCAGCGGTCGCGCCAGGCCGGTTCGTCGGCCCAGGCGTGTCGCCCGGGGCCCGCGCTCCGCCCGGCGCGCGCCAGCGCCAGGGCCAGCCGCGCGACGCGCTCGACCTCGGTCTCGCTCAGGTCGAAGCCGCTCGCGAAACCCCACGCGCCGTCGACCATGACGCGCACGCCGAAGCCGGTCGTCTCGTCCTGCTCGAGCGCCGCGACCTCGCCGTTGCGCACGCCGAGTTCCTCGCGCTCGACGAGCGCCAGGCGCGCGTCGGCCCACGAGGCGCCCGCGCGCCGCGCGATCTCGAGCGCGCGCTGCCCGAGGACGGCCAGCGCTCCGAAGTCGACCCCGGGCCGCGCGACGATCGTCATGGCCAGCCGCTCCTCTCGAACCGGACGCCGATCATAGCCGAGCGGCGCGCGGCGCGACCGCACCGTTCCCGCGCGCCGCCGGGCGCCCGCACGCCCCCCCTAGAAGTCGGTCGAGCTGCTGAACGTGAAGCCGTCGATGGCCACGCTCGGCACGATGACGTTGCCGCCGAACAGCGCGCTTGCGAGCGTCGCGTCGGCGCCGAGGCCGACGACCTGGTTGAGCGCCGCCACCAGGCTCTGCGTGAAGCGCAGATTGCGCACGGGCCGCGTGACGACGCCGTTCTCGATCAGGAAGGTGCCGTTGCGCGTCATGCCGGTGAGCGTGAGCGCGCTGCTCTCGACCACGTTCGTGTAGTGGAACTGCGTCACGAGCAGGCCGCGCTTGACGCCGGCAACCAGCTCTTCGGTGCCGCCGGCCCCCACGCCGAGCACCAGATGCTGCGGCTGCGGGCCCTCGGGCGAGGGCTGCGGGAGCGCGTGGCCGGTCGCCGCGCAGCCCGCGCGCCGCGCCGTGACGCGATCGTGCACGACGGCCCGCGCGATGCCGTTCTCGACGAGCGTGACGCGCTGGCGCGCGTTGCCCTCGCCGTCGAAGACCGGCCCCACCGCGAGCGCATGCCGGCAGTCGTCGTGGATGCTCACGTTGCCGCCGAGGACGGGCTGCCCCAGCCGGCCCGCCAGGAAGCTGCTGCCGTCGAGCAGTTGCTGGCCGCCGAAGACGTGCCCCGCCGTGAAGAGCAGCAGCGAGGAGACGGCCGCCGGCTCGAGCACGACGGTGTAGCGGCCCGGCGGCAGGCCCTGCGCGTCGCGGCTGCGCTGCGCCTTGTCCACGGCGCGCCGCGCGATCGCGCCGACGTCGAGCGCCTGCGGGACGGCCGCGATCTGCCCCGCCCAGCCCGCGCCGTCGCGCTGGAAGGCCGAGACCGAGAGCTGCGCGCTCGTGTCCAGGTCGCAGACCGAGAGCCCGGCGCTGTTCGCGACCAGGCGCAGGGTCGTGACGGCGTCGTGGATGCCGGCCGCCTGGCAGTCACCGCTGCGCACCGTGTCGGTGATGGCGGCGACCGCGTCGGCCGCCGCCTGCGGATCGTCCGCGAGCGGCGCCGCACCGCGCAACGCGATCGGCGCGGGGCCCGGCATCGGCGGCAACTCCTCGGCGGGCGGCGGCGCGAGCCGCGCGACCTCGATCGCGCGCGCCACGGTCTGGCGCACGGCCTCTTCGGTCAGCGTGCCGGTCTGCGCCTTGCCCTGCCGGCCGTCGACGTGCACGCGCACCGCGAGACAGGCCTGCAGCCGGGCGATGTTCTGCACCGGGTGGCGCTCGGTGAAGCGCAGCAGGCGCTGGTCGGAGACGGTCAGCGCGACTTCGGTGGCGCGCGCGCCGCTCGCCTCGAGGGCAAGACGCGCGAGGCGCCGGGCGCGGTCGGACTCGATCATGCGGGCCGCCCGGGGTCGCGGGGAGGAACGGGCCGCCGGTCGCCCCGCGGCCGGCGCATCTTCGCTCGCTCGACGCCCGCGGCCAAGGCCGGTCCCGCTGGAGCCTTCGACCCCGCCCGCTGTACGATGACCCTTCGTTCCTTGACCCGGATGCGACCGATGGCCGTGCTGCGCGGACAACTCGACGGAGGTGGACTGCGCGTGGCCATCGCGTACAGCCGCTACAACGACACGGTCACGCGCGGGCTGCTCGAGGGCGCCCGCCGGGCGCTGGCCGAGCACGGCGTGGACGAGGCGCGGCAGACGCTCGTCGAGGTGCCCGGCGCTCTCGAGCTGCCGATCGTCGTGGCCGAACTGGCCGGCAGCGGCCGCTTTTCCGCCGTGGTCGCGCTGGGCGCCGTCATCGAGGGCGAGACCGACCACTACGCGCACGTCTCGCGCGAGACGATCGCCGGCTGCGCGCAGGCGGCGCTGCGGACCGGCGTGCCCGTGGGCTGCGGCGTGCTCACCTGCCGCACGCTGGCCCAGGCGCGCGACCGCTCGACCGCGCCGGCCAAGAACAAGGGCCGCGAGGCGGCCTTGGCGGCACTCGAGACCGCCACGCTGCTCGCGGCGCTGCGCGCGCCGGCAGGTGGCCGATGATCGGCGCCCGCACGCGCGCGCGCGAGATCGCGCTGCAGGTGCTCTACTCCTGCGACCACCTCACCGTGCCGATGCCGCCCGACTGGGAGCCGACCTTCGAGGACGCCGAGGCCGGGCCCGAGGTGAAGGCCTTCGCGCGGCAGCTCGTCCACGGCACGCTGCAGACGCGCGGCGAACTCGACGCGCTCATCGCCGCCGCCGCCGAGAACTGGGAGCTGTCGCGCCTCGCCGCCGTCGACCGCAGCGTGCTGCGCCTGGCGGTGCACGAACTGCGCGCGCACCCCGAGATCCCGGCGCGCGTGACGATCAACGAGGCCATCGAACTCGGCAAGCGCTTCTCGACGAAGCAGAGCGGCGCCTTCATCAACGGCCTGCTCGACCGCATCTGCCGCGAGCTGGGACGCGACGCGGGCGCGGCGCAGGCGGCCGCCGCGCCGCCCGCGCCCGGCGAGCAGGGCGACTGAGCGGCGATGGTCTTCGGCAAGCTCGTCGCCGGACTGCGCCGCACGCGCGAGGCCCTCGTCTCGGGCCTGCGGCGGCTCACGGGCCAGGGGCCGCTCGACGAGGCCGCGCTCGCGCGCCTCGAGGAACTGCTCTACACCTCCGATCTCGGTCCGGCGGCCAAACAGCTCATGGAGGCCGTCCGCGCCGCCTGGCGCCGGGGCGAACTGAAGCAGGGCGAGCAGATCGAGGCCTTCGTGCGCGCCGAACTGCTGCGCCTGATGGGCCCGGCCGCGCCGGCCGTCCCGCTCGCCGCCCGGCCGCACGTCGTGCTCGTCGTGGGCGTGAACGGCTC
>CAZBBB010000147.1:0-5588 GCA_964490005.1 uncultured Phycisphaerales bacterium | reverse complement strand
CCCGGGCCACCGCGCCGCGCCTGCCCGCCCCCGCGGGGCGAGTCTCGTCGGCCGCCAGGCACGACGCGCGCGGCCGGTCGCCGTTACGTCCGCGGCGCGGGCCGGCGCTCCCCAGTTGGTACAACGTCCCCGCTCGTGCCGGCACGACGTTCGGGAGCCGCCGGCAGCCCGCATCCGCGGGGCACAGGCGCGGAGGAGGATCGCGGCATGGACGTGTTCATGGGCTGGATGAACACCGTGAACGAGTACCTGTGGCACACGAACGTGCTCTACGCGATTCTCGGCGTGGGCGTGCTGTTCACGCTCTGGTCGGGTTTCTGCCAGTACCGCGCCCTGACCCACGGCGTCGCCGTCGTGCGCGGCAAGTACGACGACAAGGACGACCCGGGGGCGATCAACCACTTCCAGGCGCTGTCGACGGCGCTCTCGGCGACGGTCGGCCTCGGGAACATCGCCGGCGTGGCCATCGCCGTCTCGCTCGGCGGCCCCGGCGCCGTGTTCTGGATGTGGGTCACCGGCTTCATCGGCATGGCCCTGAAGACCACCGAGGTCACGCAGGCCCTGCTCTACCGCAACACCGACGACCCCGACAACCCCTCGGGCGGCGCGATGTGGGTCGCCAGCCGCGGCTTCGCGCAGATCTCGCCCTCGCTCGCCTGGCTGGGCAAGGTGCTGGCCGTGATCTTCTGCATCACGCTGGTCATCTCGACCGTGACCGGCGGCAACATGTTCCAGGCCTGGAACGTGGCCGACATCACCTGGTCGTACTTCGGCGTGAGCAAGTACGTGACCGGCGCGGTCATGACGATCGTCGTCGCGCTCGTGATCCTCGGCGGCATCAAGCGCATCGGCGACGTGACCGGCCGCGTCGTGCCGATCATGTGCATGCTCTACCTGATCACGGGCATCGTGGTCGTGTTCATCGAATACGAGCGCATCCCGAACATGTTCCGGCTGATCTTCACCGAGGCCTTCAACCCGACGGAGGCCAGCGGCGCCTTCGTGGGCGGCGCGGTGGGTTGGACCTTCCTCAAGGGCATGCAGCGCTCGCTGTTCAGCAACGAGGCCGGGCAGGGCAGCTCGCCCATCGCGCACTCGGCGGCCAAGACCAAGGAGCCCGTGCGCGAGGGCACGGTCGCGGGCCTCGAGCCCTTCGTCGACACGATCATCGTCTGCACGATCACCGCGCTGGTGATCCTGCTCTCGGGCCAGTGGGACCGCGAGCCCGACCTGAACTTCGTGACCAAGCCCGAGATCACGCAGGCCACCGACGCGTCGGGCGCCACGGTCTGGAAGCTCTCGACCGTCGAGGCCACCGGCGACGACACCGACATCACCGACGGGCAGGGCATCTACGCCGTCGTGAAGGCGCACCTGAACGTCGCCATGGGCACCGAGCACCACCAGGCGCTGGGCAGGGTCACCAAGGTCGGCGAGGACCGCTTCCGCGTCGAGTTCTCCGACTTCGCCTCCGAGACCACGCCGGTGCTCACCTCGGGCGGCGGCGTGTACTTCGCCTTCAAGGGCGCGACGCTCACCGCCAAGGCCTTCGACCGCGCCTCGCCGGGCCTCGGCAAGTGGCTCGTGCCGATCGTGGCCTGGCTGTTCGCGATCTCGACGATGATCTCGTGGAGCTACTACGGCGAGCAGGGCATCCGCTACATGTTCGGCGACGGGGCCACGACGGCCTACCGCTTGGTCTACTGCGCGCTGATCTTCGTCTCGGCCACGCCGCTCATCGCCACCGAGAACGAGCTCGACGTGCTCTCGACGCTCGGCACGGGCGTGATGCTGTTCGCCAACATCCCGATCATGCTGGTCTTCGGCGGCAAGGCGATGAAGGCCTACAAGGACTACTACGCGCGGCTGGAGCGCGGCGAGATGCAGGGCCACGCCTATCCGAAGCTCGCCGACGTCGTCGAGGGCGACGACGTGAAGTAGCGCGCGGCGCGGGTGCGGCGCGCCGCGTGTAACCGCGGCGCGGCCACCCGGGCACCTGAGGCGGTCGTTCCGTTTCGGGCCCCCGGGAGTGTCGCGCCATGCCGCATCCGCGATCCGTGCTTGCCTGTCTGTCCCTGCTCGTCGCGGCGAGTCCCGCGCAGGAGCTGCCCGTCGCGCCGGCCGCGCCCCCGGCCCCCGTCGGCGCCGCGCCGGCGGCGCCCGTCAAGCCGCAGGCCCTGCCCGAACCCGAGGTCGGCGCCTCGCGCACGGCGAGCGTCGTCGTCTACCCCGAGCACGCCGAGATCACGCGCGTGATCCGCGTGCAGGCCGAGGCCGGCGTCAACCGCGTCCCCTTCGGCAACCTGATCCCGATCCTCAATCCCCACACGCTGCGCGCCTCCGTCACGGACGGCGCGCGCGTGATCGGCACGGAGATCACGACGACCTTCCTCAAGGAGTCGCTCTCGGAGGAGATCAAGGTTCTCGACGCGCACATGCAGCAGCTCGTCGACCTGCTGGCGGCCGAGGCCGCGGCCCGGGCGCGCCTCGACGAGCAGGCGGCCTTCTACGCCGGCGTGAAGGGCCGGCTGGCCGGCGACATGGGGCGCGAGTTCAGCGCGAGCGCGCTGGCGGTCGCCGACTGGGGCGAGGTGCTGGGTTTCGTGCACGCGGGCCTGACGCGCTGCGACGCCGAGCGGGCCGTCATCGAGCAGCGCTCGCGCGAGCTGAAGAAGGAGCTCGACGCGCTGCTCGCGCAGCGCAAGGAGTACGCCGGCCGCCAGCCGCGCGAGATGAAGGAGGTCGTCGTGTCCTTCCACGCCGAGCGGCCGGGGCCGGTGGACGCCGCCATCCACTACCTGGTCGACGCCGCCGTGTGGCGCCCCAGCTACGACGCGCAGCTCGACCGCGCGACCGGCGAGCTGCGGCTGACGGGCTACGGGCAGGTCGTGCAGTGGTCGGGCGAGGCCTGGACGGACGTCGAGCTGACGCTGGCGAACACGCGACCCGACTTCGAGCTGGCGCTGCCCGAGCTGACGCCGCTGCAGGCCAGCCTCGACGCGGCGCAGTTCGCCAAGATCGCGTCGGAGGCCGCCGCGCTCGCGAAGATGCCGCAGGAGGGCCTGGCGAAGTGGGCCAGCGGCCGCTTCCAGCGCCGGCAGGACCAGGAGACCTTCCGCCGCAACCTCGAGCTGCTCTCGCGCCAGAGCGCCGGCGAACTGGCCAAGCTCGGCATCAACGCCGAGATCGTCAAGGGCGCGCTCGCGCGCCTCGCCAACCGCCTCTCGGCGGCGCGCTACCTGATCCCGCAGCGCGAGACGATCGCGTTCAACTCCTCGCCGACCAAGATCGTGGCCTTCGACGCGACCGTGCCGGCCCGCCTGCGCTACGTCGCCACGCCGGCGCTCGGCAACTCGGTGCTGCTGCAGGCCGAGATCGTGAACACGACCGGCCATCCCGTGCTCGAAGGCCCCGTCGCGATGTTCATCGACGGCTCCTTCATCGGCTCGACCAAGCAGCTCGGCGCGACGCAGAACGAGGGTCTCGTGCTGGGTTTCGGCCCCGACGACGGGCTGCGCGTCGACCGCAAGCTCCTGTCGCGCACGGTCAAGGGCTTCTTCGGGCTCTCGCAGGTGATCACCTACGAGTGCGAGATCACGGTCGAGAACTTCAACGCGCAGGGCGTCGAGGTCGAGGTCACCGACCAGGTCCCGGTGTCGAAGGCCGAGGACCTCAAGGTCGCCTTCGGCGCGTCGAACCTGCCGCACGCGCTCGACGCCGAGACCGGCATCCTGCGCTGGACGCTGCAGGCCGAGGCCGGCAGCCGCACGACGATCGACTACTCGTTCACGATCGAGTGCCCGGCCGGCAAGGACGTGCACTGGCAGTGACGCGCCGGCGCGGGGCGCGCGGGCCCCGGGGAACGCGCGCTCACTCCCCGCGCATGATCGCGAAGTGCCGCGCGGCGTCGGCGGGCGGACGCGTGACGAGGCTGACGAGCACGGTGGCGAGCAGCCCCGCGGCGAAGGCCGGCACGAGTTCGTAGAGGTCGAAGCCGGTCGCGGCGAGCAGCGCCGCGCGGCCCGAGAGGTTCCAGTACGTCGCGACGGCCGTGCCGGCGAGCACGCCGGCCAGCGCGCCGGCGCCCGTCGTCCGCCGCCAGAAGAGCATCAGGATCGTCGCCGGCCCGAGCGCGGCCCCGAGGCCCGCCCAGGCGAACAGCACCAGCCAGAACACGAGCTGCCCGCCGGCCCACGCGACGAGCAGCCCCAGCAGCGTGATCCCGACGATCACGAGGCGCGAGAGGCGCACCCCCGCCGCCCCGTCGAGCGGACGGCCGCGCCCGAAGACCTGCTCGCGCAGGTCGCGCGTCACGGCCGAGGCCGCCACGAGCAGCTGGCTGTCGCAGGTCGACATGATCGCCGCGAAGATCGAGGCGATCACGACGCCGAAGAGCACCGGCGGCAGGTGCCCCTGCGCCAGCAGCGGATAGATGTTCTCGCGGTCGGCGCCCGGCAGCAGCGCCGCCTCGGGCCAGTACGCGCGCCCCCCCAGGCCGATGCACAGCGCGCCGGCGCCCAGGCCGACGTTCGTCGCCAGCCCCACCCAGGCCGCGAAGCGCAGCTGCCCCGGATCGCGGATCGACATGGCCCGCACGATGATGTGCGGACTGCCCGGCGAACCCAGCCCGATGCCGACGAAACCCAGCAGCGCCCCCGCGCCGATGGCGAAGGGGTCGACCAGCGCCGGGTCCTGCGCGGCGAGCTGCTCGACGAGAGCGCCCGCGCCGCCCAGATCGGCGATCGCCATGAGCGGCAGCGCGATGAGCGCGGTCAGCATGAACAGCGCCTGCACGACGTCCGTCAGGCTCACCGCGAGGAAGCCGCCGAGGACGGTGTAGGCCAGCACGATGCCGCCGGTGAGCGCCACGCCGAGGTTCTGGTCGAGGCCGAAGGCGCCGTGGAAGGCCTTGCCGCCGGCCAGGAACTGCGCGCCCGCATAGGGCGTGATGAACACGAGCATGACCAGCACGAGCACGACGCGCAGGGCGACCGCGCCCTCGCCGAAGCGCGCGGCGAACACGTCGGGCACGGTGATGCAGTCGGCCGCGCCCGACAGACGCCTCAGTCGCCGACCGAACTCGCGGAACAGGAAGAACTCGACCACGGTGTAGCCGAGCAGCGCCCAGACGGCCGACAGGCCGCGCGCCCAAGCCAGCCCCGAGAAGCCCAGCAGCAGCCAGCCGCTGCGCCCGGATGTGACGGCCGAGAGGGCGACGACGACCCGCCCGAGGCCGCGCCCGGCCAGGAAGAAATCGCCCAGAGAAGCGGCGCTCTTGCGGCTGGCCCACAGGCCGATGCCGACCATGAGCGCGAGGTACGCCACGAAGGCGGCGACCGCCGCGGGCGGCACGTGCAGGGCCGGCGCGCCGCCCTCGGGCATCTCAGGCGGGCCCGCGGCGGGCCGGTTCGGGGCGCGTCATGCCGGCCGAACATGACGGCAGGCGCCGCGCCGTGCAAGTCACGACGCGACGCCTGCCGGAGAATGCGGGCGCCGCGCGCCTCGGCGCGCAGGGCCGCGATCGAAGGCTCAGTAGCCCCCGCCGCCGTAGCCGCCGCCGCCACCGCCGCGGCTGCCGCCGCCGCCGT
>CAZBBB010000146.1:0-5639 GCA_964490005.1 uncultured Phycisphaerales bacterium | reverse complement strand
TCATCGCCTTTTCGCTGCGCGGGGCGCAGCGGCGCGTTGCTAACGTGGTGTCGTCATGGTCGGACGCGCGCGCTGATGGGTCGGACGACGAACGTGCTGCGCCTGCTGGTCTCGGCGGGCTTCCTCGCGCTCTTCGGCTGGGGTGCGCTCGAGATCCGCGGGGCGCTGCGGACGCGCGACCGCGAGCTGGCCAGCCGCGACGAGCGCATCGGCACGCTGCAGGCCGAGGTCGCGCAGCGCGAGAGCCGCATCGGCGAACTGACGCGCGAGGCCGAGGAGCTGCGCGAGCAGTCGCGCAAGCTCGCGGCCGCGCTGCGGCTGATGCGCGTCGACCACCGCGTCGCGCGCCTGTCGGTGATCGACCAGTCGCCCGCGCCCGACGGCCCGGGCGGCGTGCGCACGGAGGTGGCCTTCCAGGAACTCGACGCGCAGGGCCGGCCGCTCGGCCCCGAGAAGCGCACGACGCTGGCCGGCAAGATGGCCTGGGTCGACGCGCTGGTGATCAAGTTCGACGACAGCTACGTCGAGCAGGGCGATGCGCTGCGCGGCACGAGCATCTGCTTCTTCCGGCGCCTGTTCGGCGAGTTCCAGTGGCCGGCCGAGGGTCTGCCCCTCGACGGCGCCGGCAGTCGCCCGCTGCCCTACGCGGGCGACGATGCCGACCCGGGTTTCGAGTCGCGCCTCTGGGCGCGCTTCTGGGACTACGCCAACGACGCCGAGCTGGCGGCCCGGGCCGGCGTGCGCGCCGTGCACGGCGAGGCGCCCTCGATCGAGCTGCGCGCGGGCAGGAGCTACCTGCTCGAGCTGCGCGCGAGCGGCGGGCTGAGCCTGCGGCCCGAGTAGGGGCGGCGGGCGGCGCGCGCCGCGTAGGATGGCGCACATGGAGAGCGGGCAGCGCGACCGGCAGAGCGCCCTGGCGATCGACCTCGGGCTGGGCGCCAACGCCGTGCTCGCCGGCGTCAAGACGACCGTCGGCGCGACGGCCCCCTCGCCCGCGCTGCTGGCCGACGGCATCAACTCGCTCGCCGACGTCGTCTACTACGTCGTCGTGCGCGTGCTCACCGTGCTCGCGCGCCAGCCGGCCGACGACGAGCATCCCTACGGGCACGAGCGGCTCGAGAGCATCGGCGCGCTCGTCGCCGGCTCGTTCGTGTTCGCGACCGGGCTCGGCGTGTTCCTCTCGGCCGGACACCGCACGATCGAGCTGCTCGGCGGCGCCGACCCGGGGCCGGTCGTGGGGGCGCTGCCGCTGTGGATCGCGGCGGCGACGATCCTGCTCAAGCTGCTGCTGTGGGCCTTCACGCGGCGCGTCGGCGCGCGCACGAGCAACCCGGCCGTCGGCGCGCTGGCCTTCGACCACCGCAACGACGCGCTGGCCGCGCTGGCCGTGCTCGCCGGCATCGCGGGCGCGCGGCAGGGTTGGCCCTGGCTCGACCCGGCGGCGGCCGGCGTCGTGGCGCTCGTGGTCATCCACGCGGGCGTCTCGATCCTGCGCAGCTCGTCGTCCGACCTGATGGGCGGGCAGCCGGGGGCGCAGAGCGCGCGGCAGATCACGCGCTGGATCGCCGAGGTGCCGGGCGTGGTGCAGGTGCAGCAGTTGCGCGCGCACAGCTTCGGGCCCTACCTCGTGCTCAACGTGACGGTCGCCGTGGACGGCACGATCACGGTGGCGGCCGGCGACGCCATCGCCGACGAGGTCGAGCGCGTGCTGCACGAGCGCGTCGAGTTCCTGCGCGCGGTGCACGTGCATTACCATCCCGTGGGTCGACGTCCGCCCGGCGCGCGCGAGGCGCGCTCCCCGACGCGTCCCCCGCCATGACCGAAACGCGCGTCACCGCCTGCAACCGGGACTGTCCCGACGCCTGCGTGCTGCACGTGCGCGTCGAGGCGGGGCGCGCCGTCGCGCTGCGCGGCGACCCGGACGACCCGGTCACGCGCGGCTTCCTGTGCGAGCGCACGGGCCGCTTCCTCGCACGGCAGCACGATCCGGGCCGCTTCCTGCGGCCGCAGCTGCGCCGCGACGGCCGGCTCGTCCCGGTGAGCTGGGACGAGGCGCTCGACCACGCGGCGCGGCGGCTGCTCGCGATCCGCGACGCGTCGGGGCCGGCGGCGATCATGCACTACCGTTCGGGCGGCTCGTTGGGGCTGCTCAAGCACCTCGCCGACCACCTGTTCGAGTCCTTCGGGCCGGTCACGATCAAGCACGGCGACATCTGCTCGGGCGGCGGCGAGGCGGCGCAGCTCGCCGACTTCGGCCAGAGCGAGAGCCACGACCTGTTCGACCTGCGCCACAGCCGCTCGATCGTGCTGTGGGGCAAGAACGTGCACGTGAGCAACGTGCACCTGCTGCCGCTGCTGCGCGAGGCGCGCGCGCGCGGCGCCTCGATCGTCTCGATCGACCCGGTGCGCACGCGCGCCTCCGAGCTGGCCGACCTGGTGCTGCAGCCGCGGCCCGGCGCGGACTTCGCGCTGGCGCTGGGCGTGGCGCGCGCCCTGTTCGACCGGGGCGCCGTCGATCCGCGCGCCGCCGAGCGCTGCGACGGACTGCCCGCCTTCCGCGCGCTGGCCGCCGGGCACACGGTGGAGCGCTGGGCGGCGCTGGCGGACGTCGCGCCGGCCGGTCTGCTCGCGCTGGCCGAGCGTTACGCCTGCGGCGGTCCGACGGCCACGCTCGTCGGGTGGGGATTGGCGCGCCGCGCCAACGGCGCCGCGACGGTGCGCGCGATCGACGCGCTGGCCGCGATCGGCGGCCATCTGGGCGTGCCCGGCGGCGGGGTCAGCTACTACTTCGGCCGACGCACCGCCTTCGACACGGACTTCGTGCGCGGCGCGCAGGTCGCCCCGCGCACGCTCTCCGAGCCGCGCCTGGGGGCCGAGCTGCTCGCGGCGCGCGATCCGCCGGTGCGCGCGCTGTGGGTCACGGCCGGCAATCCGGTCTCGATGCTGCCCGACAGCGCGACGGTCGCGCGCGCGCTGCAGGCCACCGAGTTCGTCGTCGTGGTCGACACGCACCCGACCGACACGACCGACCTCGCGCACCTCGTGCTGCCGACGCTCACGCTGCTCGAGGACGACGACCTGCTCGGCTCGTACGGCCACCACTGGCTGCGCGAGAGCCGCGCGGCGCTGCCGGCGCCGGACGCCGACCACGCGCTCGATCCGCACGCGCCGGGGCCCCGCCACGAGCTGCACATCCTGCAGGGACTGGCCGAGCGGCTGGGCGTCGGGCCGGCGCTCGCCGGCACGATCGAGGAGTGGAAGCGGCGCTTCACGGCGCGGCTCGAGGCGGCCGGCTGCGGGCTGGAGCGCCTGCGGGCGGGCAGCGTGCGCAATCCCTTCGCGGCTCAGGTGCTGTACGCCGATGGCCGCGTGCCGACGCCCAGCGGCCGCGTGCAACTGCTCGGCGCGGCGCCGCCGCCGCCGCCCGCCGTCGACGCGCGCTGGCCGCTGCTGCTGCTGGCGTGCAGCACGCCGCGGGCGCAGTCGAGCCAGTGGTCGGTGGCGCTGCCCGAGGGGCCGGCCGACGTGCACGTGCATCCCGAGAGCGCCGCGGGCCTGCCGGACGGCGCGCACGCGGCCCTCGTGTCGCGCATCGGGCGGCTGGCCGTGCGCGTGCGGCACGAACCGAGCCTGCGCCGCGACGTCGCGCGCATGGAGAAGGGCGGCATGCTGCGCGACGGGCGCTGCGCGAACCTGCTCGTGTCGGCGGTCGAGACCGACCTCGGCGCCGGCGCGGCCTATTACGACGAGCGCGTGCGCCTCGAGCCCGCCTGAGAGGCTGGCCGGCGCGCGCCTCAGCCCGGCGCGCGGCGTTCGAGCACGACGACCGCCTCGTCGCCCGCGCCGAAGCGCGCGCGCTCGATCCAGTCCGGGCCGTCGAGCCAGTGCGGCGCGCAGGCCGCCACCTCGGGCAGGTCCAGGACGAGCAGGCGCGTGCCGGTCTCGTCCGCGATCCGCAGCAGGTCCTCGTCGCGGCAGGGCAGCTCCACGAGCAGCACCGGCCGGCGCGCGTACCAGCCGTCCTTGCGGCGGTGCACGCCGATGCGGCCGCCGCCCGGGTCGTGCTCGACGACCCAGGCCAGCGCCTGCAGGCGGGGGCCGTGGTCGGTGTGCCGGGTACGCGCGCCGGAGGCCGCCATGCTCGCCACCAGCAGCACCGCCAGCGCGCGCGACGACCGCCGCGCCGCGCCGCCCGGCCGGCCCGCCTGCCACAGCGCGCGCAGACCCGCGCCGCCCAGCGGCAGCAGGATGAGCGCCGGCACGAGCATGTGCCGCGTGCTGAGATAGCCGTTCTGCGCGACCTGCAGCGTCGCGCCGGCGCACCACGCCGCCACGAGTGCAGCCAGGCACAGCAGCAGCAGCGCGCGGCGGCGCGCGAGCACCGAGGCGCCGATGAGGACGCACAGCAGCGCCTCCTCGCGCAGCGCCACGCGGAAGACCTCGAGCACCTCGAGCGCCGCCGTCCACGTCATGGCGGCGCCGTCCGCGGCACGACGGGGCTCGCGATCGGGCTGTCGGGCGGCGGGCCGAGCCGGTGCGCGCGCGTGAGCCCCGACGCGGCCACCGAGGGTTTCATCGTCAGCCCCCACGCGCCCGTCGTCTCGCGGATGAACAGCACGTAGGGCGTCGCGCACAGCAGCAGCGCGACGAGATACGCCGCCGCGCCGCTCGCCGCGCGCGTCCAGCCGGGGCGCGCGTGGTCGGGCGGCGCGCGGCGCAGGGCGACGGCCGCCAGCCAGGCGCCGAGCGCCGCGACGAGGAACAAGCCCTCCGGCCGCGCGAGGTAGGCCAGCCCGGTGAGCGCGCCGGCCAGCATCAGGCGTCGGCGACAGCCGCCGCGCTCGATCGCGGCGAGCAGCGCCCAGCCCGCCCCGAGGAACAGCGCGAGGAAGGGCCCGTCGGACTGCACGTCCGCGGTCAGCATGAGCGTGCGCGGATGCACGGCGGCGAGCAGCGCGGCGCCGACCGCCGCGCCGGGCGCGTCGGGAAACAGCCGCCGCGCCAGGCCGTGCGCCGCGAGCACGAGGACGAGCCCGGAGACGATGGCCACGACCCACGCGGCGGGCAGCAGCGCTCCGCCCGTCAGCACGGAGGTGCCCGCGATGAGCATCGCCGTGAGCGGATGGTAGGGGTGGCGGGCCGCCGCGCCCCAGTCGCCGGCGACGAGCTTCTCGGCCTGCCAGAGGTAGTCGGCCCCGTCGTTCGCCATCTGCACCGCGCCGCCCACCGCCAGCAGGCGCAACACGAGCGCCGCGCCGAGCACGGCGAGCAGGGCCCTGCGTGACGGCGCGGCGCGGGCGGCGGGCATCGCCCGGCAGTGTCGGGGGCCGCCGCTGCGCGCACAAGGGCGCCGCATCGTTCCCGGGCGTCGGCGGTTTATCGTCACGCTCCATGAGCGCGGCCGAAGCTCGCCTGCCGTGGGTTGCCGCGCTCGCGGCCGCCGCCGCCACCGGACTGCAGGTCGTGCTGCCGCGGCTGTTCAGCGTGGTGCTCTGGCACCACCTGGCCTACTTCGTGGTGAGTCTCGCGCTGCTCGGCTTCGCCGCGGCGGGGATCGTCGCGGGGCGCCGCCGCGCGGCCGGCGCCCCGCCCGGCGCCGGTCTGCTGCGCCCGGCGCTCGCCGCCGCGGCCGCGCTGGG
>CAZBBB010000145.1:0-5695 GCA_964490005.1 uncultured Phycisphaerales bacterium | reverse complement strand
GCTTCGAACGCGAGCGGCAGGTGCTCGCCAACCTCGAGCACCCCGGCATCGCGCGACTGATCGACGGCAACGTGTCGCCCGAGGGCATTCCCTACATCGTCATGGAGTACGTCGACGGCGTGCGCCTCGACCGCTGGTGCGAGGAGCAGCGCCTGTCGATCGCGCAGCGCATCGAGCTGTTCCGCTCGGTGTGCGCAGCCGTGCACCACGCGCACCAGCGCCTGGTCGTGCACCGCGACCTGAAGCCGTCGAACATCCTCGTCACCGTCGAGGGGCGCGCCAAGCTGCTCGACTTCGGCATCGCCAAGGTGCTCGATCCGGAGAAGGAGGCCGCGGGCGCCGAGGTCACGCGCGGCGTCGCGCGCTTCTTCACGCCCTCCTACGCCAGCCCCGAGCAGGTCCTCGGACAGCCGGTGACCACCGCCAGCGACGTGTACTCGCTCGGCGTCCTGCTGTACCAGCTGCTCACCGACCAGCTCCCGTACCGCTTCGAGACCACCTCGGCCGCCGAGGTGAGCCGCGTGCTGACCGAGGTCGAGCCCGACCGGCCCAGCGCGGTCGTGCGCCGCACCGTCGAAGTTCGCGGCCCGCGCGGCGAGACCACGCGCATCACGCCCGAGGTCGTCGGCCGGCGGCGCCTGATGCAGCCCGCGCAGGTGCGACGCGCGCTTGCGGGCGATCTGGACCGGATCGTGCTGAAGGCGCTGCGCAAGGAGGCCTGGCGGCGCTACGCCAGCGCGCACGAGCTGGCGGAGGACCTGCGCCGGCACGTCGCGGGGCTGCCGGTGAGCGCGCGAACCGACAGCTTCGCGTACCGCCTCTCCAAGCTGGCCGGACGCAACAGGCTCGCGGCCGGCCTGCTCGTGCTTCTTTCCCTCTCCCTGGTCGGCGGCTCGGTGGCCGGGTGGCGGCTCTACTGGATCGCCGACGAGGCGCGCGCGCTCGAACGCGAGCAGCGGGCCACGGCGGAGGCGCGGCTCGAGTCCGTCGAGCGGCTGCGCGCGGAGCTCGAAGCCCGCAACGTCGAGCTGTCCGCCGCGCGGGACCTCGCCGCCGGGCAGCGCGACGATGCGCACGCCTTGGCCGCCGACCTCGAACGTGCGCGAGCGCTCGCCGACCGGCGTTTCGACGACGTGCGGCGCTTCGCCACGACGCTCCTGTTCGACGTGCACCGCAACATCCACGGATTGGAGGGCGCGGGGCCGGCGACCGAGCTCCTGCTGCGCACGGGCCTGGAGTTCCTCGACCAGCTCGCTGCCGAATCCGGCGACGACGCCGATCTCGCCCGCGAGGTCGGCTGGGCCTACCTGCGCCTCTCCGACGCGCTGGCCTCCATGAGTTCCGGCGTCGCTTCGGCGCTCGAGCAGGCCGCGGACGCCGCGCGAAAGGCGGAGGAGCTGGCGGAGCGGCTCCACGCGCGCGACCCGGCTTCGCCAGACGACCTCGCGCTGCTGGTCCAGTCCAAGCGATTCCGCGGCGACGTCGAGCGCGCCCGCGGCGACCATCCGGCGGCCGTCGAGCTCTACCGCGAGGGCGTGTCGCTCGCGGAGCCGCTCGAGGGGGCCGCGCGGCCCAAGGTGCGCGACCTGTACGGCCTCGGCGAGATCCTGCTGCGCCTCGCGCTGACGACGGGCCATTCGGACGGGGCGGTCGCGGATGCGGCCGCGCGCGCCCGCGCCAGCTTCGAGCGCGTGCTGGACCTCCAGCCCGGCGCGCAGTTCGTGCGCCGCGACCTCGCCGAGGTCGCCGGGATCCAGGCCGGCCTGGCCCACGAGGCCGGCGACCTGGAGCGCGCACGCGAGCTGGCGGACGAGGCCGTCGAGCATGCCGAGGCCGCGGTGGCCACGGACACGAGCCCCGCCCTGCAGGTGCGCACGCTGGGCCTCGCGCTCGTGCAGCGCGGCCACATCGAGGCCGAGTCGGGATCCGCCGAACGCGCGCGGCCGATCCTCGAGCGCGCGCTGGCCCACCTCGCCGGACTCTCGCGCGCCGATCCGGGCAACCGCGCCGCGCTCGGCGCGTGGCGCGCGGCCGCGACGGCACTGGGCCGGCTGCTGGCCGATGCCGAGGCCTGGGACGAGGCGCGCGACGTCGTGCTGCCCGTGATCGAGTTCGCGGAACGCGACGGCGACGGCGAGCCCGCGCACCACCTGCACCGCCTCGATCTGGCGATCCTGCACGGCCTGGCGGGCCGCGTCGAATCCCGAGCCGGCAACGGGCTGGCGGCCGGCCAGCACCTGGCGCGCGCGCAGGACCTGCTCGAGGAGCTCGGCCACGACATGCCGCAGCTCGTCGAGGTCGCGCGACAGCAGGCGGAGTGCTACGCGCTCCTGGGAGCCGCCTACGAGCGCAGCGCGGACCCCGGAAGGGCGGCGGCGTGGCGCGCGCGCGCCATGGAGGTGCTCGAGGACCTCGTCGCACGCGGGGTCGCGCGCCCGAGCGACCGGCGCCGACTCGAGCAACTGCGCGCTCAGTGATCGCGCGCCTCGTCGGCGGCGCCCAGCTCCCCGCGCAGCCAGCCGCGCGCGACGCGCCAGCGACGCTCGACGGTCGGGACAGAGACCCCCAGCAGCGGCGCGATCTCGGGCACCGACAACCCGCCGAAGAACCGCAGCTCGACGAGGTGCGCCAGCTCGGCGTCGAAGCCCTCGAGCCGTTCGAGCGCGCGGTCGAGGTCGAGCAGCTCGATCGAGCGCTCCTCGAACCACGCGATCGTGCGGTCGAGCGGCTCGGGCCGAGCGCCAGCACCGCGCTTCGCGCTCTGGCGCGCGCGCGCGTGGTCGATCAGGACCCGGCGCATGGAGCGCGCGGCGGTGTGCACGAAGTGGGCGCGGCTCTCCCAGCTCGGCGTCTCGGCGCCGCCGAACAGGCGCAGCCAGGCCTCGTGCACCAGCGCCGTCGGCTGGAGCGTGTGGTCGGCCTGCTCGCGCTCCATGCAGCGGCGCGCGACGTCGCGCAGCTCGCCGTAGAGCAACTGCAGCAACTCACCCGAGGCGGCCTCCGAGCCCGCGCGGACCTGCGCGAGCAAGCGGCTGGCGTTCTGAGCCTGGTCGTCCAGGGCAACCGTCCTGCCGCCGACCTGATGCTGCCGGGCGGCCCCGGAGCGTAACCGGCGGCCCGCGCGAGGCAGACGGAGCGCCGCTCGATTTCGTGATGGGGTCCGCGCGCGACCCACGCATGGACGGTGGGCGGGGATTCGGCGCCACGCCGGCCCGCCCGCCGCGACGACACGGGGTCGCGCGGCTCCGCTTCCCTCCGCACGCGAGGAATCCGTCATGCTCCCCATCTGTTTCTCCCTGCTGACCGCCCTGCAGTTCGGTCCCGATCCCACCGCTGCCGTCGCCGACGGCGCAGCCGCGCACCCGCAGCCCGCGACGGGCCGGTCCACGTTCTGGTGGGGCGATTTCGACTCCGATGGCCTGCCCGACGCCTGGGTCGTGCGCGCCGGCGGCAGCGGCCGTCTGCTGCGCAACACGGGCAACGGCCAGTTCGAGGACGTCACCGAACGCGCCGGGCTCGGCGACGTGCACGGCGTGCACACCGCGCTGTGGGCGGACTACGACGCCGACCGGCGCCTCGACGTGTACCTGCTCTCCTGGGAAGGGCCCAGCAGGCTGATGCAGCAGACGCCGCAGGGCACCTTCGTCGACGCCTCGCTCGACGCGGGCGTGGGCGAACACCGCGCGGTCGTCGACGCGCGCTGGATCGACTACGACGCGGACGGTCGCTTCGACCTGCACCTGACCACCGTGTTCGAGGAGATCCTCTTCCACAACCTGGGCAACGGCGGATTCGAGAAGGTGTACCTCGACCTGCCGTCGAGCGTGCCCTTCGAGCGGTCCGGCGCGTTCCCCGGCAGCCTCGACGAGGCGCGCCGCCAGCGCGGGTTGCCGGCCGCGCCGCCCGCAGGGTCCATGGAGATGCTGGCCACCGGACTGACGGCCCAGCCCTCGGGCAGCCACGCGCTCGCGGCCGGCACGAGCTGCTTCTTCTCCATCGAGGACTTCGCGAACGCGGGAGCCTGCATCAACGCCTCGAGCGTTCCCACGCTGGGCATGCTGCACCCGATCTCGACCGAGCTGTTCGTCGACGCCTCGACCGGACGCGTGGGCATGGGCAACACGAACCCGGCGACGCAGCTCGACGTCAGTGGCACCGTGCGCTCGCGCAGCGGCGGATTCCAGTTCCCCGACGGCACCACGCAGACCACGGCCACGCTCGTGGGGCCCGAAGGTCCCGCAGGGCCCCAGGGTCCGCAGGGCGATCCAGGTCCGCCGGGAACCCCTGGCGACTCGCACTGGTCGACCAGCGGCTCGACCACGTACTACAACAGCGGCAACGTCGGCGTCGGGACCAGCTCGCCCAGCCACCGGCTGCACGTCGCGACGTCCTCGAGCGCCAACGCGGTGTTCGGCGAGAACAGCTTCTCGGGCGCGGGCGTGTTCGGCCATCAGACGGCGACGAGCGGCATCCGCGACGGCGTCGGCGGCCGCAGCGACAGCACCGCGGGGCGCGGCGTGTTCGGCTGGGCGACGTCGAGCTTCGGCAATGCCTACGGGGTCCAGGGCCAGAGCGACAGCTCGTCCGGTCGCGGCGTGTATGCCCGCGCTTCGTCGACGAGCGGCACGACCTACGGCGTCTACGGAGAGACCAACAGTGCCTCGGGGTTCGGCGGCTACTTCGTCGGTCCCGTCGGCAGCCAGAACTACTTCCAGCGCTCGGTCGGGATCGGGACGACGAGCCCGGCCAACCCGCTGTCCGTCGTCGGCGGCGCGGACATCTCGGGCCAGGTGAGCATCGGCATCACCGGCGCGGACGCGCGGCTCTTGGTGCGCGGCACGACCGGCGAGGACGCCTTCCGCGTGCGCGTCGAGACGGCCAGCAAGCTGGTCGTCAAGGACAACGGCGGCGTCGCGGTGGGGTCCAACTACGGCAGCGTGCCGACGAACGGCATGCGCATCGCGGGCAACCTCGGCGTCGCGGGCGCGGATCCGGCCGGCTTCGAGTTGGCGGTCAACGGCGACGCTGCGAAGCCCGGCGGCGGGCTGTGGTCGGTGTACTCCGACGCGCGGCTCAAGCACGACATCGAGCCGCTGGAACCGGGCACGCTCGAGCGCCTGCTGGCCCTGCGCGGCTACACGTTCGAGTACGACCGGCGCGTGGTCGACGCGGGGCTGGCCCTGCCCGGCACACAGGTCGGGTTGATCGCGCAGGAAGTCGAGAAGGTCTTCCCCGAATGGGTCGACACGGACGACGACGGCCACCTGTACGTGACCGAGCGCGGCCTCACCGCGATCCTGGTCGAAGCGCTGCGCGAGCTGCGCGCCGGGCAGGACGCCGACATCGGCCGGCTGGCCCGCGAGAACGCGCTCCTGAAGCAGCGCCTCGAACGCCTCGAGGCGCTCGTGATCGAGGGGCGCTGATCCCCGGGACCCTTCCGGGACCGTTGCGCGGGGCAGGACCGGTTGCCGGTCCTGCCCCGCCGCTCGCGTGCGCCGCGCGCCGGCGGCCGCTCAACCGAGCCAGCCGCGCAACGAGGCGAGCTTCCAGAACCAGCCCGCGGCCGCGGCGAGGCCCAGCCCCGCGAGCCACCAGCGCCAGCGCAGCGCGCTGAGCCCCTCGCCGAGGTCGCGGCCGCGTGCGTGCTGCACGAGCGCCAGCACGGCGGCCAGAGGCACGAGGAACGCGAGCAGGA
>CAZBBB010000144.1:0-5704 GCA_964490005.1 uncultured Phycisphaerales bacterium | reverse complement strand
GGCGAAGGCCGCGCCCGCCGCCAAGGGCGGCGGCAAGAAGGGCTGATCGCCCGCGGTTCGCCGCGGGGGTGAGCCATGCCCCCCGTCTCCCAACCGCCGCGCGCCGCCATCGCCGAAGTGTTCCGGTCGTGGCAGGGCGAGGGCGCGCTGCTCGGACGCCGGCAGGTCTTCGTGCGGCTGGCGGGCTGCTCGGTCGGCTGCCGTTACTGCGACACGGCGTGGGCCTTCGACGCGCCCGCGCGCGTCGCCATCCCCGGCGCGGCGGGGCGCTCGCTGCCCAACCCGCTCGGCGTCGAGCAGGTCGTCGAACTCGTCGAGCGCGCCGATCCGCCCGGCGCGCCGGGCGGCCGCGCGCCCGTCTCGCTCACGGGCGGCGAGCCGCTGCAGCAGGCGCAGTTCGCCCTGGCGCTGGTGGAGGCGCTCGCGCCGCGCGACGTGATGCTCGAGACCGCCGGCCTGCACGGCCCGGAGCTGGCCGCGCTCGCGCCGCGCTGCCGCTGGATCGCCTGCGACCTCAAGCTGCCTTCGGCGACCGGCATCGCCGACGCGCTGGCGCGCCACGAGCAGGTGCTCGCGAGCGGCGCGCTCGGCGCGACCGAGACCTTCTTCAAACTGGTGGTCGACGGCGACACGCCGCTGGCCGAGGTCGAACAGGCGGCCGACCTGCTCGCGCGCCACGCGCCGGCCGCGGCGGTGTTCCTGCAGCCCGTCACGCCGCTGGGCGGCAGTCCGGCGCTGCCGCGCACGCGCCTCGACCCGCTGGTCGACGCGCTGGCCGGCCGCGGACTCTCCGTGCGCGTCGTGCCGCAGGTCCACAAGGTGCTGGGGGTGCGATGAGCCTGCCGCGCGTCGCGATCGTCGGCCGTCCCAACGTGGGCAAGAGCACGCTGTTCAACGCGCTCGCCGGCCGACGCCTCTCGATCGAGGACGGCATGGCGGGCGTCACGCGCGACCGGCTCTCCTTCGTGCTCGGGATGGGCGACAAGGCGCTCGAGCTGATCGACACCGGCGGCATCGGCATCGTCGACGAGGACCGCCTCGAGCGGCACGTCGACGCGCAGATCGACGCCGCGCTGGCCCTCGCCGACGTGGTGCTGTTCGTGTTCGACGCCAAGGAGGGCCTCGCGCACGGCGACCGGCTGGTCGCCGAGCGGCTGCGGCGACTCGACGTGCCGGTGCTGCTCGTCGCGAACAAGGTCGAGGGCCGGCTCGACCTGTCGGGCGTGGGCGAGGCGCACGCGCTGGGTTTCGGCGAACCCTTCAAGGTGTCGGCGCGCGAGAAGTCGGGCCTGGCGGATCTCCAGGAGGCCATCTTCGAACTCGTCGGCGACGCCGCGCTCGACCCGGCCCTGCCGTCCGACCACATCCGGCTCGCGATCATGGGGCGCATGAACGTCGGCAAGTCGACGCTGGTGAACGCGCTCGTGGGGGAGTCGCGCGTGATCGTCTCGGACGTGCCGGGCACGACGCGCGACGCGGTCGACGTGCCCTTCCTGCACCAGGGGCGCAAGTTCACGGCCATCGACACGGCCGGCCTGCGCAAGGACAAGACCGTCAGCGACTCGGTCGAGTTCTACGGCCAGGCGCGGGCGCTCAAGGCCGTGCGGCGCGCCGACGTGGTGCTGCTGCTCGTCGACGCGACGCGCGAAATCGGGCGCATCGACCGCCAGCTCGGCGGGCTGGTCGTCGAGCACGCCGTGCCCTGCGTGATCGTCGTCACCAAGTGGGATCTGGCGCAGGGGCAGGCCACGCAGGACGACTACCAGGTCTACATCCGCGGCACGCTCAGGGGCCTGGGCTTCGCGCCCATCACGCACATCTGCGCGCCGTCCGGCCAGGGGCTCGGGCAACTGCTCGAACTGGCGGCGCGCCTGCACGACCAGGCCGGCCAGCGCGTCACGACCGGCGAACTCAACCGCGTGCTGGCGCGCGCCTGGGAGAAGCGCAAGCCCAAGCCGCAGGGCGGGCGCGTCGGGCGCATCTACTACGGCAGCCAGGTCGGCACGCATCCGCCCGAACTCGTGCTGTTCGTCAACGATCCCGACCTGTTCGAGGACAACTGGCGCCGCTTCCTGCTGCACGAGCTGCAGGCGACGCTGCCCTACTCGCAGATCCCGGTGAAGATCGGCTTCCAGACGCGCAGCGGTGATTGAGCGGCGCCTCCCCGCTACGATGCCCGCGATGAAGGACGCACCGATCGACGCCGCGCGCGCGCGCCCGGCCCTGCTCGCGGCGCTGGCGGCCCTGCTGCTCGCCGGCTGCGCCTCGGTCACCGAGCGCTGGGCCGAGGCGACCATCGACGATCTGAGCTACCCCTCGCTGTACAACGTCGTGCTCACGACGATCGACTCGGCCGGCTTCACCGTGCGCCAGCGCGACCCCAACGTCGGCCGCATCGAGAGCGAGTGGGTCTACGGCACCTCGCGCACCGTCGTGCGCGGCCCCAGCCGCCGCAAGGTCTTCGCGCTCATCGAGCCGCAGCCCGGCGGCAGCTTCCTGGTGCGCGTGCGCGTGGCCGAGGAGGTCGTGCGCAAGGGCGGCATGCTCGCGACCAACCCGCGCGCGATCGAGGCCTGGGAGGAGTGGGAGGACAACTACGACGACGCCGAGTACCTGCTCGCGCGCGTGGTGGCCCTGCTCGGCATCCGTCCCGAGACGCACCTGCCGCCGCGCGAGCCGCCCGCGGCGCACGCCCCTTGAGCCGCGCGCAGGTCTCGGCCGGCGCGGCGGCGCTGCGCTTCGTCGCCGTGCTCGTGCTCGTCGGCGCCGTCGTCGCGTGGTGGCGCATGCAGCTGCTGCCCGACGTGCGCGTCGATCAGCGCCTGCGCCTGGCTGCCGACGGGCCCGGCCGGGAGGTGTCGGCGTTGCGCCTTGCGGGCGGCGAGCGCGACGGCCGCGCGCTGCTGCCCGGCGAGAGCGTGCGCTACACCGTGACCGTGCCCGGCCCGCAGGCCGAGCTGCGCTGGGTCGACGCGCAGGTCGGGACGGGCGCCGAACTCGTCGTCGCGAGCGTGACTCCCGACGGCGGCCGTCACGAGCACGCGCGGCGGGCGACCGTCGACGGGGCCTGGACGGCGCGCCGCCTGCCGCTGCCCGCCGAGCCCGGCACCCGTCTCACGCTGGAGTTCCTCGCGCAGACGCCGGACGGGGCGGCGTCCGCGACCGCGTACGTGGCCGACGTCGTGCTGGCCTCGCTCGGCCGGGGCGTCGACGAGTCGGCGATCCCCGTCGTGGCCGACGCGCCCGTCGACGACCTGATCGCGCGCTCGAGCGCCGCGCGCGTGACGGCGCCGCCCTCCGGCGAACTGCGCCGGGCCGGCAGCCCCGGGCCGGTGTGCGTGCCGCTGCCGCCCGGCCGACCCTTCCTCGGTGCGAGCGCCGAGTTGCCCGAGGGCGCGCGCCTGCGGCTCGTCGTGCACGCGATGCGGCCCTGGCCCGAGGGCAGCGTGCCGAGCGGCGACGTGCTGATCGAGATCGACGGCGCGCCGGCGGGGAGTCTGCGGCTCGACGAGGCGGAGGGCGAGCGCACCGTGAGCGTGGACCTCGCGTCGCGCGCCGGGCGCGCCATCGACGTGGCCGTGACGCGCCGCGGGGCCGAAGGGCTGTTCGTCGGGCTGACCGAGGCCTGGATCTCGGCGCCGCGCCGTGCCGCCCGCCGGCTGCTGCATCCCGAGCACGGGCGCAACGTGCTGCTCGTCACGGTGCCGTCGCTGCGGGCCGACCGGCTGGGATGCACCGGCCATCGCGGCGCCGCGACGCCCGCGCTCGACGCGCTGGCCGCGCGCGGCGGGCGCTGGGAGCGCGCGCTCTCGCCCTCGTCGTGGATGGCGCCCAACCTCGCGAGCCTGCTCACCGGCGCCGCGCCGCTCAGTCACGGCCTGGGGCTCGCGCCCGGGCGGCAGCTCTCGGGAAGGCTGGCGAGCCTGGCCGAGACGGCGGCCTGGAGCGGGATCACGACGGCGCTGTTCAGCTCGAGCGAGCCGTCGCTCACCGGCAGCGGACTGCAGCGCGGCTGGGAGACGATCGAGCGCGCGCGCCTGCCCGCGCCGATGCTCGTCGAGCGTTTTCAGGACTGGCTCGTCGACGCCTCGCAGTTCACGTGGTTCGCGCTGCTCGACCTGGCCGACCCGGTGCTGCCCTGCGCGCCCCTGCCGGAGGACCTCGCGCGGCTGCCCGAAGCCGACCGCTCGGCGCTCACCGAAGCGCTGCGTCCGCTCGACAGCCGGCCGGGCGCCGCCGAAGCGCTGGCGCACGAGGTCGGGCCGCTCTACGACGGCGAGGTCGCGGCCGTCGACCGCGCGCTCGGCCTGGTGCTGGATGCGCTGGCGCGTCACGACCTGCTCGAACGGACCCTGATCGTCGTCGTCGGCCTGCACGGCGAGGAGTTCTACGAGCGCAAGGGGCGCGGCCACGGCCAGAGCCTGCACGAAGAGGTCGTGCGCGTGCCGCTGATCATGGCGGGCCCCGGCGTGCGCGGCGCCGATGGCGGGCCCTTCGTCGAGAGCGCGCCGATCGCGCTCGTCGACGTGACGCGGCTGCTGGGCCACCTCGGGGGGCTCTCGAGCCAGTCGAGCGTGCAGGGGCGCCTGCCGCCGCCCTTCGGACCGGCGCTCTCCGAGACGGTCTTCGCCTCCGTGCTGCGACCCGTGCCGGGCGTGACGGGCGCCGACCTCGACGCGGTGCGCGCCGGATCGTGGCTGTGGCTGCGCGACAACGCCGACGGCCGGACGGCGCTCTTCGACCTCGGCTCGGACCCGCTCGCGCGGCGCGACCTGCTGGCGGCGGCGGGCGTGCGGGCCGCCGAGCAGGCCGCGCTGCTCGAGCGCTCCTTCCTCGACGCGCAGCGCGCGACGTTGGCGGTGGCCGCCAGTGCGCCCGTGCCCGCGGCGCTGGAGCCGTCGCCGTGAGCGAGGTGCTGGCCTTCGACGTCGGCGGCACGCACCTGCGCAGCGCGCGCGTCGACGCGCGCGGCGCGCTGACGGCCCGCCGCGACGTGAAAACGCCGACGAGCAACCCGCAGGCCTTCCTCGAGGGCCTGATCGCCGAGGGGCGCGCGCAGCTCGCGGCCGCGCCGAGCCGCCCGCGCGCCGTGGGCCTCGCGATGGCGGGCTACACCGAGACGGCCACCGGTCGCGTGTTCCTGAGCCCCTCGCTGGGACTGTCGGACACGCTCGTGGGGCCGCCGCTCTCGGCGGCGCTCGGCCTGCCCGTGCGCCTCGTCAACGACGTGAACGCCGCGGCCGTGGCCGAGGCCCACGCGAGCGGCGCGCGCGACCTGGTCGCGCTGTACATCGGCACCGGCGTGGGCGCCGGCTTCGTCTGCGACGGCGCGCTCGTCGAGGGCCACCGCGGCATGGCGGCCGAAGGCGGCCACGCCATCTGGCGTCCGGGCGGGCTCGCCTGCCCGGCCGGGCACGACGGCTGCTACCAGGCCTACCTCGGCGGCTTCGCGCTCGGCCGGCGCGCGGCCGCCGTCGGCCTGCCCGACGACGCCGCGGCGCTCTTCGCCGCCTGGCGCCGTGGCGATGCGCGCGCCGCGCCGATCGTGGCCGATGCGCTCGACGCGATGGCCGCGCTGTGCCGGCTGCTCGTCACGCTGCTCGATCCGCAGGTCATCGCGATCTCCGGCGGCGTCGCGCTCGCCGTGCCCGAGCTGCTCGCCGCGGCGCGCGCGTCGGTCGACCCGCACCCGGTCGCGCCGCAG
>CAZBBB010000143.1:0-5826 GCA_964490005.1 uncultured Phycisphaerales bacterium | reverse complement strand
GGGCGGCGGCGGCGCGCCCGCCCGCGCCGTCGAGCACGGCGCGCGCGGCGGCGGCGTGCAGGCGTGCGCGCCGTCGATGAGCGGCCAGAGAAAATCCTCGCGCGAGAGCGCGTTGGGCTCGCCCCGCGGTGCGCCGAGCGTCGCCGGCGCGGCGGGCGGCGCGGGCGCGCCGGCGGGCGGCCGCTCGCGCAGGTCGACCAGCAACAGCGGCTGCTCGCCCGTCCCGTGCAATGCGCACAGCGCGTGCACCTCGGCGTCGGCGAAGTGGCCGTGCACGCGCGCCGGCAGATCGAGCGCGCAGGCCGCGCTCGCCAGCGCGCCGGCCGCGTGGCCCGCGTCGTGCAGGCAGTAGCGGTAGGCGCGGTCGCGATACTTCCACGACTCGCGCCAGAAGATCGAGCCGAGCACGGCGATGACTCCGCGCCCGCCCGTCGGCAGGCCGGCCGCCTGCACGAGCGCGGAGACGGCCGGGCCCGCGCGCCGGCACTCGAGCGCATGGCCGCGCACATCGTAGTGGTACAGCCCGTCGGGCAGGTCGGCCAGGCCCGCGGCGGCCAGCCAGCACTCGGTGGGATGCAGGTTGCCCGAGCTGGGGTTCACGCGCAGCGAGTAGCGCACGTCGGTGCCGGGCACGGCCTTCCAGGCCGAGACGGCCAGCGCGTGATGCAGCAGCGAGGAGACCGCAGGCAGCGCGCTCTCGGGCCAGCGGCCGCCGCGCTCGTCGCCGAGTTGCAGCAGGCACGCCGAGGTCGCGCGCGTCGGCGTCGGCTGCGGCACGGGCAGCTCGATACGCGGCGCGCCGGCCCAGCGCCGGAAGGGGTTGGGCTGGTTGTCCCAGTCGAGCGACCAGCCGCTGCGGTGCACCGACAGATAGGTGTGCTTGGTGGCCTCGTGATACGCGCGCAGCCGATCGGTCTCGGCGTTGCGCGCGGCGAGCTGGCCGTCGGTCGGCGGCGGGGGGGCGGGCGGTGCCGCCGGTTGCCGTGGCTTGCGTCGGAACAGGCTCATCGTCGTGCGGGGTCCCGTCGGTGTCGCCGGCCGCCACGTTGACCGGCCGGCGCCCCGAGCCCCACACTGTCGGCATGCGCACCAAGCCCAGCAAGCAGCTCGAGACCTTTCCCAACCCGAGCCCCGGCCGCGACTACGAGATCCACTTCGAGTGCCCGGAGTTCACCTGCGTCTGCCCCAAGACGGGCCAGCCCGACTTCGCCACGCTGAGCATCAGCTACGTGCCCGACAAGCTGTGCGTCGAGCTGAAGTCGCTGAAGCTGTACCTGTGGTCGTTCCGCGACGAGGGCCACTTCCACGAGGCGGTCACCAACCGCATCCTCGACGACCTGCTGGCGCTGCTCGATCCGCGCAGCATGCGCATCGAGGGCGAGTTCAACGTGCGCGGCGGCATCTCGACGACCGTCGTCGTCGAGCACCCCTGACGGCGCGGTCGCCCCTTCAGGGCGCGAAGGAGAGCGCCGGCAGCAGCAGCCCGCCGCTGCGGTCGAGCAGGATGTTCACCGCGCGGCGCGGCACCTTGGCGATCTGGCTGGTGCGCTCGAGGCGCCAGGTGAGCCGCGTGCCGTCCGACAGCCGGGCCGTGCCGGCGTAGCCCTGCAGCGGCGCCTCCTGCGCGGAGAACTCGGTGATCGGGTCGTGCGCGGAGAGCAGCGCGGCCAGCTCGTCCTTCACGGCCGCCAGCGCCGGCTCGGGCACGGCGAAGTGCAGGTCGAGCCGGCGATAGGGCGGCCACTGGATCGCCGCCGTCTCGTCCTCGAGCCACAGGCCCTCGATGCGCGCGTCGGCGGCGAGGGCCGCGACGAGGCTGCGGACGAAGCGCGTGGGCGGATGATCGTGCGCGCGCGGCTCTCTCACGGCGCGCATCGTAGTCGGCGCGCGCGCAGGGCGCCAAGGCGGCCGGGGGCGCTGTGCTAGAACAGCGGCCATGCAGGTGCTCGTGATCGGCGGCGGCGTGATCGGACTGTGCGCGGCGCTCGAACTCTCGGCCGACGGGCACGACGTGCAGGTGCTCGAGCGCGAGACGCCCGGGCAGCGCGCGAGCTGGGTCGCGGCCGGCCTGCTCACGCCGAGCAGCCCGTGGAAGTACCCGCAGGGCCTGATCGACCTGTGCTTCGCGAGCGAGGCGCTCTGGGAGGGTTTCGCGCAGGAGCTGCTCGACGCGACGGGCATCGACGTCGAGCACGAGACGGCCGGCATGCTCTACCCCGAAGGCGGCGGCGTCGACGCCGAGCGCCTCTCCGACGAGACCGCCCGTCGGCGCGCGATGGGATTCGGCGTGGCGCGGCTCGACCGCGCGCAGCTCGACCGCCTGCAGCCGGGCCTCGCCCCGCGCATCAGCGGCGCGGCCTTCCAGGCGCGCTCGGCGCGCCTGCGGCCGCCGCGCGTCATGGCCGCGCTGCGGCGGCGCGCCGAACAGCTGCAGGTCGAGGTCACCAGCCACTGCGAGGTGGAGGCGCTGCTGGGCGATGCGCGCGGCGTGCTCGGCGTGCGCACGGCGCGCGGTCCGTCGCTGACGGCCGACGCGGTCGTGCTCGCCGCCGGCCCGTGGTCGACGCGCCTCGCGGCGAGCCTGGGGCTGGCCATCGACGTGCGCCCCGTGCGCGGGCAGATCCTGCTGCTGGCCGGCCCGCCGGGCCTCGTCGGCCCGACGATCAACAACGGCGACAGCTACATCGTGCCGCGGCGCGACGGCCGGCTGCTCGTGGGCAGCACGATGGAGGACGCGGGCTTCGACGACGTCGCCACGCCCGAGGCCATCGCGCGGCTGCGCGCGCTCTCGAGCGCGCTGTTCCCGGCCAGCGCGTCCCTGCCGGCCGAGACCTGGTGGGCCGGACTGCGCCCCGGCACGCCCGACCGGCTGCCCTACATCGGCGCCGTCGCCGAGATCCCCGGGCTGGTGCTGGCGACGGGCCATTTCCGCAACGGCATCCTGCTCGCGCCGATCACCGCGCGGCTCGTCGCCGAAGCCGTCGCGGGCCGCCGTCCGAGCGTCGATCTGACGCCCTACGCCGCGCGGCCCGTCGATCCGCAGGCCGTGCTGGTGCCGGCCTCGTGATCCTGCGCGCGCTCGCGCTGGCCTGGCTGCTCGGCGCCGCGCCGGCTCCGTCCGACGGCCCGACGATCGACCTCGCGCGCGCCGCCTGGCAGCTCGACGGCCGGGCGCCGCCGTCCGCGCCGCAACTGCTCGTGATCGACGGCGCCACGCACGTCGCGCTCCCGCTGGCCGCGCGCGGGACGCGCTGGAGCACGCAGCTCGACGCGGGCCCCGGCGCGACGTACCGCCTGCTGCTGGATGCGCGCGGCGGCCCCGACGGCCTGCTGCTCGAGGTCGTGCTCGACGGCGCGCGCCTGCGCCCCGTGCACGACACCTGGCGTCCGAGCGCCGGCCCGCTGCGGCTCGACCTCGGCCCGACCTGGCTGGGGCCCGGCCCGCACCTGCTGGAGTTCGTCGCGCGCGAGGCGCCCGTGCGGCCCGCCGTCCTGCGGCTGGCCGCGCTGCAGCTGCTCGACCCGGCGCGCTGAGCGCGGCCCCGGTCCGCGCCTCAGAGCGCGGTGATGTGGAAGCCGGCGTCGACGTGCATGACCGTGCCGGTGATGCCGCGCGAGGCCTCCGAGCACAGGAAGGTCGCCGCGTCGCCGACCTCGGCCGCGTCGATGTTGCGCCGCAGCGGCGAGCGCGCCTTGGTGATCTCGAGCATCTGCTGGAAGTCGCCGATGCCGGCCGCCGCCAGCGTGCGGATCGGCCCGGCCGAGATGGCGTTGACGCGGATGTTCTTCGGCCCGAGGTCGGCCGCGAGGTAGCGCACGCTGGCCTCGAGGCTGGCCTTCGCCAAGCCCATCACGTTGTAGTGCGGGACGACGAGATTGGCGCCCATGTAGCTCATCGTGAGCAGGGCGCCGCCCTCCGTCATCAGCGGCGCCGCGCGGCGGGCGATGGCGGTGAACGAGTAGGTCGAGATCTCGTGGGCCTTGAGGAAGCCCGCGCGGCTGGTCTGCACGAACTCGCCGTCGAGCTCCTCGCGCGGGGCGAAGGCGACGCTGTGCACGACGAAATCGATGCGCGGCAGGGCGGCCGCCACGGCCGCGAAGGCCGCGTCGAGCGAGGCGTCGCTGCCGACGTCGCACTCGAAGGCCGGCGCCCTCGTCGGCAGCGTGGCGGCGAGCTGCTCGACGCCCTCGCGCAGCCGCTCGTTCTGGTAACTGAGCGCCAGCCGGGCGCCGGCCCGGCCGGCCGCCAGTGCGCAGGCCCAGCCGATGCTGCGCTTGTTGGCGACGCCGAAGACGATGCCGTTCTTGCCCGCGAGCACGTGGCCCTCCGGAGGACCGGGCCATTCTTCGCGACCGCGCCTCACCGATCAACGACGCTCCGGCGCGCGGGCCGAGCGCCGCTCAGGGACGCGCCTCGCCCCGCACGCGCAGCTCGAGGTCGCCCGCGCGCAGCGTCGTGCCCGGCGCGAGCAGCGCCCGCCGCACGAATCCGAGCGCCGTCACGCGCCCGTCGTCGGGCTGGCGCGCGCTGCTCGTGACGCGCCCGACCTCCTGCCCGTCGCGCTCGCCCGTGCCGAGCAGCGGCGTGCCCGGCGCGGGCGGCGCGCCGGCCTCGGCCGACAGGCGCGCCAGCCGGCGCGCCACCTGCCCCAGGTTCACGATGCGCGCCACGACCTCCTGGCCGGGGTAGCAGCCCTTGGTCGTCGAGACCGCGTCGTCGAAGCCCGCCTCGAGCGGGATCACGCCGTCGGCCAGGTCGAGGTCGAAGCGCGGCACGCCGGCGGCGAGGCGCGCGCACTCGAGCGCCTCCTCGCCGACCTGCCGCGCGCCGGCCTCGCGCAACGCGTCGGCGAGCGCGGGCCGTCGCCCGCGCGGCACGAACAGGTCGCAGCCCGGCACGCCGTACTGCCGGCTCGCGAGGCACAGCACCTCGTCGCGGACACGGGCCTCGTCGTCGCGCGCGACGGGCAGGCCGGCGCGCTCCAGGCAGGCGGCCGCGCCGGGCCCGAGCACCGCGAGCGCCGAGAGGTCGGCCGAACGATCGACGAGCGCCACCTTGTCGCGCAGGATGTACATGTCGAGCACGCGCAGCAGCGGGGCGGCGTGGCTGGCGGGCAGGTCGAACAGCAGCGACGCGCCGCCGGGCGGGCGCGCCACGCGCAGGTCGCAGCGCAGCTTGCCCTTGCCGTCCATGAGCGTGCCGCGTCGCGCGCGGCCCTCGGGCAGGTCGGCGACGGGCACCGAGAGCAGCCGCTCGGCCCAGACCGTGCGCTCCTCGCCGGTGATCTCGACCAGCATGCGCCGCGGCGCGAGGGCCAGCGCCACGCCGTGGCGCAGCGCGGCAAGCTGCCCGACGAGATCGTCTCGCGCGTTCATCGCGCCGCCTGCGCGCGGCGCGCGGCGAGGATGCGTCGGCTGAGCGTGGTGAGCGGCAGCGTCAGGTCCTCCGGGTCGACCCAGGCCAGCGGCGCGCGCACGCGGCCGGCCGCCACCGTACCGACCAGCGGCAGCGCGTGCATGCGCCAGTGCATGATCACGTGCCGGACGACGGGCAGCGGGTCGCCGAGGCGCAGGTTCAGGCCGTGCGCCGCCAGCTCGGCGGACAGCGCCGCACGCGCGGCGGGCAGATCGCCCAGCACGCGCAAGAGGCCGCGCGCGCCGCCCGCCAGCGGCAGGCGCACGTCGGGCAGCTCGAAGAAGCCCTCGTTGGGCGATTCGGCGCGTCGGCGCACGAGCACGCGCGCGCCGCGCTCGACGAGCGCCACCGCGCGCGGCACGGGCTGCAGCGGGGCGCGCGCCGCGCGCAGCGGCCAGCGTTCGGGGCGG
>CAZBBB010000142.1:0-5875 GCA_964490005.1 uncultured Phycisphaerales bacterium | reverse complement strand
GCGCGGGCGCTCGGCAGCGCGAGCGCCGGCATGGCGAGGCCGACGAGCAGCGCCGCGCCGGCCACCGCGCGGCCGGGCAGCACGAGCCACGCCGGCCCGGGACGCCGGGCGAGGGCCGTGGCCGCCAGCAGCAGGAACACGCCGAACGCGACGGGGTTCTGTTCGAGCCCGTCGACCTGGCACTCGAGGAACAGCACGGCGGCGCCCAGCGCGGCGCCGGTGCGCAGCGCGTCGGGCGGGCCGCGCGCGGCCAGGCGCAGCCCGGCGCACAGCGCGGCGATCAGCGCCGCCGCTCCCGCCAGCCAGCCCCACTCGAGCGTGAGGGTCATGAACACGTTGTGCGTCAGACCGACCGTGTGCCGCTGGTGCACGAGCCAGGGCCGCTCGGGGTCGAAGGCGTGCGCCGGGAACACGTACTTGTTCATGCCCGGCCCGATCCCCAGCGGGTGCTCGGCGATCGACGGCAGCGCCGCGCCCCACAGGAAGGGCCGGCTGAACGCATCGTGCGGGCGCATCGCCGCCACGCGCGTGCGCAACGGATTGGGCACGACGACGAGCAGCGCGGCGAGCAGCGCCAGCGCGCCCAGCAGCCTCCAGCGCCCCTGGCGCACGACGAGCACCAGCAGCACCAGACCGAGCGCGGCCACGGCGCCGCGCGAACGCGTCGCGAGCACGAAGATCCCCAGCGGCGCGAGCGCCGCCAGCGCCGCGCGCCGGAACCCGGCGAAGCCCGCCAGCGCGAGCGCCGCCGCGCCGACGAGCGCTCCCAGCGTGTTGGGGTTGCCGAGCGTGCCCTCGGGTCGCGGCACCTCGCCCTCGGGCACGGGCCCGAAGATCACGACCAGCGCCTGGCCGGCGACGAGCGCGACGAGCAGCGCCGTCCACCAGCGCCGCGTCGACGCGCCGTCCTCCCCGGGCCCGGGCACGAGGAACAGCAGCGCGAGGAACAGCAGCGCGTGCTGCACGCCGACGAGCGCCGTCCAGGCCATGTCGCTCCGCGGCATGCGCTCGGGCGCGAAGCGCAGCGCCAGCCCCAGCGAGACCAGCGCGAGCAGCGTCGCGACGCCGACGCCGCGCAGCGCGACGCGCGGCGCGGCCGACAGCCGCGGCACGAGCAGGAGCAGCAGCGCGGCGGTGACGAGCGTGTGGGCGATCGACATCCAGCCCGAGCGATGGCCGGCGATCGGAGCGATCGCGAACCAGCCGAAGAGCAGCGCGCCGACCGCCGCGCTCACGGCGCGACGACCCGGGAGAGCGTCCCCGGCACGAGGTGCGGATCGCGCGCGTCGGGGCCGAAGGCCGCGACGACCTCCAGCCGCCCCCCCAGCCAGCGCTCGCCGGGCGCGAGCGCCTCGGGCCAGCCCGTGCCGGCGAACACGAAGACGTGGTCGATGCGCCCGGCGTCGGCCAGCGCCGCGAGCGCCTCGTCGCCGTGCGGCAGGCCCGCGCCGACGGGCAGCGTCACGAGCGCGGGCGTGCTCCACTCGAGCAGCTCGACCGGGCCGCACAGCACGCGCGCTCCGGACTCCAGCGCCGCGGCGCGCGCGCGCGCCAGCGTGCGCGCCTCGCGCTCGATCGAGATCTCGCGCTGCTGGCCGAAGACGTCGGGCGACAGCGGCGTGGAGTGGTAGGCCGTGTGCGGCCAGGCCGTCAGCGCCGTGGCCGTGACGATCGGCGCGACGAGCGCGCCGGACACGATCGCGCGCCGCAGCCCCGCGCCGCCCTGCGCGACGTGGCGGAAGACCAGCGGCGCGAGCAGGCCCGCGGCGCCCAGCAGCGCCTGCAGCCGCCAGCGCTCGGGCCGCGCGTCCTCGCCCGCGCCGCGCAGGTCGTCGAGCGTGAGCGCGAGCAGCGCGCCCCAGCCCAGCGCGACGAGCAGGCCCAGCGCGCGCTCGAGCCGCCCGGGGGCCTGGCCGAGCAGCCGCGCGCCGAGCAGCAGCACGAGCGGCGTCATCGGCACGAGATAGCGCAGCTTGAGCCCCGGCCAGGCCAGCGCCACGACGAGCAGCGCCGCCAGCGCGCACAGCGCCGCCAGCACGCGCCGGTCGCGCGCGCGCAGGGCGCGGCCCGCCAGCGGCAGCGCCCCCGCCGCGACGAGCGCGAGCAGCCCGGGCCACAGCGCCAGTCCGGAGGTGAACAGGTACATCACGTTGCCCGGCAGCCAGGCGCGCTGCGCGGCCAGCAGCCAGGTCGGCCCGCCGGGGTCGGGGAAGCGCGCGACGCTGCGGCCCGCCTCGAGCGCCAGCGCCGGCTCGAACCCCGCCATGTGCAGCGGGTAGATCATGTTCGTGCTGTGCAGCGCCGAGCCGAAGACCTCGGCGTTGCGCCACCACCAGGGCACCTGCAGCAGCACCGCGACCGTGATCACGAGCAGGCCCGCCTCGGCGGCGCGCAGCCGCTCGCCGCGCGGCGCCGCGGCGAGCAGCACGACGAGCGGCACGGGCACGAGCACGAGCGCCTGGTGATTGAGCAGCCAGCCGGCGCCGAGCAGCAGGCCCAGCGCGAGCACCGGCGGGCGCGGCCGCGCCAGCAGCGCGACGAGCAGCAGCACGACGCAGGCCTGCGCGACGTAGAGCGAGCCGTTGCCGCTGAAGTCGATGAGGGCGAAGGAGAGCGCGCCGAGGGCGGTGACGAGTTCGGGCAGGCCCGCGGGCGCTCCGGGCAGGTCGGCCACGATCGCGCGCGCCTCGCGCCAGAGCAGCGCGAGCAGCAGCAGGCCCAGCGCGAGCGACGCGATCTTGAGGCCGCGGAAGGTCGAACCCACGGGCCAGCCGAGGCGCGCGCCGATGAAGGACCACAGCGGCGCGCGCTGGTCGGCCTCGGCCTGCGGCGGGACCTCGCCCGCGCCGACGACGAGCGCCGTGCCGCGGTCGAAGCCCGAGCGCCAGCCGTCGCCGTGCGCGAGGCTGCGCGCGACGCCGACGTCGAGGACGACGTCGCCGCGCGGATGCTCGTGCGCGCCGAAGGCGAACACGCGCAGCGCCAGCCCGACGGCCAGGCAGGCCCAGAACAGGGCGCGCGTCACGGGCCGCCCTCCGGGCGCGCGCCCCGCGCGTCCGGCGCGTCGAGCAGCGCGTTCAGCGGAGCGAGACGCTCCTCGATCTCGTCCGCCGCGACCCGCGCCGCCCGCAGCGCCTCGCGGGCGCGCCGCAGGTCGGCCCGCGCCGCGACGGGATCGCCCGCGTGCCGGGCCGCGTCGAGCGCGCGCTCGAGCAGCAGTTCGGCGCGCAGCCGACCGTCGAACTCGGGCTCGGGCGAGTCGCGCAGCAGCTCGATGGCGAGTTCGCGCGGCGGCTCGCCGAGCACGCGCGCGGCCACCGCCTCGAAGCGCGGGTCGGCTTCGCGCTGCAGGCCCAGCACGCGTCCCAGCGCCGAACGCAGGCGCGGCGAGGCGCCGCGCGCGAAACCCTCGACGAACAGCGTCAGCCCGGCGCCGACGAGCGCCTCGTGCGCCGCGCGGTCGGTCGCGCGCGTGGCCTCCGACGCGATGAGCTGGCCGGCGAGGAACTCGCGCACGCCGTCCGCGCCGGGATGCAGCTCGACGAGCGCGCGCGCCAGCGGCACGGCGCCGTCGCCGTCGCCCTGCACCTGCTGCTGCACGACGGCCACCCACAGTCCCGCGGACACGAGCGCCTTCACCGGACCGAGCGGCGCGAGCGCGCGCGCCAGCGGCTCGCGCGCCGCCGCGTCCGGCGCGCGCGGCGCGGGCAGCACCGCGGCCGCGGCGAGCGCGAGCAGTCCGGCGCAGGCGCTGCCGAGCGCGCCCTTCACGGCAGCGTCGTGCGGCGCGTGATCGCCGTCCCGGCCAGGGCCAGGGCCGCGAGGCCCGCCAGGGCCAGGCCCCAGCCCGGCGCCGTCTGCGGCGGTCGGCCGGCCAGCACGAGCAGCCCCGCCAGGCAGGCCGTCGGGAAGTGGAAGGCGCACCCGACCGCGAGCGCCGCGAAACAGGCCAGTCCGAGCGTGGCCAGCCGATCGAGCGGCAGCGGCAGCGACGCGGCGCCGAGCGGCTGCTCGCCGATCACCAGGCGCGGCGCCTCGCGCGCCAGCCGCAGCCCGCTCGAAGGCCGAAGCGTGACGTGCAGGTCGCCGCGCTCGGGCGCCAGGTCGGGCAGCGACAGGCGCGCGCGGCGGGCCGCGACGCGCACCGCGGGCAGCGCCGCGGCGCGCGCCGCGCGCGCGACGTCGACCGCGAGCGTACCGCCCTCCGGCCCCGCCGGCAGCGCCGCGACGAGCAGTTCGAAGGGACCGGCCCTCCCGGCCGGCAGCGGGAAGCGATAGCTGGGCGTCGGCAGACCCGCGTCGAAGCGCTCGCCGTACACCACCTGCGGCACGAGCACGTCGCCGCCGAGCACCCGCGAGGCGGTGGCGATCACGAGCGCGAGCGTCGCGATGCCGAGCGCTCCGCCCAGCAGCCGCCCGCCGACCCAGGCCGGCGAGCCGATCGGGCGTACCGCCGTCAGGCTCTCGGTGCCCGCCGCGCGCTCGGCCGTGGGCAGCGAGGCGGCCAGCGGGATGCCCAGCAGCGCGCCGAACACGAGCACGAACAGCGCGTGCGCCTCGGGCACCAGTTCGGGCGCCGGCAGGCCGCGCAGACACAGGCCGCCGAGCAATCCGGCGAGCAGCGCCAGCCCCACGCCGGCCGGGCCCGCCACGCGCCGCAGGCTCGCCGCCGCGACGGCGAGCATCAGTTCACGGACCCGAACAGCGCCGCGAGGCCCGCGCGATCGCCGGGCTCGGGCAGCAGGCGGCCGGCTTCGTCCTGCGCGACGAGCCGCCCGCGCCGCAGCACCGCCACGTGCGTGCACAGACCGACGAGGTCCTCGAGGCGGTGGCTGGCGAGCACGACGGCCGCGCCGCCCGCGCAGCGGCGCGCCAGATCGTCGCGCAGCTCCTGGATGACGATCGAGTCGAGCGCCGAGAAGGGCTCGTCGAGCAGCAGCAGCGCCGGGTCGTCGAGCAGCGCCTGCGCCACGACGACGCGCCGCGCCTGCCCGAGCGAGAGCGTGCCGAAGCGGCGGTCGACCAGCTCGACGAGCCCCGCCGGACGCAGCACGCGCTCGACCCGCGCGCCCGCGCCGGCGAGGCCGGAGAGCGCGGCCAGTTCGTGCAGCACGGTGCCCACCGAGAGCGAGCGCGGCCATTCGACGTTCTCGGGCGCGTAGCCGACGAGCGCGCGAGCCGGCCGCGTGCCGGCGGCGTGGCCGTCGAGCGCGACGCTGCCCGCGCGCGGCACGGCCAGGCCCGCCGCGAGCCGCAGCAGCGTGGACTTGCCCGAGCCGTTGGGACCGACGAGCCCCCAGCACTGCCCGGCGTGCACGTCGAGACTCACGCCCTCGAGCGAGACCCGCGGGCGGCCCGGGAAGCGCCGGTAGGCGTGGGCCACGTCCCGGTACCGCAGTCGCACCATGGGGGCAGAGTCTACCGTCGAGTACCCTGCGCCCCACCATGTGGCGCCTGCGACTCGCCGACGGACGCAGTCTCGCGCTGCCGCGTCTCCCGGCGCGCATCGGCAGCGCCGCGACGGCCGACCTGCGACTGCGCCACGATTCGATCGAAGCCGAGCACGCCGAACTCGTCGAGGACGGGCCGGGGGCGCTGCGCATCCGCGCGTGCAGCGCGAGCGCGGTCGTCGGCATCGACGGACGGCGCGTGACCGAAGGCCGGCTCGGCGCGGGCGAGGCGCTCGTGCTCGGACGGCTGCGCTTCCTGCTCGTCGGCGACGACCGCGCCGCGTCGGGCGCGACCGACACCGACGAGGTGGCCGGCGACGACGCGTCGTCCGACGAGGACCACGACGCGCTCGCCGCGCGGCTGATGGCCGCGGCCGGCCGACGGCCCGATCCGGCGCGCGCCACCCGACGCGCGGCGGCCGAGC
>CAZBBB010000141.1:0-5904 GCA_964490005.1 uncultured Phycisphaerales bacterium | reverse complement strand
CCGACCATGATGTTCGCGGGCTTGAGATCGCGGTGCACGACGCCCTTGCTGTGCGCGTAGGCCAGCGCCTCGCAGGCCTTGAGCAGCACGCCCACGACGCGCGTCGTGCTCCAGCCCTCGGCGCCGTGGCGCGCGAGCGCGAAGATCTCGCGCAGGTCGCGCCCCTTGACGAGGCGCATCGTGAAGTAGGCCCGGCCGTGCTCGTCGACGCCCAGCTCGTGCACGGGCACGACGCCCGGGTGGTCGAGCTGGCCGGTGACCTGCGCCTCCTCGAGGAAGCGCAGCAGCGTCGTCTCGCCCGGGTCGTCGCCGCGGCGCTCGGCGTCGGGCAGCAGCACCTTCATCGCGAGGTGGCGCTTGAGGTCCTCGTCCCAGACGCGCAGGATCGCGCCCATGCCGCCGCGCGCGATCTCCTCGCCGCCGGCGTCGCGGCGCGCGGGCGGCGCGTGGCTCCTGAGCTGCTTCAGGAAGTCGGACGAGTCGGGACCCGGCCCGGCGGGCGGCGGCAGCGAGTCGTCAGGCCGACGGCCGGCCACGTGCGGCGCTCAGCTCCGCGCGCGGTCGCGGCCGGCGAGGTGCTCGATCAGGTCGAGCTTGGAGAGCAGGCCGATGAGCTTGCCGCCGTCGTCGACCACGATGGCCGTCTCGCCGCGCAGGAAGACCTCGGCCAGCTTGGTGGCCTCGTCGACCAGGCGCACCGTCGAGACGCGGCGGCACATGACCTCGGCCGTCACCGTGTCCATCGTGCAGCGGTCGTCGAAGAGCGCGCCGAGCACGTCGGTCTCGGTCAGGATGCCCGCGAGCCTGCCGGCCTCGTCGAGCACGGGGAGCTGGCTGATGCCGTGCTTCTTCATCGTGCCCACGGCCGCGCCGACCTTGGCGTCCTCGCGCACGGTGTGGATCGTGCGCGGCGGCATGCCGCGCACCAGGTCGCCGATCTCGCCCTCGGCCCAGGGCTCGTCGACGAAGCGGTTGTCGGCCATCCACTTGTCGTCGAGGAACTTGGTCATGTAGTTGCGCACGCCGTCGGGCAGGATCGTGAGCACGCGCTGGCCCTTCTTCAGCTTCGCCTTCTTCGCGTACTCGAGCGCGGCCCACACGGCCGAGCCCGAGCTGCCGCCCACGAGCAGCCCCTCGCGGCGGATGAGCCGGCGCGCCATGCGGAAGCTGGGCCCGTCCTCGGTCTTGATCCACTCGTCGACGAGGTCGCGCCACATCACGTCGGGGATGAAGTCGTAACCGATGCCCTCGACCTTGTAGCTGCCGACGAAGTCGTCGGGCAGGCCCGCCATGATCGAGCCGACCGGGTCGACGCCGACGATGCGGCAGCTCGGGATGTGCTCCTTGAGGTACTTCGCGACGCCCGACATCGTGCCGCCCGTGCCGACGGTCGCGACGAAGGCGTCGAGCTTGCCCTCGCAGGCCTCGACGATCTCGCGGCCCGTGGCCTCGTAGTGGATGCCCGGGTTGTCGGGGTTCTTGTACTGGTCGAGGATGCGCGAGCGCGGGATGAGCCGGTTGAGGCTCTTGGCGACGCCGATGTGGCTCTCGGGCGCGTCGAAGCTCGCCTCGGTCGGCGTGCGGTGGATCTCGGCGCCGAGCGCCTCGAGCACGACCGCCTTCTCGCGGCTCATCTTCTCCGGCATCGTGATGATCAGGCGGTAGCCCTTGACGGCCGCCGCCATCGCCAGGCCGATGCCCGTGTTGCCCGAGGTGGCCTCGATGAGCGTGTCGCCCGGGCGGATCTCGCCGCGCCGCTCGGCCTCCTGCAGCATGTACACGCCGATGCGGTCCTTCACCGAACCGCCGGGGTTGAGGTACTCGCACTTGGCGAGCACCTCGCAGGGCAGGTCGTGCGCGACGTGCGACAGGCGCACGACCGGCGTGCATCCGACCGCGGACAGGATGTTGTCGTGGATCATCGTGGCCCTCCCGGCCGGTGAGGCGCCCCCCCGACCCCGTGCGGGCCGGCGACACGCGGCGCGATTGTAGGGAGTCGGGGCCGGTGCTGTCGCGCCGCGGCGCCCGACGGCGCGACGCCCGGCGGGGTCCGTGCTAGAGTCGACCGCCTTGAGCCGCGCGAGGCGGGGGAGGCCCGCGCTCAGCGAGGAGGTCGGGTGCGCCTTCAGCTTCTCCGAGTCGCGGTCCGCGCGACGCTCCTGAGCTTCCCGGCCGTCGCGACACCGGCGATCGAGGCGCAGATCGTGCAGGTCGCGATGCCCTTGGCGAGCCTCGAGCCCGCGTTCTACGGCTTCGAACTCGGGGCGATGAACAATGTCGCGGGGCTCGGCGACGTCGACCTGGACGGGCACCCCGATTTCGCCGTGGCGAACGTCACGGTGGATACGCCGGCGCCGGGGGCGGGCGTGGTTCGCGTGTATTCCGGCAAGGATCGCTCCCTGCTCTTCACGCTCTCGGGCGAGACGCTGGGCGGATCGCTCGGCGCCTCGGTCAGCGCCGCGGGCGACGTGAACGGCGACGGGCACGCGGACCTGCTCGTCGGAGCCAACCTTCCCGGTCCTGCGCCGGGAACTTCATGGGCCGCCGTGGTCTTCTCGGGACAGGACGGCTCGATCCTGCGGACGGCGCCCGGGGAACCTTCGGTCGGATTCATCGGGCTCAACGTGGCCTCGGCGCGCGACGTGAACGGCGATGGCGTTCCGGACATGGTCGTGGGTTGCCAGTACGCCGACACGAACGGTGTCGACAGCGGCGCCGTGCGCGTCTTCTCCGGCGCCAACGGCGCGCTGCTGCACGCCTTCGACGGCAGCGCGGCCGGCGCCAAGCTGGGACGAACGGTCTGCAGCCCCGGCGATCTCGACGGCGACGGCGTCTCCGAGATCGTGTTCTCCGCTCCCAAGTCCTTCGCGGTGCAGGTGCGCTCCGGAGCCGATGGCGCGCTGCTGTACGACCTCATGGCCGGGAGCGGGAGCGGCAATCTCTACACCGGCATCGTCGCCGTGGCCGGCGACCTCGATCACGATGGCGTCCAGGACATCGTGGCGACCGGCAGCACCGGCATCTCGAACGCGGGCGCCCACGTCTACTCGGGCGTCGACGGTGCGCCGATCCTCACGCTCCATGTGCCCAATCCAGCCTCGGACGGCGAGGCCGTCTCCGTGGCGGGACTCGGTGACGTGAATCTGGACGGGACCGACGACCTCGTGCTCGGCCTGCGCTCCGGGATCCCGGACGCCGGCGGCAACGTTTACATTCTCTCGGGTCAGGATGGTTCGATCCTGCAGACCATCCATGCCTTCGGCTATCCCTGTTGCACCGGCATCACGCACGCCTCCGGCCTCGCCGGGCCCGGAGACCTCGACCACGATGGTCACCCCGACGTGCTCGTGTCGTGTCCCGCGGATCTGAAAGTGGTTTCGGGCATGCCTTCGGTCTGGTCGGTCGGCGGCTTTCAGGGATACATCTCGCACTACCCCTCCTCCGGCCCCGTGTTGCCGCTCATGCTGCACTACGGGTCGCTCGCGCCCGGGAGTCCGGTGATGATCGGAGCTGCGCACATCGCCGCGAAGCAGCCGGCGTTTCTCGTGCTGGGCACGCAGAATGCATGGCAACCCTTTCTCGGAGTCGGGTTGTTCGTCGTACCGAGCGCGGTGATCGGCATGGGAACGACGCTGGCGGACGGGTCGATCATGGTCAACGGCCGCTGGCCCGCCGGAGTTCCGTCGGGCGCGGAACTCTACGCCCAGATCTTCGTCCAGGACCCGCAAGGCCCTCAGGGCTGGGGCATGGCAGGGCCCCTTCGCGCGACGGCCCCCTAGCAGGCGTCGTGAGGCGAGGGGCGCGCTATCGTGACGCCCCGTGAACGGCGCGGTGCTGGGGATCTTCGGCGGCGTGTATCTCGTGATGCTGCTCGGGCGGCTGCCGGGCCTGGGGCTCGATCGCACGGGCGCGGCGCTGCTCGGCGCGATCGGCATGGTCGTGATCGGCGCGCTGTCGCCCGAGCAGGCGCGCGACGCGATCGACGTGCCGACGATCGCGCTGCTCTTCGGGTTGATGATCGTCTCGGCGCAACTGCGTCTCGGCGGTTTCTACACGGCCGTCACGCGGCGCCTCGCGAGCGCGCCGCTCTCGCCGCCGCGGCTGCTGGGCCTGCTCGTCGCGACCGCCGGCCTGCTCTCGGCGGTGCTGGTCAACGACATCATCTGCCTGGCGATGACGCCGATCCTGATCGACGGCTGCGCGGCGCGGCGGCTGCGGCCGCTGCCCTTCCTGCTGGGGCTGGCCTGCGCGAGCAACGTCGGCTCGGCGGCCACGCTCATCGGCAACCCGCAGAACATGCTCATCGGGCAGAGCCTGCAGCTCTCCTTCGGCGGCTACCTGCTGACGGCCGCTGTGCCGGTGCTCGGCGGCCTGCTGCTCACGTGGGGCCTGATCTGCGCGCTGACCCGCGGACGCTGGGAGACGAGCGCCGACGCCGCAGGCGCGCCGACGGGTCCCGCCCCGCTCGGGGCCGTGCGCGGCGACGAGGCGCCGCCCTTCGATCGCGCGCAGACCGCCAAGGGGCTGCTCGTCGTGCTCGCGCTGGTCGTGCTCTTCGTCGACGGCCGCTGGCCGCGCGAGGTGCTCGCGCTCGGCGCGGCGGGGCTGCTGCTGCTCTCGCGCCGGTTGCTCGGTTCGCGCGTGCTGGCGCTCGTCGACTGGCCGCTGCTGGTGCTCTTCGCGGGGCTCTTCGTCGTGAACCGCGCGCTGGCGCAGACGGGCGCCGTGGCGGACGCGCTGGCGGGGCTGTCGGCGCGCGGCCTCGACCTGGCGCAGCCCGTCCCGCTGTACGTCGGCGCCGCGCTGCTCTCCAACCTCGTGAGCAACGTGCCGGCCGTCATGCTGCTGCTGCCGGCCGCGACGCACGAACTCGCCGGTCCGATCCTGGCGCTGTCGAGCACCCTGGCCGGCAATCTGCTGCTCGTCGGCTCGATCGCGAATCTGATCGTGGTCGAGCAGGCCGGCCGGCGCGGCATCGCGATCGGCTGGCGCGAACACGCCCGCGTCGGCTTTCCCGTCACGCTGGCCAGCCTCGCGCTGGCCGCCCTCTGGCTCTGGCTGACGCTCGCGCTGCGGGCGCAGCTCCGGGTCTGAACGCGGCGGCGGGCGGGTCAGCCCGCCGGCTTGCGGGCCACGACGATCAGCTTCTTGCCGTAGAGCACGGCCGGCGAGAGCACGTGCTCGAGGATCTGCGCGTGGACGGCGGGGTCGACGCGCCGCACGCGCGAGAAGACCCGCCGCGTGCCGATCTGCACCGGCAGCCACAGGAGCGGCGCGAGGAACAGCGCGTTGCGCGCCCAACGGGCCGACTCGACGCGCTCGATCGTCAGCCCCGCGCGCCACAGCATGAAGCGCAGCACGAGGTAGTTGACCATGTGCACGTGGCCGACGTAGGCGCGCTGGCCGGAGCCGGCGTTCCAGATCTGCGTGACCTCGCTGATCGGCGCGCGGTTGTGCGCGTGGTGCCCGTTGAGCAGCTGCGAGAGGCGCGCGCCCAGCGAGAGCGTGTTGGGCGTGGTCAGGACGAGCGTGCCGCCCGGCGCGAGCACGCGGGCCAGCTCGCCGAGGAAGGCCGTCTGCGACGGGTGGTGCTCGATCCCCTCGCTGCACAGCACGGCGGCGAAGCTGCCGCTCGCGAAGGGCAGCGGCGCGTTCCAGTCGCTGCACACGGCGGGCGTGCCGGTCGCCGCCGGGTCGGCGGGAAACAGGTCGGCGGCGATGGGCGCGAAGCCAGCCGCGCGCAGGCCCGCGGCGTTGGGCCCTTCGCCGGAGGGCAGATCGAGGCACAGCCCCTTGGGCCTCGCGTCCGCGAGCAGCCACTCGATCTCGCCGTAGGCGTGCCCGCTCGCGAGCAGCCGCCGCGGGCGCGCGCGCCGGCCGGCCCCCATCAGCGCGCCGCGGCGC
>CAZBBB010000140.1:0-5909 GCA_964490005.1 uncultured Phycisphaerales bacterium | reverse complement strand
CGGCCGGCGCACGCCGCGGCCGTCCACGCCGCGCCCCGTGGCCTCGACGCCGAGGCCGCCGCCGAGCGCGCCACGGCCGCCGCGCGCGTCAGCCTGCTGCGGGAACGCTGACCGGGCCGAGTTGCGCGCGCGCCTGCCGCAGGCCGCGCTCGATGCGGTCGTAGTCGCGCTGCAGTTCGGCGCGCTCGACCCGCCGATGGCGCGCGGTGGGCCCTCGCTCGCGGCAGGCCAGCCGCAGCCCGCGCCACGAGGAGGTGTCTCCGACGAGCAGGCGCGAGGCGTGGTGCAGAGCGACGGGCAGCACGTGCCGTCGCAGCAACTCGCCCGGCGAGACCAGGTTGCGCCACACGACGAGGTGGCGATTGCGCTTGCGCCAGATGCGCATGCGCTGGCGCACCGCCGTGCGCGCGATCGTCGCGCCGACGAGGTGCTCGACGACGCTGGCCGTCACGACGACGTTGCTCCACCCGCGGCGCATGGCGCGCCAGCCGAGGTCGACGTCCTCGTAGTAGAACGGCGAGAAGATCGACGCGAAGCCGCCGAGCGCCTCGTAGCGCGCGCGGCGCACGAGCATCGCGCCGCCCGTCGCGTACAGGGTCTCGATCACCGGCCGCGGGGGCAGGTGCTCGGGCCGCAGGCCCGGTCGCCCGTCCGTCAGGCCGTCGAGGCGCAGAAACCCGCGCCGGAAGACCGGCACGACCGAGATCGGCTCGTGCACGTAGCCGGCCACGTCCACCAGCAGCGACTGCGCGGCGAAGACCCGCTCGTCCGCCAGCGCCTGCACGAGCGGCGCGAGGAAGCCCGGTCGCGGCCGCGCGTCGGAGTTCAGGAAGTACAGCAGCGGTGCGCGCGCGGCCTGCGTCCCGGAGCGGCAGGCCTCGGAGAAGCCGCCGTTCTCGGCGCGCTGCACGACGCGCACGTGCGGGAAGCGCTCGCGCAGCAACGGCACGCTGCCGTCGGTGCTGGCGTCGTCGACGACCAGGACCTCGACGCGCGCGGGCTCGACGGCGAGCGCGGCGTCGACCGCCGCCAGCGTGTCGGGCAGCAGCGACTCGCCCTGGTAGTTGGGGATGATGATCGTGACGTCCGGCGCGTCCGTCGGCGTCGCGCCTGCCGTCGCTTGTCCCGCTGCCATCGAGCCGCCGTTCGCCACACGCCAGGGAGCGCGCCGCGGGCGCCGGACGGCGGCCCCCGGCGCGAGACACGCGCGCATACGATGGGAGCTGTCCCGCGGCTTGTCAACGCGCGCGGCCTCGCGCTCAGGGCAGCGTGAGGCGCAGTCCGTTGCTGCCCGAGACGCCGGCCACGGAGTCGACGTCGGCGAAGAAGGCCTGGCACACCAGCGACAGGCCGGCGGGCAGGCCCGCGGGCATCGCGGCGGGCAGGTTCAGCGCGCCGCTGCCGCCCACCGCGAGCGGCACCTGCAGCAGGATCGGGAAGGGATCGAAGGTGCCGCCCTTGAACGGCGCATTGGCCTCGCTCGTGCCGACGAACAGCACGCCCGCGGCGAAGGGCTTGACCAGCGCGAGGTGCAGCGTGAAGGGGCCGCCGCCGGGCGACAGATCGCCCGCGCCGGTGAGTTGCGGCAGCAGTCCGTCGCCGGACACGCCGGGGCCGCCGCCGGCGATGCCGGGCCCGGTGAGCGCGAAGACGCCCGGCGGCCCGTCGATCAGGATCGGGAAGGCGTTGGAGAGCGCCGCGTTGCCCGCGCCGATTCCCTTGACGAGCACGTCGCCCGGGAGCGCGCCGGCCGGGACGACCACGTCGATGCGCGTGCCGCCCGCCGTCGAGGCGAGGCCCGCGAGCTTGAGCGGGCTGCCGTCGCCGGCCGCCTGCGTGAACCAGACCTCGTTGTTGGCGGCCGAGAAGTTGGCGCCGTGCAGCGTGAGCGCGCCGCCCGTGACGGCCGGGACCGAGAGCGACGTGATGCGCGGCTTGCTCGCCGAGGCCACGCCATAGATCGCCTGCAGGCCGGCGATGTCGTCGGCCGCGAGCGAGCGCGCGGTGAGCTGGTTGGCCGGCAGCGAGGCCTGCATGGTGGCGCCCGCGACCGAGCTGTGGCCGAGCCCGAGGGCATGGCCGATCTCGTGCGTCGCGACGGCCTGCAGGTCGATCAGCCCCGCGCCCGGCGCGCCCGGCCCGTCGTCCCAGCCGAGGTCTTCGCTGTAGATGATCTTCCAGCCGTCGACGACGGGCGTGAAGGTCACGGCCGCGACCGAGCCGCCGAGCGAGGACGAGGCCGAGTGCACGTTGCCGTTGTTGTCGCCGGGGTCGGCGGCCAGGCCCTGGAAGCTGTTGTCGAAGTTCGCGTTGCCGCTGCCCAGCTCGGCGTTGCCGGCCGCGCCGTCGCCCAGGCCGTCGCCGCCGCGCGGGCGGCTGCCCCATTCGGCGTGCGCCTTCCAGATCGCCATCACCGCGCCCGCGTGCCCGGGGAAGTTGGGGTGCGGCACGAGGTTGTCGTTGGCGCTGGCGTCGAGGAAGTTGTCGAACACGCGGAAGTCGCGCTGCGTCAGGTCGAGCGACTCGCCGGTGAGCGCGTAGGCGCCCGCCGCGCGCAGCGGCGCGTCGCAGAGCGCGAGCGCGGCCCCCGCGAGGCCCAGGGCCGCCAGGGCGGCGAGTCGGACGAGCGGGCCGTGCATCGGGAGGTCTCCTGCGGGACGACGGCGGGCGCGCGGCGCGCGCCTCCCGGCCGGGCCCCAGCTTAAACCGGACCGGGCTCGCGCGGGGGATCGTCGGCCGCCGTCAGGCGCCGCTCCCACCAACCCACGTCGTGCCAGCGCCCGAACTTGAAGCCGATGCCGTGATAGACGCCGATCTTGCTGAAGCCCAGCGCCTCGTGCAGCCCCACGCTGGCCGCGTTGGGCAGCGTGATGCCCGCGTAGGCGTTCACGTAGCCGAGTGCCGCGAGCCGCGCGAACAGCTCGGTGTACAGCCGCCGCGCGAGACCCTGCCGGTGCGCGTCGGCGCGGATGTAGGCCGAGACCTCGACGCTCCAGCGGTAGGCGGCGCGCTCGCGGTGCGGCCCGCCGTAGGCGTAGCCGAGCACCTCGCCCGCGCGCTCGGCCACCAGCCAGGCGTGACGCGCCGAGACCTTCGCGATGCGCGCCGCGATCTCGCGCGCGTCGGGCGGGGTCTCTTCGAAGGAGGCCGCGTTGTCGGTGACGGCCGGCGCGTAGATCGCGGCGATCGCGGCCGCGTCGGCCGCCGTCGCGGGGCGCACGTGCGTCGGCGGGGCGGGGGCGGCCATGTCGGGGCGCGATTCTAGCGCGGCGGCCCGCGGGCCGGATCAGCGCGGCAGCAGGCGCTCGAGGTGCGGCGCGAGCAGGTCGGCGAGCACGCGCTGCCCGGCGGCGTTGGGGTGCAGGCCGTCGCCGAGATTGAGCGCCGGGTCGCCGGCCACGCCTTCGAGCAGGAAGGGCACGAGCGGGACGTCGAGCTGTTCGGCCAGCTCGGGGTAGACCTCGCGGAAGGCGCGGGTGTACTCGGGGCCGTAGTTGGGCGGCATGGCCATGCCGGCGAGCAGCACGGCCGCGCCGGCCGCCCGCGCGCGCACGACGATGTCGGCCAGGTTCTCGCGCAACTGCGCGACGGGCAGCCCGCGCAGTCCGTCGTTGCCGCCGAGCGCGACCACGAGCACGTCGGGGCGCTCGCGCAGCACCCAGTCGAGGCGCGCGCGGCCGCCGGCGCTGGTGTCGCCCGAAACCCCCGCGTTGCGCACGCGGATCGGGCGGCCGGCCTGCGCGAAGGTCTCGGCCAGCAGGGCCGGATAGGCCTGGTCGTGCCGCAGTCCGTAGCCTTCGGTGAGCGAGTCGCCGAGGAAGGCCACCAGCGGCGCGTCGGCGGGCGCGTCGGCGCGCGTCGGCGCCGCGTCGACCGGCAGGCTCGCATCGTCGGGCGGCAGCGGCGACGATGGGGACTCGCCGCACGCGCCGCCAGGCAGCAGGCAGGCGAGCAACGCGAGGCGCAACAGCGTCATGCGCGCATCGTAGGACGGAGCGGCATGAGCGATCCACCGACAGAGGCGACGAGCGAGCGGCTGGGCTGCCGGGGCCTCGTCAAGCGCATGCCGTCGGGCGGGCGGCAGCTCACGATCCTCGACGGCATCGATCTGTCGGTGCGCGCCGGCGAGGTGCTCGCCATCCTCGGGCCCTCGGGCAGCGGCAAGTCGACGCTGCTCGGGCTGCTCGCGGGGCTCGACCGGCCCTCGGCCGGCGAGGTCTACGTCGAGGGCCGTCCGCTCTCGGCGCTCGACGAGGACGGCCTGGCGCGGCTGCGCCTACGCTCGATCGGCTTCGTGTTCCAGTCCTTCCAGCTGCTCGAGAACTACACCGCGCGCGAGAACGTCGCGCTGCCGCTCGAGCTGCTCGGCCGGCCCGGCGCCGGCGCGCGCGCCGACGCGCTGCTCGCGGCGGTGGGCCTGGCCGAGCGCGGGCACCACGTCCCGGCGCAGCTCTCGGGCGGCGAGCAGCAGCGCGTGGCGCTCGCGCGGGCCTTCGCGTCCGACCCGCCGCTGCTGCTGGCCGACGAGCCGACGGGCAACCTCGACGGCGAGACCGGCCGGCGTGTGCTGCAACTGCTGCTCGAGCTGCGCGCGCGGCACGGCACGAGCCTGGTGCTCGTGACGCACGACGCCGAGGTCGCGCGGCTGGCCGACCGGCGCGTCCACCTGGCCGACGGCCGCGTCGTGCGCGTCGAGACGGGCGCGGCGTGAGGGCCGGCCTGCTCTGGCCGCTGCTCGCCCGCGAGGTGCGCGGCGCGCGGGGGCGGCTGGCCTTCTTCGCCGCCTGCCTGTCGGTGGGCGTCGCGGCGGTGGTGGCCGTGGCCGCGCTCGGCGACGGCCTGCGCGACGTGCTCGCGGCGACCTCGCGGCAGATGCTCGCGGCCGACGTGGTGCTCTCGTCGCGCGCGGCGCTGCCGGCCGAGCTCGACGCGCTGCTCGCCGGTCTCGACGCGCAGCACGGTCCGGTGCGGCGCGCCGACCTGGCCGAGCTGCCCACGCTCGCGGCCGCGCCGGCCGCCGCGGACGGCGCGCCCGGCCGCTCGCGGCTCGTCGAACTCAAGGCGGTCGCGCCCGGCTGGCCCTTCCACGGCGAGCTGCTGCTCGATCCGCCCGCGCCGCTCGACGAGCTGCTCGACGAGCGCTCGGTGCTGTGCGCGCCCGAGGTGCTGGCCGCGCTCGGCCTGGACGTGGGCGACGTGCTGCGGCTCGGCGGGCAGGACTTCGACATCGCCGGGCGCGTGCTGCGCGAGCCCGACAAGCTCGAGCTGTCCTTCACGCTCGGACCGCGCGTGCTCGTCTCGCAGGCGGGCCTGGCGCGCACCTCGCTGCTGGGTTTCGGCAGCCGCGTGCGGCACAAGGCGCTGCTGGCGCTGCCCGAGAGCGCCGGCCGGCAGGGCGCGCAGCGGCTGGCGCAGGCGCTCGAGCGCGGACTGCCCGAGGAGGCGCGCGTGCGGGTCGAGACCTGGGCCGAGCCGCAACCCGCGCTGCGCCGCGGCATGGAGCGGGTCGAGTCCTTCCTCGGACTGCTCGCGCTGCTCTCGCTGCTCACCGGCGGCATCGGCGTCGCGCAGGTCGTGCGCTCGTGGCTCGCCGGGCGGCAGACGGCCATCGCCGTGCAGCGCGCGCTGGGGATGCGGCCGGGAGAGGTGCTGCGCCTGTACGTCGCGCAGACGCTGCTGCTCGCGCTGGCGGGCAGCGCGGCGGGCGGGGCGGCGGGCCTGCTCGCGCCGCGGCTGCTGGCCTCGGCCTTCGCGTCGGCCGGCATCGGCGCGCTGCCCGAGACGCCGCTGTGGCAGCCGCAGGCGCTCGTCCGCGGGCTGGCGCTGGGCGCGGGCGTGGCGCTGCTCTTCGCGCTGCCGGCGCTCTCGACCGTGCGGCGCGTGCCGCCGCTGCTCGTGCTGCGGCGCGA
>CAZBBB010000139.1:0-5962 GCA_964490005.1 uncultured Phycisphaerales bacterium | reverse complement strand
CCGCGGCGCGTCGCGGTCGGCATCTTTCGCGGGTCGGAGCACCCGACGCGGCCGTCGCTGAGCGTGCCGCGCCGCGCCATCGCCTCGCCGTAGGGTCGGCGCACGCGCTTGGTTAGGATCCACCGCCGTGGCGGAAAGCGAAGACAGCCAGCGCACGGCGGCCGCGCGCCCCGGGGAGGCGCCCGAGGGCGCGCACGTCGAGCTGCATGACGTCGTGCTGGCCTACGGGGCGCGGCGCATCTTCGACGGGCTCTCGTGCGCGTTCCCGCGCGGCAAGGTCTCGGTCATCCTCGGCGGCAGCGGCGTCGGCAAGAGCACGCTGCTCAAGCTGGTGGGCGGGCTAGTGCGCGCGCAGTCCGGCCGGCTGCTCGTCGACGGGGTCGACCTCGCGGGCGCCTCCGAGGCGCGCCTGGCCCAGGCGCGCCGCGGCATCGGGATGATGTTCCAGAACGGCGCGCTGCTCAACTCGCTCAGCGTCTTCGAGAACCTGGCCTTCCCGCTGCGCGAGCACGAGCGGCTGACGGACGAGCAGCTCGGGCAGCGCGTGGCCGCCACGCTCGCCGACGTCGGGCTGCCCGGCGTCGAGGAGCTGCTGCCCGGCCAGCTCTCGGGCGGCATGACCAAGCGCGTGGCGCTGGCCCGCGCGCTCATGCGCCGCCCCTCGCTGCTGCTGTGCGACGAGCCCTTCTCGGGCCTCGACCCGGTGAGCACGCGGCGCATCGAGCGTTTGCTGCAGGGCATCAACCGGCGCCACGGCATGAGCATCGTCGTGGTCTCGCACGACGTGCCCTCGACGCTGCGCCTGGCCGACCACGTCGTGCTCATCCTGCCGGGCGCGGTGTTCCAGGGCCCGCCGCGGGAGCTGTCGCGGCACGCCGACCGGCGCGTGGCGGCCTATTTCGCGGCGGCCGACCCGGCCGCGGTCGAGGAGCTGGCCGACGAGGCCGAGGCCGTCGAGGCCGGGCCCGGCGGGGCGCCGCGATGAGCGACACGACGCTCGCGCGGCCCGAGCGCCCCTCGCCCGTCGCCCGCCTCGGGCGGGCCGCGCAGCAGGCCGTGGGGGCCTTCGGCGCGCTTGGCCGGCACGGCGGCGCGCTGTTGCGCTGCAGCCTGACGCCGCCCGGACGCGGCGCGCTGCTGGCGCGCGAGCTGCACAAGGTCGGCGTGCTCTCGCTGATCATCGTGACCGTCAGCGGGCTGGCGGTCGGCGCGGTGCTCGCGCTGCAGGGCTACAACACGCTCGTGCGCTTCGGCGCGACGGGCCAGCTCGGGGCCGTCGTCGCGCTGGCGCTCATCCGCGAGCTGGGGCCGGTGCTCACGGCGCTGCTCGTCACCGGTCGCGCGGGTTCGGCCACGACCGCCGAGATCGCCACGATGGTCGCGACCGAGCAGCTCGACGGCATCCGCATGATGGCGGTCGACCCGCTGCACTACGTGGCCAAGCCGCGCGCGCTGGCGCTGCTGGCGGTCATGCCGCTGCTCACCGCGCTGTTCATCGTGGCGGGCCTGCTCGGCGGCTGGCTGGTGGGTGTCGAGCTGATGGGCATCGACGCCGGCCTGTACATCAACAGCATCACCTCGAACGTCGAGTTCGGCAGCGACGTGCTCGGCTGCTTCGTGAAGTCGCTGGTGTTCGGCACGCTGCTGGCGCTCATCGCGACCTGGCGCGGCTGCACGAGCGCGCCGACCTCCGAGGGCGTCTCGGCGGCGACGACCGCGACCGTCGTCTCGGCCTCGGTCGCGGTGCTGATCTTCGACTACTTCATCACGGCCCTGTGGGGAGTGTGAACGGCATGGCTTCATCCTCGGGACGCGACCTGGTCGTCGGCCTGTTCGTGCTGGCGGGACTGGGCGCGATGGCCTTCCTCTCCTTCCGCGTCGGCGGCGCGAGCCTCGGCGGGGGCGAGCGGCTGTCGATCTACGCCGACTTCGACGAGACGGCCGGCCTCAAGCCGCGCGCGCTCGTCGCGATCTCGGGCGTCAAGGTCGGCGAGGTCGGTCTGGTGACCCTCGGCGCCGACTACCGCGCCCACGTGCGCCTCGACCTGCGCCCCGACCTGCAGCTGCCGATCGACACCTCGGCCTCGATCGTCACCAACGGACTGCTCGGCGACCGCTACATCGTGCTCCAGCTCGGCGGCGAGGAGCGCCTGCTTCAGTCGGGCGACTCGATCGGCTACACCGAGTCGGCCGTGCTGCTCGAGCGCATGATCGGCAAGCTCATCCACGGCACGGACATCGCCTCCGACAAGTGACGGCCCGCCGCTTCCCTCTCCCGGAACGCCCCATGTCGACCTCTCGCCCGACCGCGACGCGCCTCGCGCCGCTGGCCCTGCTGCTCGCCGCGTGCGCCGCGCCGCCGCCCAACGAGGAGCACGACCCCTGGGAGCCCTTCAACCGCGTGATGTTCGACGTGAACATCGCCCTCGACGAGCACGTGCTCGAGCCGACCTCGCGCGGCTGGAACGCGATCACCTCCGAGGGCGTGCGCGAGGCGACCGACCGCTTCTTCCTCAACCTGCGCGCGCCGATCTCGGTCGCGGGCAACCTGCTGCAGGCCGAGTGGAGCCACGCCGGCACCGAGACGCTGCGCTTTCTGGCCAACACGACCGTCGGGCTGCTGGGTTTCTTCGACCCGGCCGCCGACTGGGGCCTGGCGCCGCAGGTCGAGGACATCGGGCAGGCCTTCGGCGCCTGGGGCGTCCGTCCCGGGCCCTACCTCGTGCTGCCCGTGCTGGGCCCCGGCAATCCGCGCGATTTCGTCGGGCTGGCGGCCGACTACTCGGTGGGGTTCCTCTCGCGGCAGCGGACAGGCGTGCAATTCGCGGCCTGGGCGCTCGACGGCGTCAACGACCGCAGCCTGGCCGCCGAGCAGATCGCGACCGCGCGCGAGGCCGCATTGGACTATTACGCGTCCGTGAGGAACGCTTTCGTCCGCTGGCGGCGCGCCGCCGTCGCGGACATGGACATGGACGAACTGAACGACGAGGAAGACCTGTATGGCCCGGTGGACTGATCTCTCGCGTCGCGGCGCGCTCGCCGCCCTGCTGCTCGCGGCGGCAGCCGCCCCGCTCGCCGCGCAACCGGTGGCGCAGGCCAAGGCGCGCCCGCCGCTCTCCTCGCCCACGGCCAGCGGGCCGATGGCGGTCATCGGCACGATCGCCGACGAGTTGGGCCGCACGCTCGTCGATCGGACGCTCACCAGCGCGCAGCGCCGCGCGCGCGTCGTGCAGCTGCTCGACGCGCACATCGAGTTCCCCGTCGTCGCCAAGCTCGTGCTGGCCAAGAACTGGACGCGCTTCTCCGAGGACCAGCGCGCCCGCTTCACCGGCGAGTTCAAGTCGCACCTGATCCACACGTACTGGAAGTCGGCCGACCAGTCGGGCTTCCAGTTCGTCGAGATCACGACCGAGCGCGAGGAGAGCTACGGCGACTGGGTCGTGAAGACGATGGTGCACGCCACCTGCTGCGCCCCCGTCGCGATCGACTACCGCCTGCGCAACGTGCCGCTCGACGCGGAGGCCGGCACGACGGCCTGGCGCATCATCGACGTGACCGTCGAGGGCGTCTCGCTGGTCTCCAACTTCCGCAGCCAGTTCCAGGGCATCGTCAGCAACGAGGGCCCGGACGGGCTGCTCAGGATGCTGGCGGGCAAGAACACCGAGGCGGCCGCGGCCTTCGCCGAGTCCGACAAGGCCGAGCTGCTCGCGCGCGAGGAGGCCGCCCGGCAGGCCGCGCAAGCCGAGGCCGGCGCGCCGGGCCGGCCCTGATCGTGCGCGCCGCGCTGCTGCTGGTCGCGCTGGCCGCGCCGCTGTCCGCGGGCGTGCACGTGGTCGACGCGGCGGGCGGCGGAGACTTCACCTCGATCGTCGCCGCCGTCGGGGTCGCCGTCGACGGCGACCTGATCCTCGTGCGCGCCGGCGACTACCCCGCGCCCGTCGTCGTCTCGGGCAAGTCGCTCACGATCGCGGCCGACGGCAGCGGGCCGGTCGCGACGCTCGGCGTGCTCGTGGGGGGGCTGGTGGCCGGCAAGCGCGTCGTGCTGCGCGGGCTGAGCGCCACCGGCGCGGCGGTGCTCTCGCCGATCGAGCAGGGCCTGCGCGTCGACTCGGGCGAGGTCTGGGCCGAAGACTGCCGCTTCGCGGGCGCGCCCGGTGTCGTCACGATCGGCGCGGGTCCCGGCTTCCCGGGCGTGGCGGTCGCGAGCGGCGCGCACGTGGTGCTGCTGCGCTGCGAGGTGCAGGGCGGCGCCGGGCCCAACGCGTTCTCGCCCTACTCGGGCGTGCCGGGACGCGGCGGCTACGGCCTGTCGCTGAGCGGCGGGCGCGCCGACGTGTACGGCGGCAGCCTGCGCGGCGGGCGCGGCGGCGACATCGGCACGCTGGCCGCCGCGCCGGGTCCGGGCGGCAACGGCGGCGCGGGCCTGTGGGGGACGGCCGCGACGGTGCTCGTTGCGGGCGTCGCGATCGCGGGCGGCGATGCCGGCGACGGCGACCAGCTCGTGCCGTCGGCCGGCTGGTACGTCGGCGGCGACGCGATCGAACTGCTCGGCGCCAGCGCCCTGCGTCGCCGCGACGGCACGCTGCAGGCCGGCGCCGGCGGCCTCGACGGCAGCGGCGGCCAGGGGCCCGCCGGCGCGCTCATCGACGTGCCCTTCGGCAGCGTCGCCGAGCACGTCGGCGGCCATCGCGACTACGCGCTCGGCGCGCCGACGCCCGAGGGCGGCGTGCTGCAACTGAGCTACGCGGGCGCGCCCGGCGATCTGTTCTCGGTCTACGTCGATCTGTCGCCGGCCTGGCTGCCGCTGCCCGGCAAGCAGGGGACCTGGCACCTGTCGACGATCCTCGCCGGGCCGATCACCTTCGGCCCCGTGAGCGCCCCCGACGGCCGCTTCGAGCTGGCGGTGCCGATCCCCGAACTGGGCCTGTCGGAGACACAGTCGCTCGTGCTCTTCGAGCAGGTCTTCGTCAAGCCGCTCGGCGAACCGACCCTGCTCGGCAGCCCGAGCGTGCATGTGATCGTCGGCAGCGGCCCTTGAGCTTGTACCGGCGCGCGCCAGCGCTCAACATCGGGACATGGCGGATCTCGCGACGGCGCTGAGGGAGTTCACCGGGCGACTGCACGTCGTGCTCGTGCACTTTCCGATCGCGCTCATCGCGGTCGCGGCGCTGCTGGAGTTCGTGCGTCGCAGGACGAGCGCGGTCAGCAGCCAAGCGCGGGTGGTGCTGGGCCTCGGGGTGCTCGGCGCCGGCGCGGCGGCCTTCAGCGGCTGGACGCTGGCCGACGTCGAGCCGGTCGGGCGCGCGGCCGAGGAGACGCTGTTCCTGCACCGCTGGTCGGGCGTGGCGACGCTCGCGCTCGCCGCCGTCGCGTGGCTGCTCGCCTGGGCCGTGCCGCTCGAGGGGCGCGCGAGCCGACTGGGAGGTCTGTACCGGCTGAGCCTGCTGCTCGCGCTGCTCGCCAGCTCGGGCGCGGGCCACTTCGGCGGCGAGTTGGTTCACGGCGAGGGGTATCTCTTCGCGCCCTTCATGGACGAGGAGCAGGCTCCACCGTCGCGCAGCCCGGGCGCCGGCGACTCGGGCGCTGGCGACTCGAGCGCCAGCGACTCGAACGCGCAGAGCAGCGCGGTGCTCGGCGCGCAGGCCGCCGACGAGCCGGCTGCGGCCGCGCCCGGCCCGCCGCGCGTCGACTACGCCACGCAGATCCAGCCGATCTTCGCGCAGACCTGCTACTCCTGCCACGGGCCGCGCCGCGTGAAGGGCAAGCTGCGCCTCGACGGCGCCGAGCACGTCTTCGACCCCGCGCGCCGCGACGACTGGGTCATCGTGCCCGGCGACGCGGCCGGCAGCGAACTGCTGCGGCGCATCGCGCTGCCGGCCGACGACCTCGACATCATGCCCGCGCAGGGCGACCCGCTGCGGCCCGAGGAGATCGCGCTCATCGCGCGCTGGATCGACGAGGG
>CAZBBB010000138.1:0-6096 GCA_964490005.1 uncultured Phycisphaerales bacterium | reverse complement strand
GTCCGGCGCCATCGACCAGTTGCACAGCACGCCGCCCGCGTCACGCGCGGCGATGGCGGCGCGCACCGCGGCGCGCAGGTCGCTGCCCGCCAGGCGCGCCGGCTCGCGGCCGCTCAGCGCGGCGAGCGCTTCCTCCAGCGTGGCGCCGCGCACGAGTTCCATCGCGAGATACGGGACGCCGCCGTCTTCGCCGCCCGCGTAGACGGGCACGATGCCGGGATGCGCGAGCCGCGCCAGGGCGGCGACCTCGCGTCGGAAGCGTTCGCGCGCGCCGGGAAACCAGAGCTGTTCGGGGCGCACGAGCTTGAGCGCGACGCGGCGCCCGAGGCCTTCCTGTTCGGCCAGGTGCACGACGCCCATGCCGCCGCCGCCGATGCGCGCCAGCAGCTTGAAGCCGCCGAGGCGTTCGGGAGCCGCGCTCTCCGCGGGCGCGGGGGCGCCGAGCCCGACGCGCGCGAGTCGGCCGACGCGTTCGCGCAGGGCCTGCGCGTGCTGCGGGTGCCGTGCGCACAGCTCGTCGAGCGCCGCCGGCCCGTCGGACTCGATCCGGTCGAGGGCCTGCGCCACGAGTTCGACGAGTCGCGCGGCGTCGTCCTCGGGGGGCGGCCGGAGATCGCGGTCGGTGGGGGCGGCCATGGAGGGACGGGAGTCTACCGCCGCCCCCTTCTCGCGCGCCGCCGGGAGTACGATGCCGCCGGTCGGCCTCCCTCGAGTTGCCACCCGAGGACCTTCGAGGGCGCCGCGTGGTGGAGCATGAGCGTCGAGACCGAGCAACTCGTCAGCCGCGTGCAGGGCGGCGATCGGCGCGCGCTCGAGGAACTGCTGCGCCGGCACCTCCCCGGCCTGCGCGCCTACGTCCGCCTGCGCGCCGGCGGCGTGCTGCGCGAGCGCGAGTCGGCCAGCGACCTCGTGCAGTCGGCCTGCCGCGACGTGCTCGAGCAGCTCGACCGCTTCCAGTACGGGGGCGAGGCGGGGTTTCGCGACTGGCTCTACGCGACGGCCCTGCGCAAGATCGCCGACCGCGCCGAGCACTGGGGCGCGCAGAAGCGCGACGCGAAGCGCGATGTCCCGCTGGCGGCTTCGGCCTACGGCGACGACGGCGAACGGGCGCTGCTCGACGTCTACCGCACGATCGCCACGCCCAGCCAGAACGCCATCGCGCGCGAGGCGCTGCAGCAGATCGAGTCGGCCTTCGAGGGCCTCGACGAGGAGCGCCGCGAGATCATCGTGCTCGCGCGCATCGTGGGCCTGAGCCACGCCGAGATCGCCGCCAAGCTCGGGTGCTCGCAAGCCACCGCGCGCCAGCGCCTGTTCCGCGCGCTGGCCGAACTGGCCGAAGGGCTCGGGCCCGAACGCGGCTGAGCCCGGGGGAGTCCCGCACGCCGGCTGCGCGTCCGGTTCGCGCAAACCCTCCGTCACGGCGCCCGACGGCTCCGGATGAGACCTGCCTGCGGCCGTCCCGAGACTGCCGCCCACCTCCCACGAGACTTCGACCGGAGACGCTTCCATGGACCGAATGCAGGGTCTTTTCCGTTCCCTCGCGCTGCTCGGCGGCGCCTCCCTCGCGCAGGCGCAGAGCGGCGCGTTCACCGACGGCGAGTTGCTGCTGCGCGCGTATCTGCCCGTGACGCAGACACCCGCCGTGGTCCGCATCGCGCCCGAGACCGGGGACAGCGCCGTGCTCGCGACCGGCCTGGTCTGGCCGGGGGCACCCGGCGGTCTGGTCTTCGACAGCCACCGCGGCGGCGTGCTGTGCAACTGGTCGATGGCGCCGGACAACCCCTTCCTGCACCGGCTGTGGTTTCTCGGACAGGACGGCTCGGCGACCGCCATGCCCGGCCTGACGGGTGCCGTGCGCGCCCTGGCCTCGGCCGGCGACGGCCGCGTGTATTTCGTGCGGCATGCCGGCATGAACCAGGGTCCCAAGCCGGTCGAGTACTTCGACGCGGGCGACACGCTGCACACGCTCATGCAGGCCGACGGCGTCACGCCGTTCGAGATCGAGGTCGAGCACCTGCTCTACCACGCGCCGACCAACGCGCTCATCGGCTCCACGAGCGTGTGGTGGTCGGCCACGGGCTGCGCTCCGACGGGCGGCACGATCTACCGGATCCCGCTCTCGGTGGACGGCTCGCAGGTCGCGGGGCCGGTGAGCTGCATCTCGATCTCGGGGTTCTTCGCGAACGAGGAGATCATGTCGCTCGACGAGCTGCCGGGCGGAACGGTGCTCGTCGCGATCGCCAGCGGCACCCTCTATCCCGGCGACAAGCTGCTGCGCTTCGATCCCTTCACCATGGGGCTCTCGAGCTACGCCGACCCCGACCAGGGCGACGTCAACGGCGCCGTGTGGTCCTCGCGGCTCAACCGCGTCGTGCTGCACGCCAACTGGCTCTCGGGCGGCGAGCTGCGCACCTTCACCGGCGGGCAGACCGGCGTCGGCAACCTGCTTTCGACGACGGCGCCCGTCCACCCGCTCGGCGGCGGCTACCACCCGGCCGAAGCGCTGCAGCGCATCGACGCCAACGGCTCGGGCTGCGACGGCTTGCAGATCGCCTACGGTAGCGGGTTGGCGGGCAAGGACAGCTTCGTTCCGACGCTCGGCGCGATCGGCTGCCCCGACATCGGCAGTCCGTTCACGCTCTCGATCAACGACGTGGTCGGCGGCGCGAGCGGCATCCTGTTCGTGGGCCTGAACAGCGGCGCGCTCCCGTTCAAGGGCGGCACCTTCCATCTCGGCTCGGTGCTGCTGCAGGTGCCGATCGCGGTGGGCGGCGCGGCCGGCGTTTCCGGCGCGGGCAGCCTGGCGCTCCCCGCCCTCATCAACGACCCGATCCTGGCCGGCATCAGCATATACCTGCAGGCGGGCTTCGTGGACGCCCTCGCGGTGCAGGGCGTCTCGCTCAGCAACGGGCTGCGCCTGCAGGGCAACTGAGAGGGGCGCAACGAGGCGTCCGCAGCGGCGCGGAACGGCGACCGGGCGTATGCTTGGCGCTCCGTTCCGCGCCGCGGCCTTGCCGCGGGAGGGGCGGCGAGGAGAGAGCGATGAGCATGCGTACCGCGTCGTGGCGTCCCGGCCCGTCGATCCTGCTGATGCTGGCGCTGTGCGCGACGGCCGCCCCCGCGCAGGACGCCTACCGCGAGCCGCCGGCCGCGATGCTGAAGATCCTCGACGCGCCGCCGCTGCCGCTGGTGAGCGTGAGCCCCACGGGCGAGCACCTGCTGCTGCTCGAGCGCGAGTCGCTGCCGCCGATCTCCGAGCTGGCGCGGCCGATGCTGCAGCTCGCCGGCGTGCGCGTCGACCCGGCGACCAACGGAACGCACGGCCCGCGTTCGATCGTCGGCCTGCGCCTCAAGCGCATCGGCGAGCCGGCCGCCGACCCCGGGCGCGCGCTCGCGCTGCCCGAAGGCGTCGGCGTGGGCTTTCCCGACTGGTCGGCCGACGGCCGGCGCTTTCTCTTCACGCTCACCCATTCCGACGGCATCGAGCTGTGGGTCGGCGAGGCCGAGGATGGTACGGCGCGCGCGCTGACCGGCCGCAACCTGAACGGCCTGGGCCCCTCGCCGAGCTGGATGCCGGGCGGCGCGCAGGTGTGCGTGGCGCTCGTGCCCGAGGGGCGCGGCGCGGCGCCCGAGCGCTCGCCCGTGCCCGTCGGCCCCGTCATCCAGGAGAACCTCGGCGGCACGCCGGCGCCCGTGCGCACCTACCAGGACCTGCTGACCGACAGCCACGACGAGGCGCTCTTCGAGCACTGCTTCACCAGCCAGCTCGCGCTCGTCGACGTCGCGAGCGGGCGGCTCGACCCGCTCGGCGCGCCGGACATCTTCACGGCGGCCGACCCCTCGCCCGACGGACGCTGGCTGCTCGTCGAGCGCGTGCAGCGGCCCTTCAGCTACCTCGTTCCGATGTCGCTGTTCCCGCAGGTCGTGGAGATCCGCGGTCTCGACGGCCGGACCGTCGCGCGCCTCGCCGAGCTGCCGCTGGCCGAGCGGGTTCCGATCCAGGGCGTCGTCACGGGCCCGCGCAACCATCAGTGGCGCGACAGCGAAGGCACGGCGCAGGTCTTCTGGGCCGAGGCCCTCGACGAGGGCGATCCGCGCAACCAGGTCGCGCACCGCGACCGGGTCATGGCGTTGGCCGCGCCCTTCGACGGCGAGCCGACCGAGGTGCTGCGCACCGAGCACCGCTTCACCGGGCTGTCGTGGCTGCAGGGCGACGCCTCGGGGCTGGTCTCGGAGTACGACCGCGACCGGCGTTGGACGCGGAGCTGGCTCATCGACCCCGACGCGCGGACCGGCGCGCTCGGCGGCGCACCGCGCCTGATCTTCGACCGCAGCGTGAACGACAGCTACGGCGACCCGGGCCGCCCCGTCACGACGCGCAACGCGGCCGGGCGCAGCGTCGTGCGCGTCGACGACGGCGCGCTGCTGCTCGCGGGGCAGGGCGCGACGCCCGAGGGCAACCGGCCCTTCCTCGACCGGCTGGCGCTCGACACGCTGGCGACCGAGCGGCTGTGGCGCAACGAGGGCGAGGAGTACGAGCGCGTCGCGGCCGTGCTGCCGGGCGTCGCGCCGCTGCGTTTCGTGACGGTGCGCGAGAGCCCGACCGAGCCGCCCAACTACCAGCTGCGCGCGTCGGGGGAGGTCGGGCGGCGGGCGCTCACGGCCTTCGCGCATCCCGCGCCCGAACTGCTGGGCATCGAGAAGCGGCTGGTGACCTACGCGCGCGCCGACGGCGTGCCGCTCTCCGCCACGCTGTACCTGCCGCCCGGCCGGCAGCCCGACGAGCGGCTGCCGCTGCTCGTCTGGGCCTACCCGCTCGAATACAACGACGCGAGCACGGCGGGGCAGGTGCGCGAGAGCCCGCACGCGTTCACGCTCTTCGGCGGCAGCTCGCACCTGCTGCTGCTCACGCAGGGCTACGCGGTCATGGACAACGCCACCATGCCCGTCGTCGGCGCCGACCCGCAGACCGTGAACGACACCTTCCTCGAGCAGATCGTGGCGAGCGCGCGCGCGGCCGTCGACGAGGCCGTGCGTCTCGGCGTGGCCGACCGCGAGCGCGTGGCGGTCGGCGGCCACAGCTACGGCGCCTTCATGACGGCCAACCTGCTCGCGCACAGCGACCTGTTCAAGGCGGGGCTGGCGCGCAGCGGCGCCTACAACCGCACGCTCACGCCCTTCGGCTTCCAGGGCGAGCGGCGCACGCTCTGGGAGGCGCCCGAGACCTACGCCGCGCTCTCGCCCTTCATGCACGCCGACGCGATCGACGAGCCGCTGCTGATGATCCACGGCGAGGCGGACAACAACTCGGGCACCTTCCCGATCCAGTCCGAGCGCATGTATCACGCGATCAAGGGGCACGGCGGCACGGCGCGCCTCGTGATGCTGCCCGAGGAGAGCCACGGCTACCGCGCCCGCGAGTCGGTGCTGCACGTGCAGGCCGAGATGCTCGACTGGTGCGAGCGCTGGCTGAAGGCCGAGCCGTCGGCGGCGCCCTGACGCGGCGCCCGCGCCCGCGTGGGCCTCCGCGCGAGCGGGTCGCGAGCCGTGCTTGCGTCGGGCCCGGGCGGGCCCACAATGACGCGCCCATGACCGCCCGAGCGCAGACCGCCGCGTCCCGCACGCGACCCTTCTCCAAGGTGCTCGTCGCCAATCGCGGCGAGATCGCGCTGCGCGTCATGCGCACCTGCCGCGAGATGGGCCTGCGCACGGTGGGCGTGTTCAGCGACGCCGACCGCAACGCGCTGCACGTGCGGGCGGCCTACGAGGCCGTGCGGCTCGGGCCGGCGCCGGCGCGCGAGAGCTACCTGCGCGGCGACCTCGTGATCGAGGCGGCGAAGCGCACCGGCGCCGACGCGATCCACCCCGGCTACGGCTTCCTGTCGGAGAAGGCCGACTTCGTGCGGCAGGTCGAGGCGGCGGGGCTCGTGTTCATCGGGCCCTCGGCCGAGTCGATGGAGGCCATGGGCGACAAGCTCGGCGCCCGCCGCAACATGATCGCGGCCGGCGTGCCGGTCGTGCCGGGCACGACCGAGCCGGTCGGCGACGACGCCACGCTGCTGAGCGAGGCGCGTCGCATCGGCTTCCCCGTGATGA
>CAZBBB010000137.1:0-6214 GCA_964490005.1 uncultured Phycisphaerales bacterium | reverse complement strand
CGCGCGCGGCGCGGCCGCGGCGCCCGGGGCCGGCGCCGGGGCGGCCGTCGCGACGGCGACGAGTTCGTCCGCCAGCCGGCCGGAGGCCTGCGCCGCGAGCGCCAGGCGGTGGCTGCGCAGCGCGAAGGCGTCCTGCTCCTCGCGCGTGATGCCGAACTCGGCCGCCACGCGCTCGGCCGTGGGGCCCATCGCGATGTAGGCCTCGGGGCGCGTCCGCGCCAGCGTCGGGTTGGGCCGCAGCACGTGGCCCGTCATCGGCACCAGGCTCATCGACTCGACGCCGCCGGCGAGGATCGCGTGCGCGGCGCCCGCCTCGATGCGCTCGGCCGCCTGCGCCACGGCCTGCGCGCCGCTGGCGCAGAAGCGGTTCACCGTCACCGCCGGCACGCGGTCGGGCAGGCCGGCGAGCAGCGCCGAAAAGCGCGCCACGTCGAGCCCCTGCTCGGCCTCGGGAAAGGCGCAGCCGAGCACGACGTCGTCGATCTCGTCGGGCGCGATGCCCGGCGCGCGCACGAGCGCCTCGCGCAGCACGAGCGCCGCGAGATCGTCGGGGCGCGTGGCGGCCAGTCCGCCCCGGTGCGCACGCGCCCACGGCGTGCGCACGGCCGAGACGATCACGTTGCGCCGCAGGCGCGCGGTCGTCGGGCTGTTCGTGTCGGGGCTCACGGGGTCCTTCAGTTCCTCAGGGGTTTGCCGGTCGTGAGCAGGGACTTCATGCGCGCGCGGGTCCGCGCCTCGCCGCACAGCGAGACGAAGGCCTCGCGCTCGAGGTCGAGCAGGTGCCGCTCGCTCACCCGCGCGCCGTAGCCCGACGCGCCGCCGCACAGGACGTACGCCAACTTGCCCGTGACGAGCGCGTCGTGCTCGGAGAGCAAGAGGCCCTCGGCCATGTTGAACAGGCCCACGCGCAGCGCCGCGAGCCCGGCCTCGCCGGCCACGCGCAGATCCTCGCGCGGCCGCGCCGCCACCCAGCCGTCCTCGTCGAGCGCGACGACCCGCCGCCGGGCGCCGTCGAGGACGCGGTCGGCGGACATCAGGATCGTGTCGGAGGCGGAGAGAAAGCCCAGCGCGCGCGCCTCGTGCGCGCTGCCGGACACGCGCGCCGTCCCCACGATCTGCAGCAGGCGCTGCACGTGCGGCAGCCAGTCGACGGGCAGGTCGGCGGGCAGCGACTCGTCGAGGCGCCGCAGCAGTTGCGCGCAGCCCCCGCCGGCCGGGATCAGGCCGGCGCCCACCTCGGGCAGACCGATGTAAGACTCGGCCGCCGCGACCGCCCCGGCGGCGTGCAGCAGCATCTCGCAGGCCCCGCCGAGCGTGAGGCCGCGCGGCGCGAGCACGACCGGCCGGCGCGCGCAGCGCACGCGCAGGTTCAACTGCTGGAAGCCGGCGACGAGCGCCTCGACCTCGTCGAAGCGGCCGGCCTCGGCCAGACCCAGCACGATCTTCAGGTTCGCGCCCGCCGAGAAGTCGGCGGCGGCGTTGCCGACGACCAGGCCGCGGCCCTCGGCCTGCACGCGCGCGAGCGCGGCGTCGAGCAGCGCGCCGGTTGCCGGCTCGAGCACGTTCAGGCGCGTGGCGAAGGCCAGGCAGAGCACGCCGTCGCCGAGGTCGTGCAGCACGGCCGAGTCGTTGCGCTCGACGACCGGCGCGGCGGCGAGTTCGAGCACGCCGCGGCGCGGCGGCACCGGGCGCAGGACGCCGGCCGCGGGCGACCAGGCGCGCCGGCCTTCCGGCCCGCGCACGTGGAAGCGCCCCGGCGGGCCGCCCGCGAGCAGTTCCTCGACGAGCGGCGGCACGGCGCGCCCCTCGGCGGCCAGTCGTGCCGCCACGTCGGCGGGACCCAGCGCGTCCCACAGCTCGAAGGGGCCCAGCGACCAGCCGAAGCCCCAGCGCAGCGCGCGATCGACGGCGAGCGGCTCGTCGGCCACCTCGGGCACGCACTGCGCGGCGTAGACCAGCGTGTTCGAGAGCAGCGACCAGAGCGGCCCGGCCGCCGGGCCCGCGCCGTTCACGAGCGCGGCGATCCGCGCGCCGACCTCCGCCACGCGGCCCGCCGGGCCGAGCGCGCGCGGGTCGGCGGGCGCGATGGGCACGTACTCGAACGTGCGCGGGTCGAGCTGCAGGATCGCGCCGTCCCGGCGAGCGCCCTCCTTGCGGTAGAAACCCTGGCCGCTCTTGGCGCCCAGCCGGCCCTCGGCGACGAGGCGCTCGAGCAGCGGCGAGGGCGCCAGCGCGCGCTCGCCCGGCAGCGCCGCGTGCAGGTGGCGCACGACGGCGAGCAGCGTGTCGAGGCCGACGAGGTCGGCCGTGCGGAACGAGGCGCTCTTCGGGCGGCCGATGAGTTCGCCGGTAAGGCCGTCGAGCGTGGCCACGTCGGCGACGCCCTGCTCGAGCAGCGCGAGCGCTCCGAGGAAGGCGTGCGTGCCGATGCGGTTGGCGATGAAGTTGGGCGTGTCCTTCGCGATCACGCAGCCCTTGCCCAGGCGCGTCTCGGCGAAGGCGGCGAAGCCCGCCAGCAGCGCCGCGTCGGTTCCGGGCGCGCCGACGAGTTCGAGCAGCTTCAGGTAGCGCGGCGGGTTGAAGAAGTGCGTGGCGAAGAAGCGGCCGCGCCGCGCGGCCGGCAGGCGCGCGGCCAGCGCGCCGATCGAGAGCCCCGAGGTGTTCGTGGTGAGCAGCGCCTCGGCGCGCAGGTGCGGCAGCAGCCGCGCGTACAGCCCGGTCTTGACGTCGGGATCCTCGACGACGGCCTCGATCACCCAGTCGACCTGCGCCAGCGCCGGCAGGTCGTCCTCGATGTTGCCGGGGCGCACGCGCGCCGCCAAGCCGGGCGCGAAGAAGGCCGGCGGGGAGTCCTTCAGGGCGCGCTGCAGTCCGGCGATCGCGCGCCGGTTGCGCACCCGCGGATCGCGCGCGGACAGCCCGGCGGCGCGCTCGGCCTCGTCGGGCTCCTCGACCGGCACGTCGAGCAGCAGGCAGTCGATGCCCGCGTTGGCGAGGTGGGCCGCGATGGCGGCTCCCATCACGCCCGCGCCGATCACCGCCGCGCTGCCGATCTCCACGCGTTGCGCCACGCCGCCGATCATGACATGCGCGGCGGCCCGTTCGCAGCGCGGTCCGGGGCCGCCCGGCGCGCGTCCGGCCGGCCTAGGGCCCCTCGGCCTCGGGCACCTGGTAGAAGGACATCCCGCGCACGTTCTCGTCGACGTTGAGGTCGTGGTGCAGCGGCGGGAAGGCGCGCTGGCGGCAGTCGCCGCGCTCGCACAGCCGGCAGGTCACGCCGATGGGCACGGCGGCCGAGGCGTCGTCGAGGTCGACGCCGTCGGCGTAGACCAGCTCGCGCGCGTAGCGCACCTCGCAGCCCAGCCCGATCGCCAGGCGGCTCTGCGGCACGTGGAAGCCGCCGCCCTCGCGGCGCACCGTGCGCGCGATGCAGAAGTACATCGTGCCGTCCGGCATGCACGAGAGCTGCGTGCGGATGAAGCCCGGCGACAGGAAGGCCGCGTGCACGTTCCAGCGCGGGCAGCTCCCGGAGAAGCGCGCGAAGCGGATGCCGCTGGCCGAGAAGCGCTTGGAGGTGTTGCCCGCGATGTCCACGCGCACGAAGTGGAAGGGCACGCCGCGCGCGGTCGGCCGCTGCAGCGTCGTGAGCCGGTGGCAGACCTGTTCGAAGCTCGTGCGGAAGCGGTGGCCGAGCAGCTCGATGTCGTAGCGCACCGAACGCGCCGCGGCGAGGAACGGTTCGTAGGGCATGAGCACGGCGCCGGCGAAGTAGTTGGCCAGCGCGATGCGCGCCAGCGGCTTGGCGTCGGGCCCCACGAGACGGCCGCGCTGCACGAAGCGCTCGATCGTGCTGCGCTCGGCGAGCAGCGCGAACTGGTGCGCGAGCTGGAAGGAGCGGCTGCGCGGCGCGAGCACTTCCGAGAGCACCAGCCGGCGCCGGTCGGGGTCGTAGCGCCGCGCGTGCTCGCCGCCCGCGTCGGCGGGCGCGACGACCACCTCGACGTCGTGCTCGCGCCGCAGCAGGTCGATGAGGCGCCGATCGAGGTCGCCCGACTCGAGGCCGGCGCGCGCGCGCAGCGCCTCGGCCGCCGTCTCGAGTTCGGCGAAGTGGTTGTTGTTGGCCTGCAGGAAGTCGGAGACCTCCTCCTCGGGCGGCAGCAGTTCGCCGCGCGGCCCGGCGCCGACGCGCCCGGCGACGGCCGACTCGGTGAGCGCGCGCAGTTCCTCGCGCGTGCGCAGCAGCGCGTGGTAGAGCGCGACGAGCGAGCGGCCCGCGGCGGGCGCGACCTCCACCAGTTCGCGCAGCTCCTTGCGGTCGACGTGGCGGGCGCGCAACACGCCGTCGCCGAAGACCTCGGTGAGGTCGTTGAGCAGCCGCGCCTCGTCGTCCGGCCCGAAGGCGGACAGGTCGGTCTGGAACAGTTCCGCCAGACGGAGCTGCAGGGACACGGTGAGCGGCCGCTGGTTGTGCTCGATCAGGTTGAGGTAGCTGGCGGAGATGCCGAGGCGTTCGGCCAACGCCGCCTGGGTCAGCGAGCGCTCGCGGCGCAACCGCTTGACCCGATGTCCCATCAGGGCCTTGCGGGCGGAGGCGCCGCGGGCGGCGGTCGATCTGCGGGGCATGGGCGGGCCTCCTCTCGGGCGGCGGGCCGGGGGGCCGACGGTGGCCGCCCGGCCCCCTATCGGGCGGGCGAGTTTACCGCCTTTACAGACACGCGCCTCGAGGTGTGCGGATCTGCACGAGATTTCGACTTTCGCCCGGTCGGACGCGTTGACGATCCGGGCTCAGGTGGAAAACTCTGAAAACCCGACGCTCGCCCCAGGGCGCCGGGTCGGGCAGTGCACCTTCGGGAAAGTTGCAACCATGATTCCGGCTCGCGGCAGCGCCGTTTTCGGTGGCCCCGTTTCGACGGGCGCGCCCGGGCTGCAGCTCGCCGCGCCCTGCCCCGACGCCTGGGCGGCGATCCTCTCGCCCGCCGCGCTGTCCTTCGTGGCCGAACTGCAGCGCCGCTTCGGCGCGCGCCGCGAGGCTCTGCTCGGCGCACGCGCCGAGCGCGCCGCGCGCCTCGACGCCGGCGAAGAGCCCGACTTCCTCGCCGAGACGGCGGGTCTGCGCGCGGCCGACTGGCGGGTCGCGCCGCTGCCCGCCGAGCTGGCCGACCGCCGCGTCGAGATCACCGGCCCGGTCGACCGCAAGATGGTCATCAACGCGCTCAATTCGGGCGCCAACGTCTACATGGCCGACTTCGAGGACAGCACGGCCCCCACCTGGGCCAACGTCGTCGAGGGGCAGCTCAACCTGCGCGACGCCGTCGCCGGCACGATCGACTTCACGCACCCCGAAACCGGCAGGCGCTACGCGCTGAACGAGAAGGTCGCGACGCTCTTCGTGCGGCCGCGCGGCTGGCACCTGGACGAGGCCCACGTGCGCCTCGACGGGCGGCCGGTCTCGGCCTCGCTGTTCGACTTCGGCCTGTACCTGTTCCACAACGCCGCCGCGCTGCGCGCGCGGGGCGCGACGCCCTGCTTCTACCTGCCGAAGCTCGAGAGCCACCTCGAGGCGCGGCTGTGGAACGACGTCTTCCTGTTCGCGCAGGAGCGGCTGGCGCTCCCGCGCGGGACGATCAAGGCCACCGTGCTCATCGAGACCGTGCTCGCGGCCTTCGAGATGGACGAGATCCTGCACGAGCTGCGCGAGCACAGCGCCGGCCTCAACTGCGGCCGCTGGGACTACATCTTCAGCTGGATCAAGAAGTTCCGGACGCGCGCCGACCGGATCGTGCCCGACCGCGCGCAGGTCGGCATGACGCAGCGCTTCCTGCGCAGCTACTCGCTGGCGCTCATCGCGACCTGCCACCGTCGCGGCGCGCACGCCATGGGCGGCATGGCCGCGCAGATCCCGATCAAGGACGACGCGGCGAAGAACGACGCGGCCCTGGCCAAGGTGGCCGCCGACAAGCTGCGCGAGGTCGGCGACGGCCACGACGGCACCTGGGTCGCGCACCCGGCGCTCGTGCCGCTCGCGCGCGCGATCTTCGACGAGCACATGCAGGGCCCCAACCAGATCGCGCGCCGGCGCGACGACGTGCAGATCACGCGCGCCGACCTGCTGGCCGTGCCCGAGGGCGCCATCACCGAGGCCGGCGTGCGCCACAACGTCGCCGTGGGCCTCGCCTACCTGGCGGCCTGGCTGGCGGGCAACGGCTGCGTCCCC
>CAZBBB010000136.1:0-6538 GCA_964490005.1 uncultured Phycisphaerales bacterium | reverse complement strand
AGGGCCGCGGCCGCGTCGTGCTCGCCGGCCTCCGCGAGCAGTCGCGCCGCGACCGAGAGCGCGCGGCGCGCCGCCGGCTGCCCTTCGAGCCGCAGGCCCAGGCGGCGCAGCGCCGGCACGTCGCGCCACTCCTCGGCGCGCTGCAGCGCGGCGGCGTCGGTGCTCGAGGTGAGTTCCGCGCGCAGCGCCTCGGGGATGCGCGCCAGCAACTGCCACAGCGCGTACTCCCCCACGCCGACCCAGCGCGGCGGCTCGCCCGCGACCTGCACGACCTCGTCGGCGAAGTCGGTCAGGGCCGCGGCCCAGGCGCGCCCGGCCGCATCGAGGTCGCCCGCGGCGGCCAGCGACTCGGCGCGGTCGAGCACCTCGCGCGCCGCCGGCGAGGCGCGCACGGCGAAACCCAGCACCGGGCGCTCGTCGGGGTCGAAGCGGTAGCCCGGCTCGCGCAGCGCCTCCCAGCCCGCGTGACGCGCGTCCTGCGCCGCCGCTCCCGGCGCGGCGAGCGCGAGCGCGAGCGCGCACAGCGACGCGGCGGGTCGGCGGAGGCGGGTGGACATCGGCACACCCATCGTCAGGGCAGGTTGCGGCGCTTGCGCGCGATCCATTCGGTGGCGAGCAGGCCCACGAGCAGCAGCAGCGGCGGGAAGCCGGCCCACAGCTCCTCGCGCTCGGGCTCGTCGATGGCGCGCTCGGTCGCCGGGTCGGCGAGCGTGGCGAGCAGGGCGGGCGCCGCCGCGAGCCGCGCGTAGCGGCCGCCGCCCTGCGTCGCGAGCGCGCCGAGCAGGCGCTCGTCGAGCAGCGCGTCGTCGGTCTCGGCGGAGGGCACCGCGGCCGTGACGACGCGCGGGCTGCGCGGGCCGCCGGCGGCGTCGTCGGGGTCCTCCAGCCAGAGCCGGTGCGGGCCCGGGTCGGGCACGACGAAGGTCCCGGAGAACACGCCGGCCTCCTCGCGCAGCAGCGCCAGCGTCTCGACGCGCCCGTCGGGCCGCTGCAGCTGCGCCGCGAAGCTCTCGGCCTCGAGCGGCAGGAACTCCTTGTCGCGCACGCGCGCCGTGACGATCACGCGCGAGCCGATGTCGTAGTGGCCGAAGTCGGTCGCCAGCTCGAAGCGGTAGTCGGCGCGCCGCAGCTTGTTGAGCGCGAGATAGCGCACCAGGCCCTTCCAGAAGGGCTCGCGGTAGGTCTCGAGGTAGCGGAAGCGCCAGCGCCAGGTCTCGTCGGTGCCGAGGAAGGCCGTGCGCCCCTGCGGGTGGTACATCGTCGCGAGCAGCACGTGCGGGCCGTGCGCGTTCGTCGAGGCGGGATGGCTGAGCAGCACCTCGCTCGTCGGGCGCGCCTTCGCCACCGGGTAGTACCAGGTGAGCGGCGCCAGGCCGTCCTCGCCCTCCCACAGCGCGCGGTTGACGTCGAGGTCGGGGTGCAGCGTCACGACCTCGTGCGGGTCGCGCGGCCGCTCGAGCACCGGCCGGAACGGCTCGCCCGGGGCGTGCACGGCCCCCCACTCGGCGGCCGGGTCGCCCAGCAGCACCGGCAGGATGTCGGCGATCGGCGTGCCGGCGTACTCGCGCGGCGCGTCGCGCGTGCCGGCCTGCATCAGGAAGCCGCCGCCGGCCTCGACGAAGGACTTGACGTCGCGCAGGTGCCGCTCGGCGTCCGGACCGAGGTCGGCCGGCGCGACGTCGCCGAAGATGATCACGTGGTACTGCAGCAGGTCATCGAGCGTCGGCGGGAAGCGCAGCAGCGCCGGCGTGCCCTCGGTCGACTCCTGGATGAACTCGGGGCTGGCGTCGAGCAGCAGGCACTGGACCTCCATGTTCGTGGCGCGCAGCAGCGAGCTGACGAGGAAGTGGTACTCGTAGCGCGGATAGCCGTCGACGTAGAGCACCTTGATGCGGCCGGGCTCCACGCGCAGCAGGCGCCGCTCGTGGTTGTTGGTCTCGTCGCGCTCGCCGGGTTGCGGGACGACCGAGATGCGCAGGTCGAAGTCGCCCTCGCGACCGGGCACGAAGCCGATGCGCACCGACTGCTCGGTCGCGCCCGGCCCCTCCGCGAGACGGAACTCCTCGCGCGCCAGTTCGAGGCCGCTGTCGGCCTCGCTCACCCGCAGGCTGGCGGGCGCGCCGGCGTAGCCGCGCGCGGCGACCGCCACCTCGAGCGTGACCGTGTCGCCGGCCAGCGCGACCTCGGGCAGCGTGACGCCCGCGACGCGCACGTCGCGCGGCACGTCCGGGTCGCCGACGCCGATGACCGAGAGCCGCGCCGAGCGCCCGAGCAGCAGCGGCAGGGCCGCGGCGGGGTCGCGGCCCGCGTTCACGCGTCCGTCGGAGACCAGCACCACCTGCGCGAGTTGCCGCCCGCGCGTCTCGGCCGCGAGCGCCGCGAGCGCGTCGCCCAGGCGCGTGCTGCCGTCGGCGGCGGCCAGGTCCGTGAGCCCGCCGACCGCGCGCAGCGAGTCGCCGAAGGCGAACAGCAGCAGCTCGTAGCGTTCGGAGAGCTGCGCGAAGGACTCGCCCAGGACCTCGACGAGCACGTCGCGGCGCGTGGCCTCGGCCGGCAGGCCGGCCGCGCGCGCCAGTTCGGGCAGATCGTGCTCGCGCAGGCTGGCGGAGTCGTCGAGCAGCACCGCGGCGACCGGGCGCTCGACGGAGACCTTCTGGCGCACGCGCACCGGCCGCATCAGGAACAGCACGAGCAGCGCCAGCAGCGCGAGGCGCGCCGCGGCCGGCACGCGCAGCGAACCGCCGTCGCCGCCGCGCGCGTACAACCAGCGCACGAACAGGATCGCCGCCGGCAGCACGACGAGCACCAGCACCCACACCGGGGGCGCATCGAGGAACTCCAGGCGCGTCGTCTCGACGACGCCCTGCGGCGCGGCGAGGCTCATCGCGGCGCTCCCAGCCGGCGCGCGAGCAGGGCCTCGGCCAGCGCCGCGGCGAGCAGCGCCCACAGCAGCGCCGAGGCCAGCCCGCCGTCGCCGGCCGTCGCCGCCGCGGCGTCGCCGCGGCCGAGGTCCTCGCCCAGTTCCCACGGCAGGCCGGCGAGCGCGGCCGCGAGCGTCTCGTCGGCGACGGGCGTCAGGTCGCCCTCGCGCGCGTCGTGCTGCGCGGCCAGCGCGACCGTGCGCGGCTCGTCCGACCCGGCCGTCGTGATCGAGAGCCAGAAGGCGCCGGCCTCGTCGAGCGGCGTGCCGTCCAGACGCAGCAGCGTGCGCCGCGCTCCCGACGCGCCGAGCGGTTCGGCCTGCGGCCGCTCGATGAAGGCCGTCTCCCGGCCGGGCCAGGTGAGCTGCGCCGAGACCGGCACGCCGTCGACGACGAGCGCCGGCGCCTGGCCGACCGGCAGATTGCTGGCCTGCGGGTCGGGCGCCACCAGCCAGGCCAGCAGCTCGTGCACGAAGGGCACCCACAGCGCCGGCTGGCGCGGCAGCAGCGACCAGCGCGCGTCGGCCGACGTGGCGAAGAGCGCCACGCGCCCGCGCCCGTGGCGCCCCTCGACGAGCGCCGGTTCGGTGCGGCCCAGGGCGTCGGCGAAGGAGGCCAGCACGCGGCCGTCCTCGCGCGGCGTCAGCGTGCGCCAGGCGAGCACCGGCGCCTGCAGCAGCACCGCCAGCCGCGGGTCGGCGAACAGCGCCAGCGGCTCGGGCGCCGGCTCGGGCAGCACGAGCGTGACGTAGTCCTCGCCCGTGCTGGCGGACGGGTCGCCGCGGGCCTCGCCCGCGTGCGCCGGCAGCCAGGGCAGCGCGTCGTTCCAGGCGACGGGCTCGAGCTGGTCGCCGAAGAACACCAGCAGCGGCGTGCCGCCCGCGACGGCCTCGCCGAGCGCCGCGGCGCAGCCCGCCGAGACGCCGCCGACGTTGGCCAGCACGATCGCGTCGACGTCGCGCAGGTCGCGCACGAGTTCCTCGAAGCGCGCGACGTCGACGACTTGCGGCTCGAAGCGCACCGGCAGGCCGCCCGGATCGAGGGCCAGGCTCAGCCAGCCGCCCGCGCCGCGCAGCGGCTCCGCGCCGCCGGGGCTGCCGTCCACGACCAGCACGGCCACGCGCTGGCGCGCCTCGAAGGCCAGCGTGCGCTCGTCGTCGAAGGGCAGTTCGTCGGCGTCGAGCTGCACGGCGAGATGGTGCGGGCCGGGCACGTCGAGGCGCACGCGCACGGTCGCGGCCGCGGTGCCGAGCGGCGGCAGGTCGAGCACCTGCACCGACTGCTGCACGCCGTCGAGGAGGAAGCGCACCGAGAGGCCGGGCCGCGCGCTCGTCGACCAGTTGCGCACCGTGGCGGTGAAGGCCAGCGCCTCGCCCGTGAACAGCAGCGCGCGCTCGGCCGAGAGGTCGACCACGCCCGCGTTGGCCGGCGCGGGCAGGTCGGCGGCGGCGGGCACGACGCGCAGGCTGCCGCCGCCGTCGGCGAAGGCCGCGCCGAAGAGCGCCGTCAGGCCCTCGCCCGACTCGCGCCAGGAGAGCGCGGTCAGGTCGCTGTAGAGCACGACCTCGAGGCGCCCGGGACGCGCCGGGCGCACGCGCTCCTTGAGCAGGCGCGCGGCGGCGACGAGGTCGGCCACGCCGCCGGGCGGCGGGAGCGGCCCGTCGAGCGCCGCGAGCGCCATCGCCGGCGTGGCGCCGATGGGCGCGAGCAGCGCGGGGCCCGAGCCGAGCGCGACGATCGTGACCGCGTCGCCGCGTTCGGCCGAGAGCGCGCCGACGCGCCGCCGCACGCTGGCGAGCACCCGGTCGTCGAGGCTCAGTCCCGGGCCGGCCAGCCGGCCCATGCTGCCGCTGCGGTCGACGAGCAGCACGAGTTCGCTGCGCCCGCCGGCCACGATCGCCAGCGGGCTGTCCTCGGGCACGAAGGGCAGCGCCATGGCGAGCGCGGCGAGCAGCACCAGCAGGCAGCGCAGCACGAGCAGCAGCAGGTTCTCGAGGCGCAGGCGCCGGCGCTGCTGCGCGAAGGCCTCCTGCAGGAAGCGCAGCGTCGCGAGCGGCACGATCCGGTAGCGCCGACGATTGAGCAGGTGGATCAGGATCGGCACGCCGACGAGCAGCGCGCCGCCGAGCATCGCCGGCAGGCCGAAGGAGACGTTCATCCGCGCCGGCCCGTGCGCAGCTCGCGCGCGGCCAGCCAGGCCGAGAGCGCGACGTCGAGGGGCGCGCCCGTCTCGAGCAGGCGGTAGTCGACGCCCAGCGCGCCCGCCGTGCGGCGCATGCGCGCCAGCCAGCGTTCGAGCGCCTCGAGGTAGCCCGCCCGCAGCGCGGGCGCGTCGACCAGCAGCCGGCCGGGCTCCTCGATGCCGTCGAAGCGGGTGAGGCGGTCGAAGGGAAAGCGCAGCTCGTCGGTGTGCAGCACGTGCAGCACGATGGCGTCGTGGCGACGCGCGACGAGATGGCCCAGCCCGCGCGCGACGTGCCCTTCGTCGCCGAGCAGGTCGGACAACACGACGACCACGCCCGGCCGCGGCACGCGCGCCACCAGACGGGCGAGCACCTCGCCCAGGTCGGTCGTGCCGTCGGGGTTCCGCTCGACGAGCGCGCGCAGCACGGCGCCGAGGTGCGCCGGCGAGGTCGAGGCCGGCAGCACGCGGTCGAGCCGGTGGTCGAAGAGCGCCAGCGAGACGCCGTCGCGCTCGCGCAGCACGAGATGCGCGATGGCCGCCGCCGCGCGGCAGGCCACGTCGTACTTGGAGTCGCCGCCGTCGGTCGGGTAGCCCATCGACGCGCTGGCGTCGACGACGAGCGTGGCGTCGAAGGTCGTCTCCTCCTCGTAGCGCTTGATCGCGAGGCGGTCGTTGCGCGCGAAGGCCTTCCAGTCGAGGTGGCGCAGGTCGTCGCCCTGCACGTACGGGCGGCGCTCGACGAACTCCACCGACACGCCGCGATGCGGGCTGCGGTGCCGTCCCGAGAGGAAGCCCTCGACGGCCTTGGCCGCCGTCAGCGACAGCTGCGCCAGCCGCTCGGCGACGACGGGGTCGAGCGCGCGGTCGGCGCGCCGGGCCGCGTCGTCAGCGGCCGGGAGTCGCGACGACCTTCGGGAGTCCGCCATCGTTGCCTGCGCGCACGGGGTGGGCAGGCACCGAAGCGAGGAGCCTGTCGATGATGTCGTCGGGGCGGATGCCCTCGGCCTGCGCCGAGTAGTTGGTCAGGATGCGGTGGCGCAGCACGGGCCGCGCGACGCGCTGGATGTCCTCGATCGAGACGTGGAAGCGGCCCCGGATCACGGCGCGCGCCTTCGCGCCGAGCACGAGGTACTGGCCCGCGCGCGGCCCGGCGCCCCAGCGCAGCGAGCTCTTCACGAACTCGGGCGCGCCCGGTTCGTCGGGGCGCGTGGCGCGCACCAGCGCGGTGGCGTAGTCGAGCATCTCGTCGGCCACCGGCACGCGGCGCACGAGCTGCTGCAGCTCGAGGATCTCGACGCCGCTCATCACGGCCGGCAGTTCGGCCTGCGCCTGCTCGGTCGTGCGCCGCAGGATCTCGCGCTCCTCCTGCTCGTCGGGGTAGCCGACGATCACGTTGAACATGAAGCGGTCGAGCTGCGCTTCGGGCAGCGGG
>CAZBBB010000135.1:0-6612 GCA_964490005.1 uncultured Phycisphaerales bacterium | reverse complement strand
CCGGAATCCTACCTCGCCAAGACCAATTTGGCGATCAAGGACCCGCTCCTCAAGGAGCGTCTGTTCGGGCTCAGCGGCCCGCAGGGCAATCACGGCGAGGACTGCAAGGAGCAGTACTTCTTCGTCGACGGCACGCCCACGCACTCGTGGATGGTGGGCCTCTACAAGTACCCGCAGGCCGAGTTCCCCTACGCGCGCCTGGTCGAGGAGAACGCGCGGCGCGGCCTGAACGACCGCGAGTTCGAGCTGGTCGACACGGGCGTCTTCGACGAGCGGCGCGTCTTCGACGTGCAGGCCAGCTGGGCCAAGGCCGGCCCCGAGGACCTGCTGCTGGAGATCCGCGTGGCCAACCGCGGCCCGCAGCCCGCGCCGCTGTGCGTGCTGCCGACGCTGTGGTTCCGCAACACCTGGAGCTGGGGCCGGCGCGACGACGACCACGGCGAGCGGCCCTCGATCGAGGCGCTCGACGCGAGGAGCGTGCGCGCCGCGCACGAGAAGCTGGGCAGCTACCGGCTGCTGTGCGATGTCGGCCCCGACGGCGCGCCGCCCGAGCTGCTCTTCACCGAGAACGAGACCAACCACGCGCGCCTGTGGGGCGGGGTCAACGCCTCGCCGTACGTGAAGGACGCCTTCCACGAGTACGTCGTGAACGGTCGCGGCGAGGCGGTGAACCCCGCGCGGCGCGGCACCAAGTGCGCCGCGCTGTACCGGCTGCTCGTGCCGGCCGGAGGCGAACAGGTGCTGCGCCTGCGCTTCGTGGCCGAGTCCGGCGCCGCGGGCGCGGGCTTCGCCGATTTCGACGAACTGCTCGCCGCGCGCCGCGCCGAGGCCGATGCCTTCCATGCCGCGCGGCTGCCCGCCGGCCTCTCCGACGCGCAGCGTGCCGTCGCGCGCCAGGCCTTTGCCGGCCTGCTGTGGAGCAAGCAGTTCTACCACTACGTGATCCCGCAGTGGCTCGAGGGTGACCCCGCGCAGCCGACGCCGCCCGCCGGCCGCAGGGGCGGCCGCAACGCCGAGTGGAGCCACGTGCACCACCGCGACGTGCTCTCGATGCCCGACACCTGGGAGTACCCGTGGTTCGCGGCCTGGGACCTGGCCTTCCACATGATCCCGTTCACGAGCATCGACCCGCACTTCGCCAAGGGGCAGCTCGCGCTGCTGCTGCGCGAGTGGTACATGCACCCCAACGGCCAGATCCCCGCCTACGAGTGGGCCTTCGGCGACGTGAACCCGCCGGTGCACGCCTGGGCCGTGTGGCGCGTGTACAAGAAGTCGGGGCCGCGCGGCGCGCGCGACCTCGACTTCCTCAAGAGCTGCTTCCAGAAGCTGCTGCTCAACTTCCCCTGGTGGGTGAATCGCAAGGACCGCAGCGGGCGGCACGTGTTCGCCGGCGGTTTCCTCGGGCTCGACAACATCGGCGTCTTCGACCGCAGCGCGCCGCTGCCCGGAGGCGGCTGGCTCGACCAGGCCGACGGCACCGCGTGGATGGCCTTCTACTGCGGCACGATGCTGTCGATGTCGCTCGAGCTGGCGCGCCACGACAAGAGCTACGAGGACATGGCCAGCAAGTTCTTCGAGCACTACGTGGCCATCGCCGACGCCATGAACAGCTTCGGCGGCAGCGGGTTGTGGGACGAGGACGACGGCTTCTACTACGACCAGCTCCACGCCGAAGGCCGCACGATCCCGCTCAAGGTGCGCTCGCTCGTCGGACTGATCCCGCTCATCGCGGCCGAGGTCGTCGAGCAGGAGACGATCGACGCGCTGCCCGGCTTCAAGCGGCGGCTGGAGTGGTTCCTGCGCAACCGCCCCGACCTGTCGCGGCACATGAGCACGATGAGCGACGGAGCCGGTCACGGCCACCGGCTGCTGGCGATCCCGTCGCGCGAGCGGCTGCAGCGCGTCGTGCAGCGCCTGCTCGACGAGAACGAGTTCCTCTCGCCCTTCGGCGTGCGGTCGCTGTCGAAGCATCACGAGGCCCATCCCTACGTGCTGCGGCTCGAGGGCCGCGAGCACCGCGTCGACTACGCCCCGGGCGAGGGCACCTCCACGCTCTTCGGCGGCAACAGCAATTGGCGCGGGCCGATCTGGTTCCCGATCAACTTCCTGCTCGTCGAGGCGCTCGAACGCTACCACCACTTCTACGGCGACGAACTCACCGTCGAGCTGCCGAGCGGCTCGGGACGGCGCGCGCACCTCGGGGAGGCGGCGCGCCTCATCGCGCGGCGCCTCGCGGCCACGTTCCTGCCCGACGCCGACGGGCGACGCCCGTGCCACGGCGACGATCCGCGCTTCGCCGGCGACCCGCACTGGAAGGACCTCGTGCTGTTTCACGAGTACTTCCACGCCGAGACGGGCCGCGGCGTCGGTGCCAGCCACCAGACCGGCTGGACCGCGCTCGTCGCCAGTCTGATCGAGGGGCTGGGACGAAAGGGCCGATCGGACGGGCACGCCGATCACGGCCACGCCGCGGCGCCGGCGAAATCGCGCGGCCGCGCGCGCATCGAAGCGGCGACCTGATCGCCCTTCGCCTCGCGCGGACCCACGCACCATGAACGCCACCGACCTGCACGACGTCCTGATCATCGGCAGCGGAGCCGGCGGCGGCACGCTGGCGCACAAGCTCGCCGGCGGCGGCCTGCGCGTGCTGCTGCTCGAGCGCGGCGAGTTCCTGCCGCGCGAGAAGGCCAACTGGGACACGACCGAGGTCTTCGGCCGGGAGCGCTACCACACCAACGAGACCTGGCTCGACAAGGACGGGCGCGAGCTGCGTCCGGGCACGGGCTACTGGGTCGGCGGCAACACGAAGGTCTACGGCGCGGCGCTGCTGCGCCTGCGCGAGCGCGACTTCGAGCGCGTCGAGCACGTGGGCGGCGTTTCGCCCGAGTGGCCGCTGCGCTACGGCGACTTCGCGCCTTGGTACGACGAGGCCGAACGCCTCTACGGCGTGCGCAGCGTCACGGGCGAGGATCCGACCGAACCGCCGCGCGGCCCCTTCCCGCTGCCGCCGGTCGAGCACGAGCCGCGCATCGAGGAGCTGGCCGCGTCGCTCCGCGCGCAGGGCCTGCATCCCTTCCACCTGCCGCTGGGCGTCAGGCTCTCGGGCGAGGCGGGCGCGCCGGCGCCCTGCATCCGCTGCAACACCTGCGACGGCTTCCCGTGCCTGGTCGACGCCAAGCAGGATGCCGACCTCACCTGCGTGCGCCCGGCGTTGCGCAAGGGCGGCGTGACGCTGCAGACCGGCGCGAAGGTCGTGCGCCTGCTGACCTCCGCCAGCGGCCGCGAAGTCACGGGCGCCGAGGTCGAGCTGGGCGGCCTGCTGCGCATGTTCCGCGCGCGCATCACCGTCGTGGCGTGCGGCGCGATCAACTCGGCCGCGCTGCTGCTGCGCTCGGCCAACGAGCGCCACCCGCAGGGCCTGGCCAACGGCTCGGGCCAGGTCGGCCGCAACTTCATGAAGCACATCAACGGCGCGATGCTCGCCGTGAGCAAGACGCCCAACCCGACGGTGTTCCAGAAGACCCTCGCCTGCAACGACTTCTACTGGGGCGAGCAGGACTTCCCGCACCCGATGGGGCACGTGCAGCTGCTGGGCAAGGCCAACCGCGAGATGCTCGCGCTCGACGCGCCCAAGCTCACGCCGGGCCTGGTGCTCGACGAAATGGCGCGGCACTCCATCGACTGGTGGCTCACGGCCGAGGACCTGCCCGACGCGGACAACCGCGTGCGCTGGCGGGACGGACGCATCGTGCTCGAGTACACGGAAAAGAACGGCGCGGCCTACGAGCGGCTCCTCAAGCGCTGGCAGGCGGTGCTCAAGGCCGCCGGCATGGGCAGCCAGTTCTTCGATCTCTCGCTGTACCTCAAGAAGAAGATCCCGCTGCAGGGCGTGGCGCACCAGGTCGGCACCTGCCGCTTCGGCGAGGACCCGCGCAGCTCGGTACTCGACGTCGACTGCAAGGCGCACGAGTTCGACAACCTGTACGTCGTCGACGGCAGCTTCTTCCCCAGCAGCGCCGCGGTGAACCCTTCGTTGACGATCATGGCCAACGCGCTGCGCGTCGGGCAGCACCTGATCGGCAGGTTGTCGTGAGGGCGCGGCGGGGAGCCGGTGTCGTCGCTCGCGGCGCGCTGCTGCTCGCGCTCGCCCTGCTCTGTGGGCTGGCGCTCGCGCCGCGCGGCCTGGCGCAGCAGGGGCCCGTCGTGCTCGGAGCGGGCTGCACGGTCTCGGACCTGCCGCGCGCGATCGAGTTCTACACGCAGGTCCTCGACTTCCGGCTGCTGGGCGTCGAGGAGCAGGCCGGCGAGTCGCTCGAGCGGCTCTCGGGCGTCTTCGCGGCGCGCACCCTCACCGCGCGCCTCGCGCTCGGCGAGGAGAGCTTCGAACTGACGCAGTTCCTCGCGCCCGAGGGGCGGCCGATCCCGATCGACTCGCGCAGCCAGGACCGCTGGTTCCAGCACGTCGCGATCGTCGTCGCCGACATGCCGCGCGCCTACGCCCGGCTGCGCGAGCACGGCGTGCGCCACGCCAGCAGCGGCCCGCAGCGCCTGCCCGACAGCAACCCCGCGGCCGGCGGCATCGAGGCCTTCTACTTCAAGGATCCCGACGGCCACGTGCTCGAACTCATCGCCTTTCCGCCCGGCAAGGGCGAGCCGCGCTGGCAGGATCCGTCCGCGCGCGGCGAGGCGCTGTTCCTCGGCATCGACCACACGGCGATCGTCGTGGCCGACAGCGCCGCGAGCCTGGCCTTCTGGCGCGACGCGCTCGGCCTGCACGTGGCGGGCACGAGCGAGAACTTCGGTCCCGAGCAGGAGCGCCTCAACGGCGTCTTCGGCGCGCACCTGCTCATCACCGGTCTGCGCGGAGCCGCGGGGCCGGGCGTGGAGTTCCTGCAGTACCTCTCGCCGAGCGACGGCCGGCCGTATCCCGCCGACGCGCGCGCCCCCGACCTGCTGCACTGGGAGACGCGCGTGCAGGTCGACGCGCTCGACGAGCTGGCGCTCGCGCTGCGCGCCCGGCGCGCGGGCCTGGTCTCGACGGACGTCGCCGAAACGCCCGAGGGCCGGCGTGCGCTCGTCGTGCGCGACCCCGACGGGCACGCGGTGCGGCTCGTCGAGCGAGCCGCCGCGCCGAGCGACAACTGAGCGCCGCGCCGTCGCGCGGCGCGCCGGGGCGCGCTCAGAGGCGGCCGGTGATCCGCCGCAGGAACAGGCCGAGCTGGCCGCCGAGGCCCGTGTTGCCGCCCTGCACGTGGCGGGCGTCCTTGGCGATGAAGGGCACGGGCACGCTGGCGACCTTGAGGCCGAGCTTGCCCGCGCGCGCCATGACCTCGGCCTTGATGCGGTGGTCGGGGCTCTTCAGGCGCCGAGGGTCGATCTGCTGCAGCGCCGGGCGCGTGAAGCCGCGGAAACCCGATTCGTAGTCGCAGACCGGCGCGCCCACGAGCGCGCGCCCCGCGCCCCACGAGCGACGCGGCGTGTCGGCGCCGCCGCCGGGCGCGACGCTGCGCTCGGCGACGACCACGTCGGCGCCGCCGCGCAGCTTCTCGAGCAGCGCCGGGATGTGCCGCGGGTCGTCGGTGCCGTTGCCCGCCATCTCGATCACGAAGTCGTAGCGCGGTTCGTGCTCGAGCGCCCAGGCCCAGGCCTCGCGCAGCGCGAAGCCGCGCCCCTTGTCGTGACCCGGCCGCCGCATGAGGTGGAAGCGCACGCTGTCGGCGGCGTACTTGGTGCCGTAGGTGCGCCAGGTGCCGTCGAGACTGTCGTCGTCGGCCAGCAGCACGTGCAGGCTCTCGTCGTTCAGGTCGAGGATGCCCTGCATGAACGTCGCGAGGTGCTCGCGCTCGTTGAGCGTCGGGATCGTGATCAGCGTCAGGCCCCGGCTCATGCGCGCGCGCCCCGCCGCCTCACGGCGCCCGGCCGCGGCCGGCCGCGCCGGCGCCGCGCGCCAGCGCCTCGGCCAGCGCCAGGTCGACGGCCGGATGCCCGACGATCGTGGTCGAGATGATCGGCACGCCCGGGCCGCGCCCGCTCGCCTGACCCGCCAGCACCGGGCCGAGTTCTTCGCCGGGCTCGGGCAGGCCCTGCAGGTGGCCGGCGCTCACGCACGCGCGCCAACCCGCCAGCGAGTCGGTGAGTCGGCGATCGGCGCGCGCGCGCGCCGTCGGCGCGATCGTCGCGTCGAGATCGAGCACGGCGAGCAGCGTCGCGGTCTGCAGCCACTCGGCCTCCACGACGGGCCGCGGAGAGGTCGTGACCGGCAGGCAGCTCACGAGCACGTGCGCGCCTTCGGTCGCCTCGCGCGGCTCGGGCGGGATGATCGAGGCCACGTCGAAGCTCGTCATGATCTCGTCGGCGAACGCGTTCTGCGTCTCGACGTGCGGGTCCCAGCAGAGCATGCGCTCGGTGTCGGGGAACACCGCGAGCAGGCACTCCATCGCCGCGCGCCCGGTCGCGTTGCAGCCCAGGATCGTCATGACCTCGCTGGCCGGGTCGCCCAGCGCGCGCGCCGCGACGGCCGCCATCTCGCCGCCGCGCAGCGCGAGGAACGCGGCGCGATCGACGACGAGCTGCGGCGCGCCCGCGCCGTCGAGCAGCGCCGCCAGGCCCGCG